>JBEARC010000060.1:0-18747 GCA_041163465.1 Bacteroidota bacterium
TGCTCGCGGATGTAGTCGCTCATGAGGGCGTTGGTGCCTTCGTCGTTGGCCTGGTCGCTCAGGGAGAGGAGGGCGCGTTCCCGCACGAGGAGCACGCCGAAGGCTGCCGCACAGTGGCGGACCGCCTCGACGCCGTCCTTCACGTCCTTCACGGCAGGGATGGTCGCGCCAGCCACATAGTCCTGCATCGAATGGAGCGGGGTGCCGCCCAAGGTGAGGATGCGCTCGGCAACCTCGTCAATTTTGAGCTGGAGATCGGTGTAGAACTCTTCGAATTTGAGGTGGAGTTCGAAGAAGTTTTGGCCTTGAACGTTCCAATGGAAACCGCGCACGTTCTGGTAGAAGACGTGGAGGTCGCAAAGCAACGCGTTGAGTTCCTTGCTAAGGGTGGCGCTGTCTTCGGCGTTGAGGCCGATGGGGAGGTTGGTGTCCATGGGCGGATTGGGGTCAGTAAGCTTTGGCAAAGAGGACGCGGCGGGCGCTCGGGGCGCCGGTTTTGACGCAGGTACCGGGCGTGGTGTCGCCCTCGTAAGGGATGCACCGGATGGTGGCCTTGGTCTGTTGCTTGATCCACTCTTCCGTCTCGGCGGTGCCGTCCCAGTGGGCGCTCACGAAGCCGCCCTTGTCCAGGGCTGCGAGGAACTCGTCCCACGTGTCGGCGACGTGGGTGTTCTCGCGCATGCGGTCGTGGACGCGCGCCGTGAGGGAGCTCTGGATGTCGTCGAGTTGCTCGCGGACGTGGGCGGCGAGGCCGTCGAGCGACACGAAATCTTTCGTCTTCGTGTCGCGACGGGCGAGCTCGCACGTGCCCTTTTCGAGGTCACGAGGTCCCATGGCGATGCGCAGGGGCACGCCCTTGAGTTCGTACTCGGCGAACTTCCAACCACTCCGCTTCGTGTCGTCGTCGTCGAGCTTGACGCGAATGCCGGCAGCCTTGAGCTCGTCGGCGACCGCTTGGCACTTGGCGACGATCTCTTCCATTTGTTCTGGGCCCTTGTAAATGGGGACGATGACGACTTCAATGGGGGCGAGCTTGGGAGGAAGCACAAGGCCTTGGTCGTCGCTGTGAGTCATGATGAGGGCACCCATGAGTCGGGTGCTGACGCCCCACGACGTAGCCCAAACGTGCGACTGTCCCCCCTCCTTGTCCGCGAACGTCACGTCGAACGCCTTCGCGAAGTTTTGGCCCAAGAAGTGGGAGGTGCCGGCCTGCAGGGCTTTGCCGTCCTGCATGAGCGCCTCGATGCAGTAAGTGTCCTCGGCGCCCGCGAAGCGCTCGCTCTCGGTCTTCACGCCTTTGATGACGGGCATCGCCATGAAGTTCTCCGCGAAGTCCGCGTAGACCTCGAGCATCTTCTTGGCTTCTTCGACGGCCTCGTCCTTGGTCGCGTGGGCCGTGTGGCCTTCCTGCCAGAGGAATTCCGCCGTGCGCAAAAACAGGCGCGTGCGCATCTCCCAGCGCACCACGTTGGCCCACTGGTTCACGAGGAGGGGGAGGTCGCGGTAGCTTTGGATCCAGCCCTTGTAGGTGTTCCAAATGATGGTTTCGGAGGTCGGGCGAACGATGAGTTCCTCCTCGAGTTTGGCATCGGGATCGACAATCACACCTCCTCCGTTGGGGTCGTTTTTCAAACGGTAGTGTGTCACCACGGCACACTCCTTCGCGAAGCCTTCCACGTGGGCCGCTTCCTTGCTCAAGTAACTCTTGGGAATGAAAAGCGGAAAATAAGCATTGACGTGGCCTGTGTCCTTGAACATGCCGTCAAGCACGTCCTTCATCCGTTCCCAAATCGCGAACCCATAGGGCTTGATGACCATACACCCCTTCACGTCGCTGTGCTGGGCGAGGTCCGCCTGCACAACGAGTTCGTTGTACCACTTGCTGTAGTCTTCTTCACGCGAGGTGAGCTTGCTGGCCATTTTGGTATGGTTTGTGTGGTGAGGTTTGAGACCGCTGAGGTCACGCAAAACTACGGAATGTCTTACCTTGAACCACGGAACATGACTTACCCAACTCCCTCCTTCCATCTCTCTGGGTGCAAGCTTTGGACCCCGCTCTTGATTTTGACCTTGTCTGCAGGATGTGGGTCCTTGTCCAAACACATGTCAAGCTTGGAAGATGACGAATTGTATTTGTCGCGCGGTGAGACTTTTGTGACGGATGCAGAGTATTTGGCCTACGCTTATGAACAAGCCGGGTACAACGCCGAACAAGGCATCGACACGAGAGCGGGGGACAACTTCCGAAGCGACTTTGGCTACGTACCCCAAAGTTTAAGGGGTAGGTCTATGTTGCGGGGATACATGTCGCCCTACGGAGCTGCGGGGTTTGGCCCCAATCCATACGATCCATTTGGAAGTTCTTTTTATGGCGGCTATTCTCCCTATTCTCCAGGATTTTACGACCCTTACAACCCTTATGGCAGTCCGATGGGGTGGAATTCGGGATGGAACTCGGGATGGAACATGAACCCCTACATGGGCAACAATTGGGGCTCGAACCCTTACGGATTTGGTGGCTATGGGATGGGGATGTACGGCATGAATCCCTACAACACTGGATGGGGTTCCTATCCATACGGCGGATGGGGGTACAACCCCTACGGCGGTGGATGGACCTCATGGGGCAACGGAGGACAAGGGGGGGATGTGTACACCACTGGCAATTCCTTTGTCGCTCCTCGCACACCCATTTGGACATCGAGCGGCATCAATTCGAATGGATCAGGGGGGCGTTTGATCACCAACAAAACGGAAGAAACGGCCCCTTCAAGTGAGCCATGGACCATTTGGCGTTCAGAACGCGTGGCACCCAACACCACGCCTCGAACGGTTCCTTCCTCGTCGACGCGGTCTACGTATGGAACGAGCTCGTCGCCTGAGACGACACCGGCGACAACACCACGGACTTCCGGGCGTCAGTCACAAGGAACGACGCGTCCTTCGACGCGGAACAATTCCCAACCGAGCAACTCACGCAGCAACAGCTGGTCTGGATCGGGTACCAACCAACGGCCCTCGTCCGGAAGCACCCGACCATCCTCAGAAAGCACCCGGCCATCCTCTTCAGGAGGAAGTGGAACATCGCGTGGAGGAAGCTCGGGTTCAGGGGGAAGCCGCTCCAGCGGACGCTCAGGTGGAAGGCAATGAGACGTCCCGCGTTGTTGTGGATGCTTCAAGGCGTTCTTGTCTTGGCAAGTACGCTTGACTCATTGGCCCAAAATGAAACTGACGTGCTGAGATACAGCTGGGTCGACCCGTTGGGGTCTTCAAGAACGATGGGGCTGGGTGGGGCCTTTGGGGCGCTGGGTGCCGATCTTGGATCCATGGGGGTCAACCCAGCAGGATTGGGGATGTATCGTCGAGGAGATTTGGCCATGACGTGTGGCGTGTTGGGGTCGGGAACCACCAGCCAATGGGATTTCAGACAGGAGGGTGCCGTGGCCTATGCCGTCACAGCGAGCAATGTTGGCATCGCACTAACCTACCCGAGCGTCGACGCGGACATGCCATTCTTCACCCTCGCGCTGGGTCGACAAATCCGTATGCCCTTTGCCCAACGCATTCGCATCGACGGCGTACAATCTTCAGAAACGGTGTCTGAGGTCTTTGTCGCTCAGGCCATCGAGGATGCTTTGGAATGGGGCTATGTTTCTACAGATGAGGCCTTGACGAATGGCGATATTTTTTCGCATGGCGCGGCCCTGGCATGGCAAGCAGGCGTCCTGCTCCCGGACAATGAGAATGTGTATGCCACAGCCGTGAATGGCCCCGTGCAAGTCAGCCGGCTGATTGAACGAGAGGGACGCATGTCCGAGACTCAAATCGCCTTTGGGTCCGGATTCCAGGAGTGGTTTTACTTTGGCGCGACCCTAGGGCTTCCCAAGGTGAGCTTTGATGAACGGTCTACGCACACAGAAGCCGCCACACTCAACGAGTCAGATCTTCGGTCGTGGACCTACCAAGAGGATTTGGCTGTGAATGGGCGTGGATGGCTCCTTCGTGGCGGGGTGCTTTTCAGGGTTTCGGAAGCCCTTCGCGTCGGACTTTCTCACCAGACACGAGCTCGACTCACCCTGATTGATACCTACGCAACCGATGTCACAGCCTCATGGATGGACGGATCGACAACCACGGCATCGAGTCCTACTTCCAACTATGAATACATCGTTCAAACCCCCTCACGAACCACTGCAAGTGCCAGCTTCTTGATGGGCAAGGTTGGTGTCATCAATGCGGACTACGAGCGCACCAATGTGGCATCCGGGACGCTCCAAGACGGCGACGGATTCCTTTCCTCAGGGTACGATTTCGCCGTTGAAAATGATGCAGTTGCACAGGCCTTTCAAACCTCCCATGCCGCGAGAGTGGGACTCGAGTTTAGGGCAGGTGACGAGGGGCAATGGCGAATTCGAGGGGGCGGCGGCATGGCAACCTCCCCATTTCAAGGAGATGCCATCGTGGCGGATGCAACCCGCTTTCACGCGAGCATAGGGGGTGGATTGCGTCTCGGCAATGTCCATGTGTCTGCGGCTTGGCGAACAGCCTGGCATCAGGAAGATTACTATTTCATGGGCGCCCTCTCCTCCTCTGCTCCTGGCATGCTTGATCGCAGATCTTCCATCTTGGTGTTTGGAGCGGGCTTGCGCATGTAGTGGATGGATGTGAATCTCCATGTCAGCACAAAGCCCACGAAAAAGCCCACCGAAATCGGTGGGCTTTTTGCTTGCCACTTGTGGGTTCATTCCTCCCCGGTGGCTTGTGTCCATGGGACTTATTTCTTCAGCTTGGCGAGCTCCTTGTCGAGCAACTCGTTCATGCGCGTCAATTCCTCATCGGCCAACTCCTTGTCCACCAAAATACGGCCGCTGTGCTCATCCACGATGATGCGCTTGCGCTGGGCAATGTCAATTTGACGCTGGGGCGGGATTTTGATGAAGGAACCCGCACTGGCTTCGCGCTCGATGGGAACGACAGCCAAGCCATTTTTGGCAGCTCCGCGAATACGGCGGTAGGAACTTACCAACCGATTGTCGATGCTTGAAGCCATCTTCTCGCTGTGGTCCTGCAACAATTCCTCCTCTGCTTGGGTCTCCGCAATGATGGCCTCGAGCTCTGCTTGCTTCGCCTCGAGGTCAGCTTGCCGCTGTTCAAAGCGCTCGCGGGTTCCGTTCAACCCCTCTGCCCTTTGTTCGAGTTGAGCCTTGCATTCACGGATGCGCTTTTCACAAAGTTCAATTTCGAGGGTTTGGTATTCGATCTCCTTCGCCAAGGATTCAAACTCACGGTTGTTGCGAACGTTGTTCTGCTGCTCGGTGTACTTCTCAATCAAGGCATTGCTGTCCTTGATTTGCATTTGGTACGCCATGATGCGCTGGTTCACTTGGTCATTGTCCTCTTCCATGCGCTCCAAACGGGCGCGCAAGCCTTCGAGTTCATCCTCGAGGTCTTGGACTTCAAGGGGCAATTCACCGCGCACCACGCGAAGGCGGTCAATGCGGGAATCAATGATTTGCAAATCGTAGAGGGCGCGCAACTTGTCCTCAGCAGTGCTGGACTTCTTGGTCTGTGCCATTCGGTTGGGAATCGGTCTTGGGTTCAGCGAAACGAAACGGGGTTGGTCCAGGTTGCGGACAAACGGACGGCAAAATTAGGGAATTTTTCCTTGAGTTTGCTGGCAATCAACCCGCTGGTTTGCCATTCGCTCTCATAATGCCCCACATCGAGCAACAAAATCTCGCCTTCCGCCTGAAAATACTCGTGGTATTTGATGTCCGACGTGACATACACATCAGCCCCTGCCCTCTTGGCGTCTTCGATCAAAAATGCCCCTGAACCGCCACAACACGCCACACGTTTCACGTCCGGCTTTGTCGGAGCGGTGTGCTTGACGTGGGTGCATCCAAGCGCGTGTTTGGCCTGATCGACAAAATCCCTCCACGCCATGGGTGCAGGAAGTTCCCCCACCATGCCTGCTCCCAGATCCTTCCTACCATTCTGCAGGATGACCCGATCCAAAGCCACTTCTTCGTAGGGATGAGCGTCGTGCAAGGCCTTGTCTACAGCAGCCATGACTTCGCTCCGCACCACCATTTCTAGCCGAATTTCCGACTCTCGATGAACCTCTCCCATGGCTCCAACGAAAGGCTTCGCCCCGTCCAATGCCCGAAACGTCCCCGTGCCCGGCGTGGCAAAACTGCACTGGTCGTAGGCACCTACATGACCTGCCCCTGCTTGAGCCATGGCCTGCCTCACGGCCTCTGCATGGTCTGTCGGGACGAAGACCGTCCATTTCTCGAGCCCTCCTGCCATCGGGCGAAGAATCCTGTGGGTATGCGGAGCGCACCCAAGCAAAAGCGCCAACTGATGATTCACCCCTGTCAAGACATTGTCGAGATTGGTGTGAATGGCATACAAGGCGATGCCTTGCTCGATGGCAAGCATGACTGCGCGTTCGGCATCCGTGGAACCGTTCAGCCGCTTGATTCCCTTGAAAATCAAAGGATGATGACTCACAATCATGTTGCAGTCCGAAGCGATTGCTTCGCGCACCACCTCCTCCGTGCAGTCCAAACTCACCATCACCCCTTTCACCCCTTGGGAAGGATTCCCAACCAACAGGCCTACGTTGTCGTAGGATTCGGCCACATGTCGTGGCGCCCATGCTTCGAGGCAAGCCGCGATGTCACGTACCTTCAGGGCATTCTCCATGACCCCGAAGGTACACTTTCCCACCCAGTTTCCCGGTGCAATGGATGGCACCGAACGGACCGAGGTGTTGGGCAGACCTCACCCTTGGATGGGATGGTGGTGGTCTCCCTTGGCCCTGGCATGGGGGTGCGTGTTGCGTGTGCGACATGCGTTGTACGACAGGGGGCTTCTTTTTTCCGACGCAGGTGCCCTGCCCACAGTGGTCATCGGCAACCTTCAACTCGGTGGAACGGGAAAAACACCCACCGTGTTGGATGTGGCTGAACGCCTCGAACGCCGCATAGGATCGGGGCGTGTAGGTGTGCTGAGCCGGGGGTTTGGCCGAACGACCCGCGGGTTCCGTTGGGTTTCGGAGGCCTCGCATTGGCAGGAAGTAGGCGATGAGCCGTGGATGATTCAAAGGCAACGACCCAGTGTACACGTGGCGGTATGCGCCGATCGTTTGACCGCTCTCCAACAAATGAAGGACGACCGACCATCCCTTGAGATTGTGGTCCTGGACGACGGTTTTCAGCACCGACGACTCAAGCCCAACCACAGCGTGGTCTTAATCACTGAAAAACCTCGAGGGTGGTGGGGTTTGGTGCCTGCCGGAGGCTGGCGTGACCTTCCATCCCGAGCCAATCGTGCGGAGGTGTTGGCCTTGTCGCGCAGCCTCAGCGCGCATGCCTTGGGCCAGGACATGGCTGATGGCGCTTGGGTGATGGGCACACCGAAGATTTGGCTTCAGCGAGGATTGACCAGCCATGCGAAACGTGTCGACAAGGGACCAGGAAGCGAGAGGTGGCGAAACGCCGGCGAGGAACGGGTCTCGACCGAATGCAGTTTACCCATCCAACCCTTGGTCGTGACGGGAATCGCGCGGCCTCATCGCATGGGAGAGACCCTGATGGAATTGGGAATCCATGCCGCGGGGATCGCGCATTACCCCGATCATCACCCCTTTGATGACCATGATGTCAAGGCGTGGGCCGCGTGGGGCGAGCAGCATGGGGTGAACACCTTGGTCACAACCCCCAAAGATGCCGTCCGAATGGCGCCCTTTGAATCCCTGCTCGAGGGTTGGGAATGTTGGGTGATTCACATGTCCGTGACCTGGGAAAATCCCAAGGACGTGGAGTCATGCCTTGAATCCTGGACGCAGACCTTACCTTCGCAAGGTTGAACCACATATCCTTGGACATGACCCTCCGCGCTTCACGCTTCCCATACGTTGGCACATTCCCAATCCTTCTGACCGTCGCATTCATTGCCTTGTTCAGTGGTTGCGAAAGTGCCCCGACGCCCCATGGTCCAGCAGGCACCATTTCGGGCACCATCGAAGGTGTAGAATCAGGTGCGGAGGTGCTTTTGCGATCGTTCAACAATGGCAACCTCGTCAATGTGGCCAACACCACCCTGGATTCCTCGGGGTCGTTTGTGTTGACACCGACCAACCCCTTGCGTAGAGGCTATCACCAACTGCTCGTTGGTCGAAAATATCCGTTGGTGCTCATCACGGACAGCACGGAAACCATCCACGTAGAAGGCAAAGCTGTGGAGGGCATGAAATACCTGGTCGGTGCAACGATCAATGGGTCACCCGAATCCCGAACCATGGCCACGTATTATGATTTCGTGATGCCCCTTCAGCAACGGATGATGTCCGCAGAGCGCAATACAAAAATGGGGGATGACAGCAATCGCCAAGCCGCAGCTGACCTGTTGAAGGCCATGCAGGACAGCCTCGTCGAAAGAAGCGTGAGCTTTGTCCAGGCCCACAGTCAATCCTTGGCAGCCTTGAGCGCCCTGGAATCACTTGAAGCTGCCGATCACAAGGAGTTGTTTGGCCAAGTGCTTTCCAATTTGAAAGAAGAAGCCGGCGATTCGCATTATTACAGCATCATCAAATCCAAATTGGATGTGGCCAACCGTCCACGCCGTTTGGACATGAATGCCGGCAACTCTCAGCAGCGGCAGGCCAAAAATGGGCGGTACATCCAAGGAGACATGGCGCCGGACATCGTGATGAACGATCCCAATGGCCAAACGCGCAAACTGAGCGACTTGAGAGGCAAGGTGGTCTTGCTTGACTTTTGGGCCTCTTGGTGTGGACCCTGTCGCCGTGAAAATCCCAACGTTGTTCGCGCCTACGAGAAATACAAGGACCGCGGGTTTGAGATCTTCTCTGTATCCCTTGACAGCGACGCCGGCAAATGGCAACGTGCCATCGAACAAGACCAATTGACTTGGCCCAACCATGTGTGCGACATGCGCGGATGGCGTAACGAGGCAGCCCAGGCCTATGGAATCAGTAGCATTCCCCACACCATGCTGATCGACCGCGACGGAAGCGTCCTTGCCACTCACTTGCGGGGCGCCATGCTCGAGTCCGCCTTGCGCGGTGTCTTGGGAGAATGAACCCAAGCTTGCATGTCGCATTGCGTTCATTTCGCCTCTGACTTACACCTCGGTGCACCCAACACCGCTGCATCCCATGCGCGTGAAAGGAGGTTTGTCGCTTGGCTGCGTGACGCAGCGGAAGGACGTGGATTCGCCCAAGGCGCGAAAGCCACGGAAATCCATGTGGTGGGCGACTTGTTTGATTTTTGGTTCGAGTACAGGAGGGCTGTCCCCAAGGGTGGCGTCCGCGTGCTGGGTGCTCTGGCTGAATTGACAGATGCAGGCTTGCCCGTCCATTTTCATGCGGGCAATCACGACATGTGGACGATGGGCTATCTCTCTGAAGAGTTGGGCGTTCAGGTCCACAAAGAACCCATCCGGTGTATCTGGGACGGTGTCGAATGCTTGGTGGGTCATGGGGATGGTTTGGGGCCCGGTGATGCCAGGTACAAACGCATCAAGCGAGTGTTTCAATCCAACCTTTGCCAACAGGCTTTCCGATGGGTTCATCCAGACCTAGGCATCGCTCTGGCACATGCTTGGTCAGCCCATAGCCGCCGTCGGGGCGAGCTTCCGGTCGGTGACATGGCCCTTGAGCACCTCGTTCAATACGCAGAGTCATTGAAGGCATCGAAGGACGGCCAGGACATTGATGTGTTTGTGTTTGGACATCGACATGCCCCCATCGACACGCCCATAGCGGGAGGCCAAGCCCGTTACCTGAACCTGGGTGATTGGATCACCCATCACACCTCAGTGTGCCTCCAGGGTGGGGAAGCCCGATTGATCCATCATCAGATTTGACGAGGGCGCCCAGCCCTCAAACCCAGCGCCCGGGCCGCCTCGTACGTTGATGAATCACCAAGCAAAAAGGGAGCCCCTCTAGGCTCCCTTTGCTGTTTCTTCTCGTTCGGTCTCAGCGAATGACCGTGAACTTGGAGACCCGCTGTTGCGCGTCCTGCACCAATCGCACCACATAGTGACCAGCAGGCAGGGCATCGACAGAGAGTGCATGACGATCGAGGCCACCGATGTTGATTTGTTGATTCACCCAACGACGTCCATTCAAGTCATACACTTCCACTTGGGCTGCACCCTGCCAACCTGGATTGGGCAAATGGATGTTTCCTCCTACCACAGGGTTGGGGAACACATGCCATGGCGCCTGGTCCATCGCGACATCCTCTTCGCTTACGTTTGTCGCGATGCCATTGACAAAAATTCCGCGACCATGCGTTCCCGCGTAAATGGCACCGCCATTGGTGACATTGCTCCAGGCATGGCTCTCACGGAATTGCTGCTTCAAGTCAAACACTGGCGCTGTCGCAGCATCCGAAGCTGTCGACATGCCTTCATTGGAAATCGTCCAACTGCTTCCTCCGTCGTCAGTGACAAAAATGCCAAACTCAGTTCCCACCACAATGGTCTCACCGCTCGCATCGTTGGCATCAATGACCACGTCGTAACACGGCATTGTGTTGAACCCGGCAGAACTCCAAATGTTGGTCCAAGTCACATTGTTGGACAAGGCATTGAATGTCTCGCGCACCTTGCCATTGGCAGAGGCACCGTATCCCCCCACTGTGACCACCACGTGGTTGGGGTCGTTGGGGTCAATGCTCAAACCGGTCACCGCAGCCCCTGCTCCGCTGAGAATGTTGGTCACGGTCAACGCTCCGTTGTCGACGTCCGCTTGGGAATACACATCTCTCAATCCGCTGACACGCGTCACCTGACCATTCCATCCCGTGAAGAAAAGTACATCGCCGGCCTGATCGCCCGTTTCAACAAACTCAATGGCCTTGGTGCCCGAGAAACCGGCGGGAGCGTCGGCAATTCGAATCCACGAGGGTGTCGTGTTGAAATTCAAGGCATCCCGCGTCATCCAGACACCGAGGCCGCCATTGAGTCCCAACACAAACATGGTGGTGTAGGGATCCCTGACCTCGATGCGCTCAGGCACGTTGAACAAGGTGTCTGAAGCGTGCACATACATCGTGTCGCAAACCTCTGATTCCTCCACAACGAAAAAGGGCTCACTGTACGTGGTGTCGTAGTCACCCGTCTCCACCGTGATGGGGAATTGTTCGCCATTGATCACGATGAACGTGTCAATCACCACCGGCTCAAGGAACATCAAGGAATCCAATCCCACAGTGTCAACAATCGTCTCACAAATGAACTCCTCAACAGACGTCTGCGGATCCAACCAGAAGTAATCAGGGTCCTCTGTGAGAGGCGCATCCAAAATCCGTTCAGGACGCACAAGTTCTTCGTAGAAATGAAGTGTTTCATCTTCACCCATGGTGTAGGTGAAGGGAAGGTTTTGGTTGGACGTGGCCAGCTCAAACGTCCCTCCCGTGGTGTCCTGACCAAAGGTGTTCACCAAAATCACAGTGTTCTGGCTGTATTCATCGTCAAAGTCCTCGTACAAACGGGTACAGGTGTAGAATTGGCCCAAATCCCCATTGTCGGCAAACAAATCCGTGAAATTCTCGTCGAAGAAATCCCCAGCGTTATTAATCTCGCCTGGTCCCACGGTCCCGCGAACGAGTCCACCGTTTTGCGATGCCGCGAACCACGCGTATTCATAACCCTCCGCTTCGGTGACCATGCTGATCGCGCAGTCAAAACCGTCGCCTCCATGAACCTCCACCGCCATTTGGTCAGACACGAAATACCCATCGCCTGGGATGAAGAGCGACCCGTTGTCTTGGGTACCTCCGAGCACTGCAGAACCTGCACCGTGCGCCATGCCATAGAATTGCGTGATGTTCAAGTTGCGGTTGCACGCAGTGTACGTGTAGCCCGAATCCTCTGAACGATAGATTCCTCCGTCTGTGGCCACGTACATCGTCCCATCTGGGGTAAAGATGATTTCATGAATGTCTGCGTGTACGCCAAACGGAAATCCTGGCGCATCGTAAGCTGCAGCGGCCTGCTCTGCTTGCTGGTTGGGACCAGAACGCCACACCTCGATGCCTCCAACATAGGCCAAATCAGGCTGGCCTTTCGTGATACCAAGCGCCAAGTCATAAATACCCTGGGCACGAGGAAGCGGTGTGGCTGTTTGAATTTCTCCTGGCCAAACTTCACTCCACGTACCTGCCGCTCCTGCGCCATCACTGAAGAACAGACCGTAAAACAACCCTCCTGACGTGGCATACACCGCGAAGGCATTGTACGTACCGTCCGTCGCATCCAAGGCAATGTCAACGCGTGCGCGCCCAATGCCGCTTTGGGGAAGGTTTCCGTTTTGGCCCGAACCTTGCGTGATTGGCTCAAGGTTGGCAAAATCTCCTCCAATCGAACGGTACACACGGCCGTTGGCGCCAGCCACCAGGCAGTAGCTTCCATCGGGTGCAATCGCTACGTCGGTGGCAGTGCTTGGGCTGTTGGCACCTCCAGGAACTTCCACCAAATTGCCCTGCGTAATGTGGCCGTAGCCATCCATGGAGCCAAACCACACGCGGTCCGCATTGGTCGGATCTGCAACAAGTGCATCCGTGGCATCAAAACCCGAGGTACCCTCCACCATCTGGAAACTCGCCCCGTTGTCACTCGACCACCAAATGCCTTCGCCACGGAATCCAGACCCCCCCTCGCCTCCTGCACCGTCGAAATTGGAACCCGTTCCCACGTAAATGTCGCCATTCCCCGTGATGGCCAACGAAGCCACCATCAAGTTGGGAAACGTGGTCACAGCCGTCCAATTGTCACCGCGGTTGGTCGACATCCACAGACCGCCGGACACGCCTCCCGTGTAGAGCACATCATTTCCGATGGTGGCAATGGCACGGATCCGTCCCCCGATGTTATCTGGACCGAGCTCAGCCCACGTGATGGTCGCAGACTTAGCCGCCGACTGCTGGCGGACCGTCTTTTCAACCTGCCTGCGCAGTTGAGCCAGGCCTTCGTGATCAATGTTCCCATTGGCATCACCCACCATCATGCGGCGAATTTCCATCGCGCCATCGGGCTGGGCTGCAGGGCCTTCAGGCCTTGGCTGATACATGCAGACAGTGTCCGTATCTGAGAACGTGAGCCATCCCCAAGCCGAAAGGGCCAGGACAGCAGAACCTGCAGCAAAGCTGCGAACAGTTGATTTCAACATCATGGATTGAGTCTTTCAGGCGAAAAATCGCTGGGAAGTTACAACAGATGAACCGCGCCCGAGGGCAAAAAGTCGCATCGGTTGGAAGGAATCGCCTGCACAAGGTCAGGAGGGTGGTTTTCGCATGCATGGATGCGCCCCCTCCAACGCCCAAAACATCAATCAGAGGACGTGTTTCTCCGCGTGATAGGACGACCGAACGAGCGGCCCACTTTCGACGTGACGGAACCCCATGGACTTTCCGATTCCCTCCAATGTGGCGAACACATCGGGATGAATGAACTCTGCAACAGGCAAGTGTTTTGGCGTTGGCTGCAAGTATTGACCCAACGTGACCACTTGACAACCCACGGCACGCAAATCTTCCATCGTTTCAATCACCTCATCCGTGGTCTCACCGAGCCCCAACATCACGCCGCTCTTGGATCTCAACCCCGCATCGCTCAAACGCTTGAGCACCTCCAAACTGCGGTCGTATTTGGCCTGAATTCGCACGGCCTTGGTCAAGCGACGAACCGTCTCGACATTGTGGGAGACCACCTCTGGGGCAACCTGAACAATTTTTTGGAGATTCTCCCACTTCCCCGCGAAGTCAGGGATGAGGGTTTCCAACGTTGTTCCCGGACTCTGATGGCGGATTGCGCGCACCGTTTGGGCCCAAATCTCCGCACCACCATCCGCGAGGTCATCCCGATCGACAGACGTAATGACTGCGTGTTTGACCCCCATCAACTTCACCGATTGAGCCACGCGGCCCGGTTCAAAGGCATCCACCGCCAAAGGCTTGCCCGTGTTCACATTGCAAAATCCACAACTCCGCGTGCAGATGTTCCCCAAAATCATGAACGTTGCAGTTCCTTCACCCCAGCACTCACCCATGTTGGGACAATGTCCGCTTTCGCAAATGGTGTGGAGCTTGTGTTCCGTGACGATGTTTCGGACTTCACGGTAAGCCTCTCCCGTGGGCAACTTCACGCGCAGCCACTTGGGCTTTGGAACACGTGCTGTGGCTTCAGAAGAGACCTCTCTCGGGTTGGAAGGTGTTGCGTTCACTGACATGGAATCCAAATCGAACCACAAAGGTCGCCAAATCGCGGGGAAATTCACGGGGTGCCCAAGCCCTTCCCCGACCATTGTGCACCCCAGGCGTAGCTTAAGGTGAATGTCAAGTGCACCCGCTGGGGTTCGACAAATTCCAAGGCCAAAATCTCAACAGGCATCACATACAAGTCCACTTGGCATCCCAAGGAAAGGGTTCGCGTCACGTTGCGTGTGTCGTGAAACTCAAAACTGACGTCATGCCCGAGTGTGAGGCCTGGTTGAAAAGACAATGAATCGAGACCGTTCACCCATGGCGCGCGACCATAAATGCGGTCTGAAAAGTGAACCAAGGGGTCGTAGCGCTCCACCCGGATGGAGGTGTACGGAATTTCAGGGTACCCAATTTCCAAATAGATGGGTTTGGACACACCGAGCAATGCCCCAGCAGAGGCAGAATGGGCCACAGTTACTCCTGACTTGCGGTACTTCTCAGCCAACACCGTTTCGCGGTATCGCTGAATCCTGAGCGCATGCTGGGCATTGACCTTTCCCAACACATAGGGCAGCCCATCGTCATACGCTGGGTTGCGCGTCTTTTCTTCCTTGGGATCGCGCACAAACACAAAGTCGCCCTGCCACCCCTTGGTCACAAAGGCACCCTTGTACTTTCCGCGACGGAACCCAATTCCTGCACCCCGCGTGTGGGCAACGACATGGAAGCGTGCAGCATCCGTCAACACCACGTCCACCCCTTCGCCAAACACAGCGTCGTGACCCGTCATGGTGCCTTGCGCGTATGTCATGCCGCACCCCAACATCGCAACGCACATCAACGCCAAGGCGGCTTGGCGAAAGGCCGCCACGCGACACACGGCTGGACACAACGAGCGGATGGAAACAATGCTTGACATGATTTTCGGCGGAGGGACGCATGCTGCATGCCTGCCTTGGCGAAGTTAGCAGGGATTCATCGATGTGTCCAAGGTCCAGCATGAGGTTGGCAAAGCCAAACCTTGTCGCGGTCCATGGTTCAGCGAGGAGGAATGTCCTCTGGGATGGAAGTGTTTCCGTTTGAATGCATCTTGCATGCATGGCATGGAACTACACCGTTCGTTACGAACACCCTCTTCGAACCCTGAACACCCATCTGGCCTCCGGACAAACCATTGTCACGGACGCCCCGACAGACAACCATGGTTTGGGTGAGGCGTTTTCACCCACAGACCTGCTCAGTACCTCTTTGGCCGCATGTGCCATGACCATCATGGGAATTCATGCCTCCAGCCGTTCGTGGAGCCTTGTGAGCATGGAGGCCCGGGTCCAAAAAACAATGGCGGCCAACCCTCGCCGGGTCGCCGCCATCGAAATTGAATTTGACATTTCAGTCTCTCCTGATGCCTCGGAGAAAGAGCTCTTGGCATTGGAAAGGGCCGGGCGCGCATGCCCTGTGGCACGAAGCCTCCACCCTGAGATCGACCAAATGTTGACGTTTTCGTTTCAACGCGTCTCAGCCGAAGGGACTTCAGAATAAGCTGCACATTGGTGATAGATGGTTCCACAAGAACTCAAGGCTGCGCACGTCAAAAGCACAAGGGCGGCAATGCGTAGGGTACGTTGCATGGGAAATGGGATTGTGAATGAATGTCCGTGATGTCTTTCCTTACGGATTTCGCCACGAGAAGGTTACAGCTCGCCGCAACATGCCAAAAACCCGCATGAGGATCGTACGGAAGTACCGCATTGACCGGATAGCCCCCCCCCAACGGAACGTTGTTCCTCCAAAAAAGTGACAACTCCACCTCGCGTTGAATGCGTCGACGTACCTGACCTGTAACTTGAACCCGTGATTTCGATGCGCTCTTCTTCGCCCTTCCACCGGTCCATGCATCGCGCTGTGGAACTGCGAGGTGGGTTCGTGGGCGTCACCGCTTTGGGTATCAACACCCTGGTTATCATTACCTTGGGAATCATCGCCTTGGGAATCACGGGGTGCCAATGGTCAAGCATGCAGAGCCCTTCCTCGCAGCGGCCTTATGACAGGCGAGCCACTGGACTGCATCCTGATTTTGCATTCCAAACCCTAAGTTCCGGCGAGGTTGACGTGTACTTGAAGCTCCAACGTGAAGAGTTGTTGTACACCCGTGATCATGCGGAATCGCCTTTTGTGGCCAACGTAGAAATCGCGCTTGGCGACACGACTTGGTCGCTGATGGACACGATTTGGCACCATACCCAAGGAGAGCTTCGTGCTCGTTGGCGATGGCGAGGAGGCGATGCCTTCCCTCTCGTCCAGCTCAAGGATCAACTCCGGAATGCCACGTGGCAAGACCGAGTTGCGCTTGGTTCGCCTCCATCGTGGCATCGGTCCAACCTCTTGCTTTGGAGCTACACCGACCGCTGGCCGCTGCCTTCGGGAGATGCCACCGTCTTCGACACCATCGCGGTCCTTCTTCCAAACGATTCCGTGATGACCCGTGGGTGGGTCGTGTCTCATGTTTTGCCTCCTTCAACCTTGCCTCCTCCTCCCTACAGTGGTGCCCGGGTTCGATGGGACACCCTGTCTGCTCAGCCCCTGACCACCCTGGGGCGCGACGAACTGTCACACCTCATTGTGCCGGAAGGGATCACGACGTTGTATCACCCTCGGACGGACCTGGGTTTGGTCATCCATTCCCGAAGACCCAATTTCCCGGCACTTGTCAATCCCGACGATTTGATCCGCCCTGTCCGGTACATTGCCTCACGTGCGGAATTCAACGCACTTTCGGAAGCTCAACACCCCAAAATGGCCCTCGACGACTTCTGGCTTGCCTGCGGAAAATCGCCAGACGCCGCGAGGGCCCTCCTGTCCATTTACTACGAGCGTGTTGAAGAAGCCAACGTCGCTTTTTCAGGACTGACAGAAGGATGGATGACCGACCGGGGCATGGTGCATATCGTGTTTGGTGTCCCCCAGCGCGTTCGGAAAGACGCATGGAATGAATATTGGGTGTACGGAGAGGAGGGGACGGCCAATGCCCTGACCTTTCACTTCCGAAAGCGTCAACACCCATTGGACGACAATCATTTTGAACTCCAACGCAGCATTCAATTCCGTAGCGTGTGGGACCGCGCCGTCAGCAATTGGCGCAACGGAAGGGTGCGGGGCGACTGAACTTGGACCCTACCTTCGTCGCTCGATTCCTTTCAATTCTCGTCCATGCACCGCAGACCTCCCGAGCGCACTTTTTTGTTTGGCATTCATCCGATCCTCGAGGCGCTTGAAGCTGCTAAACCCATGCAACGCGTCCTGTTTTTGAAAGGAAAACAAACGGACGAGGTGACCCGAATCCTCAAGCTTTGCAGAGAACAGGGCGTGCCAGCCCAAGCCGTTCCCAAAGAAAGACTGGATCGCGTGACCCTGAAAAATCACCAGGGCGTCATCGCTTTCACATCGCCCGTTGAATTTCAGCCACTCGAGGAAGTGGTGATGGGCTCCTTTGAGCGCGGCGAATCCCCGTTCGTCGTGGCCCTCGATGGCGTCACGGACGTCCGCAACCTGGGCGCCATTGCCCGAACCGCCGAGTGTTTTGCCGTCACAGCATTGGTGGTTCCCATGGGAGGCACAGCACCTCTGAATGAAGACGCCATCAAATCATCAGCGGGCGCCCTTCTTCGGATTCCCGTGTGTCGGGTCAAGTCCATCCCGACGGCCCTGACCACCTTGACCCACTTGGGATTGGAAAACATCGCTTTGAGCGAAAAGGCCCAACACGACATTCGTGGATGGAAACCCGATGGTCCATGCTGCCTTGTGTTGGGAGACGAACACGAGGGTATTTCAACAGAGTCTTTGGCTCAATGTGCAACCACGTTGGCCATTCCGATGCCTGGACATACCGCGAGCCTGAATGTCGGTGTGGCCGCGGGGATCGCGTTGTTCTCGTTGAGGACGACAAGGGGGTGAACAACACTTAGCCTATGACAGAATAAGACTGCAGTTTTTCGAGATCTTTTGGGGTGCAGTGGTATAATTTTATGTATATTTATACTCTCTTATACGCAAGATTCCAACGACTCAACCATGCGATCACTCGGAAATTTCAGGAACCCTGCACTTCGGGCACTTACCTTGTTGTGGGTGATTTACCCCCTGTCTGCGCAAGCCCAAACGACATGCAGCGACTGTGACATCCACTTTCTCATGCCAGAGATTCCTGTTGTCGAGCACGCTTGCTCAGATGGAAACGCGCTGCTCGCCCTTCCCAATTTCCCAGCATATACGGACAACTGTTCAGAGGATCTTTGGACTGCCTTTTTCAGACATTCACTCTCGACAACTCACACTTGTTTTGCAACTGACGCTGTTCCCTCTGTCGGAGCGTCAAAGAGCCTTCGCATCCAAGGTCTGATTGGATCCGGAATCGTCCAAAGTGACCTGTTCACAGTTGATGAAGGCTCGCTGGTTTGGACGACATACCCTGAAGATGCCGCACGCTTGCAAGGAAACGTTCGGAATG
>JBEARC010000061.1:0-8786 GCA_041163465.1 Bacteroidota bacterium
TTTCCGCTCGAAGCCAGTGAAACAAAGGGAAATAAAGCACATATCTGCTCAGAATCCTCGCAAAACGGCGATTCCAAACTGGATCCCATGTGTGAAATTCAATCCCCTTGAGCGGTTGCAAGTCAACGAGTTGCACTGATTAGGTTGAAGAGTAGGCCCCTCCGCTCTCCTGATTGCTCAGGCTCGCCTGAGCCGCAACGCCTCGGTTGTACGTCTTAATGGCCCCATTCAAAGTGAAGAGCCGAACCAACGTCCAGATGCCGAAGCCGCCCAGGGTCAGGTAGGATGCGATGTGGAGTCCCATTTGGTTCATCGATCCATGGCTCCAGCCGAGGAAGAGGAACAGCAGTCAAATGGTCGTGGGGTTCGCTTTTTGGTACTCGTAAAGCAGCAGTTTTTCAGTTTCCACGTGTTTTGAGTTTTCACCACTTGAGGGTGTTGTTTGACGCTTTCGATTGCTCCTCGTACATCATCCAAATCGTGTAATAATTGCACATGCCGATGCCGCAGTAGATGTCGATGACCTGCCGGAGGAGCGTGGTGTTGGTGGCGCGAATCAGGTTCTTGAACGCCTTCATGTTTTCGTCCTCCATCATGCGGAGGGTCATGGGGTCGTTCATGCCGATGGCCGTATAGTCGGTGTAGACTTGGTGTTCGATGAAGCGAACGACCTTCGCGCGGTTCGCTTCGTTGTCGACGAAGCCGATGGGTGTGACAAAGGATTGACCGAAGCTCAAGGAGGCCAAACCCAGCATCGCAAATGCAAGCAAAGTTCTCATGGTGATTTGGTTTGAAAAGGGGAGGAGAATCAAAGGGATAGGAGAATCAACAGGCTCACGATTCCACTGCCGTAGATGATTCCCAGGTACGTGTTGGTCGCTTTGGCTGCGTCCACTTCCTTCTTGTTCCCCATCTCGTATCCGCTGGATCGCAGATCCGTTACGATGCCTTCGGAGTTGGCGTAGGCGGTCATCCGCTTCGCTTGTTGATTGGAAGTGCCGGACGCAATGCCGTAGCCGTAGTAAACGCTCACCGAAGAGGTCTCCGTGCCCATTTCCCAGGTGCTGACTTTCGTGCCATCTTCAAGTTCCTCGGAGTTCGTGGGGAGGCCATAGTCGTCAATGAGAAGTTTCAGGGGCTGGTCGACGTATTGTGATTTGTATTGCTCAGAAGTCACGAGTGAAGGGACGGTCATGCAGCTGCTGAATCCGATGACGATTGGCAGGAGAATGAACGTATAGATTGGATTTGGCGTGAAGTTTTTCATTCCTCAAACCAAACAATTTCTATTGCCATATAAAGTCAGTTTCGATGATAATGATAAAATCGTTGCGATCGTGTGCAGGCAAAGGCATGCAATGACCCACAACGCCCACAAAGAAATAGGCAACATCAAGAGCACGAATCGCTCGACGCAAAGTCCCACGCCGACTGAAGGGTTTCACACCTCCGAATTCAGGCGTACTTTCGCGCCCTCATTCGAACACCTGACTTGTGAGCCCACTTCTTCACCTTCCTTTTTTGGAACCCGTGCCGACCGCTGCTGAGGCCAACGTCTTGGTTCCTTTGTCGCTGAGTTTGTTTGGGTTTCTCGGGTATTGGTGGGCGCATTACAGCCCTGCGATTCAGGCGTGGTTCGACGCGCGTTGGTCAGGAGACGACGGAAAAGTAAAGCGTGTGTTCACGCTCAAGCTTTGGGGATTCATCACGATGGGGGTCATCCCCGCCGCGGTGCTCAACGCGGCGTTGGGCTGGTCGTTGGCGGATTTGGGGGTGAAGTGGCCCGCGCCCGCGTCCTTGGAGTTGTGGTTGTGGTGGGCAGCCTTGCTTGGATCGACGATTGTGTTGTCGATGGTGGCGGGCAAGGAGGGCGCGAAAAACTACCCCCAAATCCGCGCCACGGAGTGGTCTCTTTCCACCATGGTGTGGAGCGGGGCGGGGTGGACGCTTTACCTGTCGGCCTACGAGTTCATGTTCCGTGGGTTCTTGATCTTCCCCGTGGCTTCGGTGATTGGGGTGTGGCCTGCCGTGGCCATCAGCACGTTGATCTATTCTGTGACGCATTTCCACAAGGGCAAGGGGGAGACGCTGTGGTGCTTGCCGGTTGGGGTGATGACGTGTTGGATGACGCTGGAAACTGGGAGCCTGTTTCACACGGCTGTGGGGCACATTGTGGTGTCGTGGTTCAATACAGCGTACCACGTAAGACGCAACCCCGACATGCAGTGGGTGGGGTGGCGCAAGGGCAAAGTCGCGTAAGGACTGGGGTGGCGCCAGATTTGAGTTGGGCAAGGGGTAAGGTGACTTGGGTCACTGAGGTCGTGTCGGAGGGACACTAGTTTGGCCTCGCTTCCGCACAAACGCGGACCCTCAACACCCGATCTCATGAGCAAACATCACGACGTACTCATCGTTGGCGCCGGCACGGGCGGCATCATGACAGCCGCGCAACTGAAGCGCAAAAACCCCTCTCTCAACGTGGCCATTGTGGATCCCTCCAAGGACCATTACTACCAACCCGCTTGGACGTTGGTCGGAGCCGGGGCGTTCAACTACGAAGCGACGCGCCGCGACATGGCGTCCGTCATTCCCAAGGGCGTGACCTGGATTCAAGATTTCGTCACCACATTCGATCCCGACAACAACGCCCTGAACACCAAGTCTTCCGGCACGTTGACGTACGACTACCTTGTGGTGTCTCCCGGCTTGCAGATGGACCTCGACGGCATCGAAGGGTTGCGTGAAGCCTTGGACACGCCGGAGGTTTGTTCTAATTACGTGGATCCGGAGAAAACCTGGAGGGTGCTCCAAAATTTCAAAGGCGGGAATGCGGTGTTTACCCAACCTGCCACGCCGATCAAGTGCGGCGGAGCACCCCAAAAAATCATGTACCTCGCCGACGACGCGTTCCGCAAGTCAGGTGTGCGTGACAACGCTGAGGTCGTGTTTGCGACGCCGGGAAGCGTGATTTTTGGGGTTAAGGACTTCGCCAAGACCTTGATGCAGGTCATCAACCGCAAAGGCATCCACCTCAAGACGTTTTACAAGCCGGTCAAAATCGACAGCGCCAAGAAGGAGATTCACTTTGCGTGGACCCAAAGCGACACGGGTTGCGTGGTGACCGAGGGCAACGCCATTCACGAAAAGCTTGAAGGGGAGACGACGGTGGTGATGCCGTACGACATGCTCCACCTCGCGCCGCCTCAGAGCGCGCCGGACTTCGTGAAACAAAGCCCGCTCGCACACCAGGATGGCCCGTCGAAAGGGTGGATGGAAGTGGACAAGCATACGTTGCAACACCCGCGTTTTGCGAACGTGTTTGGGCTGGGAGATGTGGTGGCGGTGCCCACGGCGAAGACCGGTGCTGCCATCCGGAAGCAAGCCCCCGTGGTCGTGGAGAACGTGTTGACGATGATGAAGTCGTCCCAGCTCAGCCAAGCGAAGTACGAAGGCTACAGCAGCTGCCCGCTCGTCACCGGCTACGGCAAAATGGTGTTGGCTGAGTTCAAGTACGACAACGTCCGCGACAGCGATCCGTTCCTCAGCAAGTTCGTGGACACGGCGAAAGAGACTTGGAGCATGTGGATCTTGAAGAAGTACGGCCTGCCGTTCCTCTACTGGAATCAAATGATGAAGGGCAAGATGTAAGGGAATGGTTCACGCCATGCATCGGGCCCTGTGTCCGGCCCTGTGTCTTGAGTCACATTGGATTGTGACGAATGGCACGAGGCACTCTCGTGTCTTCTTGCACCTTTGTCCCAAACTTTAGAACGCATGGCTGGAACTTCTTTCAAAGACTTGGTGGCAGGCGACGTGCCTGTGTTGGTGGACGTATTTGCCGATTGGTGCGGCCCGTGCAAGGCCATGGCCCCAGAACTTCAGGCGCTTTCGTCCAGCGTGGGTGAGAAGGCCAAGATTCTCAAGGTCAACATCGACCGCAACCAGCCGCTCGCCCAAGCCTACGGCATTCGTAGCGTGCCCACCTTGATGATTTTCAAGCAAGGTGAGATGGTGTGGAAGGCGGCGGGCTACCATTCGGAAGCCCAAATGAAGCAGGCCCTCGCACCCTTCATGAACTGATCTCAACGACCCGTCCCCCCAAAAGCCACCCCACCGAGGGGTGGCTTTTTCATGCGACGTGATTCGAGCTATTTTTGAGCATGTTCCCACGATTTCTCTCCATGGCGCTGGCCTCGGTTTTGGCTGCTGGGTTGTATGCCCAGTCCGACACCCTGTGGATGGTGCCCGGTGGCGTTGGGCTCGGGGGGGACACCCTGGCGGCTCTTCGGTTCTGCGCCACGCCCCAATTTCAAATGTCCAACGAGACACTCAACGATCTGACGTCGAGTGTTGTGGTGGTGAATGCCGATTCGGTCGCGCATGAATTGGCCTGGACGGCGCAGGAGGGTACGACATGGTCTGTGACGCCCGGCGCCTCGGTGGAGCTCGACGTGACAGGTCTGGCTGATGAAACGCACAGGTTGTGGAGCGTGACAGAAAGAGGCCAAACCCTCGGCCTCTCCACCATGATCCGCTCCGGCTGGGACGACCTGCCACATTACGAATGGAACCTGAACGAATGGGATCCCGCAGAGACGTGGGAGTTGGCAGGGGGTGGGAGTTTGGACCCCACAGCGGCCTACGTGCCACGGCAGTTTACCATCAACGACCTGAATTACCCCAACACGCTCGCGGACTCGAGCTCCTACGTCCAAACCTCCGTGGGCGCGGCCGTGTACATCTCCATCATCAACCAGGGACGCATGGATCAGGTGCTTCATTTTCACGGTTACCACGTGGACATGCTTCAGTCGAGTGCCCACCCGAACCGGGTGGGGTGGTCCAAGGACACGGTGCCGGTCAAAGCCGGCGAGTGCGTGGTGGTCCGACTTGACCCCAACCAGCCAGGCGAGTACCCCGTGCACGCCCACAATTTGGTGGCCGTCACCAACGCCGGTTTTTACCCCGGTGGCATGATCACCTATTTGAACGTCGCGCCATGATGAAGTGGAAAAACGTGTTGGGTGCGGTTGCAGCGTCGGCTGTCTTGGCCTTACCCGTTGTGGCGCAGCAGGCACCGCCGTCGCTTTTTTCAGGGATGGATGGCATTCACTTTTTGGAGGACGGGACAGCGCTTCCGATTTGGGGCTACGGTTGGGTGGCAGACGGGTTCATCACCTTGCCTGGGCCGTTGTTGACTTACGATGAAGGGGCGTCAGTGAGCTTGGCGTTTGAAAACCCCAGTCCGGAAAGCCACACCATTCACCTGCACGGCCTTGACGTGGACCAAGCGAACGACGGGGTGCCAGCGACGTCCTTCTTCGTGACATCCGGTCAGTCCACCACGTACGATTTTACAGCGACGCATTCTGGGACGTACCTCTACCACTGCCACGTCACGACCACATTGCACCTGACCATGGGAATGTACGGGATGGTGTTGGTGACGCGTCCCGACGGCACGCTCTTCGAGGGGGGACCTGCAGTGGTTCAGGATGTACCCTGGTTGTTCAGCGACCTCGAAGTGGCGACCAA
Source organism: Bacteroidota bacterium (assembly GCA_041163465.1). Taxonomy (GTDB): domain Bacteria; phylum Bacteroidota; class Bacteroidia; order Flavobacteriales_D; family Sanyastnellaceae; genus UBA11663. Next base: position 5,536 of record JBEARC010000061.1, read on the forward strand.
CTTGAATCCAGTTGGCAGCTTTCCCTTTCACGACATGCGTCCGGACGTGTTCATGGTCAACGGAAGGGCGGGCAGCCAATTGGCTGAAGAGGTCGTGTACGCTTCGTCAGAGGAGCCTACCGCGCTTCGCCTGGCGTCCATGGCCTACAGCAAAGTGACATGCCACTTTCCCGAAGGCTTGAATGCGGAGCTCTGGATGAGCGATGGCCGTGAGGTGCCTGTCGAAGCGTTGGACAGCCTGGAGATTTATCCCGGCGAACGATTCACCGTTTTGGTGCAGCCAGTGGAGGGCTTCGACGGCAGTGTGACGGCGGTGTTTGAACACATGGTCGACGGCTATGACGAGGCTGAGGAGTTTCTTCAAATCCGCGAGGAGTCGCTGCATCCCAGCCATGTGGCGCGTCTTGACGTGCCGAGCTGGTATCCCAACCCGGCAAGCCACAACATCCACATGACTGAGTCAACCGGACAATTTGTTCGCGTGTGGACTTCGGTGGGCGAACTGGTTTTTGAAGGGCAAATTTCGGCCAGCGGATTGGATGTGGCCTCTTGGAACAACGGTCTGTACCTCGCGCAAGTCGAGGGACGGGACGTCACGCGGTTCGTGGTGGCGCACGGAATTCGGTAACCTCGGTCACGTGGTTTGGTCACTGAGAGGGCGGACCGCGTGAAGCCGACTCCCCAACTTTGAGCCCAAATCAACAGCACATGTTTTTCTTTCAATCAGCCACCGACTGCTCTGCACAAGACGTGAAGAACGCGCAGTCGGATCCCAACGCGGTCATCGTCGATTGCCGCACGCATTCGGAAGCCAGCGCAGGCAGTGTCAAGGGCGCACACGTGAAGGACTGGCTCGGAGGCGAGCTGCACCAGGCCATCTCGTCGTGGGACAAAAGCAAGAAGTACTACCTGTTTTGCCGCAGCGGCAACCGCAGCGGCCAGGCCACGAAGTTCATGCGGTCGCATGGCTTCCAGCACGTGTACAACGCAGGCTCCATCAGCAACCTCGCCGGTCTCTAAGGCGCTGAGGTGAGTTCATTCAACAGCTCAACCATGGTCTGGAATTCGGCCGCGTCAAACAACCTCGTGAGCATCGCGATGTTGCCTTGACGGTCGACCACCACATTTCGTGTGACGCCTGATTTCTTGGCGGCTATGGAATGAAATACGGCCCCGGCGTCGTCCGGACACATGGGGTAGGTGACGCGCATTTGTTCTGCAAATGCGCGCACTTGCGTTTGGGGCTCGTCGTAATCGACACCGAGCAGCACGAATCCACCTTCGCGGTCCTTGTAGGCTTGCCAAACCTCCGATTCCAGGTGCGGCATCTCGGCCCGGCAAACGCTGCACCAGGATGCGGTGAATTGCAAGACGTACGGCGTGCCCATCAAGGACTCCCTCGAGTATTCGTTCCCACTTAGGTCCGTCAACGTGAAGTCGGGCACAGCATCTCCCACGCTCACCACGAACCCGCGGGCGTCAGGCGTTGTCGTTTGGCCAAGGGTCGAAAAGGGCAGGAGCGAAAGAGCCGCCAGGAGGATTCGGAAGATCATGCCGACAAGTTCGGACATCCTCAACGACGGAAGGTCTTCTTCACGTCGATTTGCTCACCCGATCGAAATTCCCAAAGGCCCAATCCTTTGGGCACTGCAATGGATTCGCCAGTTCCAAGCTTTTGACTGAGCACAAGGCGCCCTGACATGTCAAAGACTGTTGCCTCCACCGGTTTGTCCCCCGAGTTCACCCAGGCTCCAGACACCAGGTGAACGAGGCTGCCGAAATCATGGCATTCCAAACCGGCGGTGGCATAACGTTGAGAAGCGAACAGCGCATTGCTCATTTCCAACTCAAGAAAGTTTGCGTCGAGCGCCACGTCCGTCATCAACTCCATGGAACCGGCGTCTACGGAAAGAATGCGAGGCGAAATGCCCGTGCCTTGATAGTAATGCAGGATGTAGATCCGATTGAGCTGGTCAAACACCGTTCCGTCGGGCGTGTAGCTGCTGACTTGGGGAAGGGCCAATTCCGAAGTCATGTCGCCCGTGTCGGGATTCACCGACACCAACTCCATGTCGCCGCCGCCGTTTGCGTCAAGCGAAGCGAGCAATCCCAAGAGTTGCCCGTCCACAATGTTGAATTCCAGCTCGCTGAGGTTTTGGTTCGAAAGCAAGGCAGGCTGGACGTCCGACAAGACGATTTGCGCCTCGCAATCCGCGGTGACCAACCGCCCCGACCCTTGGTTGTCGATTCCCCAAATGAAGAAGCGGTGAGTGTCGCTGTCAAAACACGATGCTCCAGCGACCACGCCTTCGAGCCAAGGCAATTCCAGTACGGACGTCAAGACTGCCGCTCCGGGTGCTGGGTCGATGGACACCACGCGGGTCGCCCAGTTGTTGATTTCCCAGTAGCCGTTGCCGTCGCCCCAATCCACCCAGGTGCTGTCCATTCCGTAACCCTGCAAGCCGTAAAAGACATCGGACTGCATGTCGTGGTGGATGCTGTGCAAGGTCCCTTCAAACGAGGTCGCGAGGGGTGGCGCTTCGCCATCCACCGGATGCTCCATCCATTGCAATCCTCCGAGGCTTCCTGAGGGCACGCCGAGAAACACGTAGTTATTCTCCGCATGGTTGTAGGTGGAAGAGCCCAGGCCAAACCCCTCCGCGTACTCCAATGTGTCGGCCCAAACCCAGGTGTCACTTAGGACGTCGTAACCCGCGAGGTAAAGTCCTTCTTGCCAGGGAATGACGTTTTGTTGGAGGCCGTAGGTGATTTGGCCTTCTGAAAGTGAAGGCGTGAACAGGGCCAAGGCCAGCAGGAGTTGAGTCAACGAAAACTTCATCGGATTTCTTTTCAAGAAGAACCGCTGACGGCCTTGAAAAGTTGACCAGCGTTATCTTGACGAGTATCTTGAACCCATGCAGTTTCTAGTCAGAATGTGCGCTGTCATGGGTGGATGGCTCACGATTTCACACATTTCAGCCCAAAATACCGTCACGTTTCACGCGGACGTTGCGCCCATCATCTACACCCATTGTTCGCAATGTCACCGGCAGGGAGAAATCGGTCCGATGCCTTTCACCACGTATGACGAGGTGTCTGCCTATGGAAATTTCATTGTGTACGTCACCGAGAGCGGCTACATGCCGCCTTGGACGCCGGATCACAATTACAGCAGCTTGCGTGGCGAGCGATTTCTGACAGAGGAAGAGAAGTCGGTGCTCGCCGAATGGGTGGCATCAGGCATGCCTGAG
>JBEARC010000062.1:0-4796 GCA_041163465.1 Bacteroidota bacterium
CGAAGGGTTTTTGCCGCATAAAAAAGGTCGGCAAAAACGCCTCCAAACCATCCTCGGCATGCCCTGCACTGTGGTCCTGTACGAAAGCCCACACAGGGTCGCCAAACTCTTCGACCAACTCATGGCGTGTGGCGCTGGCGAACGACCCGCCTCCGTCAGCAGGGAAATCTCCAAGCTTCACGAGGAGACCATCCGCGGGTCGGTCGCCGACGTGGTCCAACATTTCCAACACGCCACCCCTCGGGGAGAGTACGTGGTTGTTTTGGGGGAGGGCCCGTCCCCTTCGTAAATCCCTTCCATAAGGCCTCCGTCCCCAAGTCCCGCCTCAGCCCTATCCAAGACCACACCCTCCTTTGGGCTGCGTTAAAACACCACGCGCTGAACCTCGTTGACACGCTTGACAGGGATCAATGTCAAGCTTTGGGGAGGCGTTGGCAACTTCCCGTGACCAGATACCAGCATGCGCTCCATGCCCAACCTCGCGGCCTCTGCCATGCGCTGTTCCATGCGCGGAACGGGCCTGATCTCCCCACTCAATCCCACCTCCCCAGCAAAACAGGTCCGGTTGTCCAATGAAAGATTGAGTGAGGAGCTCAAAATCGCAGCAACCACGGCCAAATCATTCGCAGGGTCCTGAATCTTGAGACCCCCTGCCACATTCAAAAACACGTCGAATTGGGCCAATTTGAAGGCGCACCTTTTTTCAAGCACCGCCAACAGCATGTTGAGTCTCCGCAAATCAAAACCGGTACCCGAACGCTGGGGAGTGCCATACACCGCCGTGCTGACCAGGGCCTGAATTTCCACAAGCAAAGGACGAACTCCCTGCAACGCCACGGCGATGGCTGCCCCACTCTCTGCAGAACCGCGCTCCCCCAACAAGACCTCACTTGGGTGATCCACGGCGCTCAAGCCCTCCCCTGTCATTTCATAGATGCCGAGCTCCGCGGTCGTCCCAAACCTGTTTTTGGCCGCCCGCAACATGCGATACGCATGGTGGCGATCGCCCTCAAATTGAAGCACCACATCCACCATGTGCTCCAGCACCTTGGGACCCGCCAAGGAACCCTCCTTGGTGATGTGCCCCACCATGAACAAGGGCGTACCTGAGGTCTTGGCCCATGCTGTCAAGGCCGCGGCAGATTCTCGGATTTGACCTACCGAGCCAGGCACGCCATCCTGATCAGGCAAATCAAGTGTTTGGATCGAGTCGACCACCACCAAATCCGGTTGCTCCTGCCTCAAGGCCTCGAGCACCGCCGGCACTTGGGTTTGCGGGAATATCAGGACTTCGGGAGAAATTGAACCCAACCGATTGGCACGCATGCGAACCTGTTCGGCACTTTCCTCACCACTGATGTACAGGATTTTGTGTTTGCGGCCCACGGACAAGGCCACTTGCAACATGAGTGTGGACTTGCCAATGCCTGGCTCCCCTCCCAGCAGGACCACCCCTCCAGGAACAGCCCCACCACCGAGAACACGGTTCAATTCTTGGTCGCCCATGTCCATTCGAGGCAACGCCTCAACATTCACTTCAACCAAGGGCCTGACCCTCGGTGCCTGAAGCACGGACAATCCAGCGCGTGACGCGCGCGTTGACACAGCCATCACGGCCTCTTCCTCCACCGTATTCCAGGCCTTACACTGCACGCATTGCCCCACCCACTGGGGGTGCACATGGCCGCATGCCGAGCATACGAATTGAGTCTTGGCCTTGGCCACCGATCAACGCGCCCGGAAAATGTTCACCGTACCTGTATGTTGATCGCCATTGGGGAGCAACACGGTGTAGAAGTACACCCCATCGGCACTTTCATCACCGTACCAAGGTGTGGCGTTCCGGTACTGGAAATTCTCATACACCTGGTTTCCCCAACGGTCAAAGATGCGCACAAGCACCCCGTTGGGTTCCCAAGGCTCCAGCCCCATGATGTGGAAGCCGTTGTTCTCGTCATTCCCATCCCGTGGGGTGAACACGTTGGGAACAAGGATTTCACAGTTGTCGACGATGATGTTGTAGACGTGCGTGAGTCCGCCTGGCAAGCACGGATTGGCAATGGTCACCTCCAAGTCCAATGGATAACCCCAGCAATTCGGGGGGAACTGGTCATTGAAAAGATTCACGACAATCTCGGCGTCAAAACTCACCACCGTGTCGGAGCACTGCACCGTCCACGTGTAGTCGCTGTATTCAGGACCATTCATTTGGGCGTTCAGGTCAAACAACTCGGGCGTGCCAGGGCACAATGCCAGCGGTTCAGACCCAATGTTGGGGAGCGGATCCCAGGTCGGAACGTCCCCGATGAACACAAGCCCGCAAGCTTCTTGTGGGTCACAGCCGTAAGGATCTTCGATGGTAACACAGATCTCTGTGCCATTGATGTCGGTCTCTTCGGGCACAATCCAATTGAAGTTGTCGTCAATGGTGGTCACTGTGCCATCAGGCCAGGTTACCGTGTAGTCGTTGTAATTCGCAATGAATGCATTGCTTACGCCAAGTACGCCATCCTCACCCACCTCAATGCCTCCGCCATCACAATCTGTGATGGCTCCACCAGGAAAGACATCCACATCGATTTCCTCGATGACATCAATGAATGCACAATCACTGTTTCCGTTGGGGAAACAGCCATTGACCACCGTAACGCAATACGACCCCGTGGCGTCCACCTCCCACTCGTTGTCCTGCACGTTGGCCGGGTTTCCGTTGTAGGTCCATTCATACACCAAATCTGTATTCTGGTCACCGGGAATGGGGTCCAACTCCAACGTGGAGCCCTCACCACACAAAAACGCGTTTTCCAACAGGGGCTCCAGCGTGGCCGTCACTTCAATTTGATCAGACGCCGTTCCACACCCGTTGGACACACTCACGACCAAAGTGGTTTCCGTGTATTGGGTCCAGGAGTATTCGTTCTCCAACACGTTGTCCGTTCCTGGATATGGCCAGTTCACCGTGGCCACATCCGCGGGGTCCGTGATGAAGGCTTGAATTCCCAAATCATCCCCGTCACATGCCCAAGCCAAACTGTCGCCGCTCAGTTCAATGGTGGGCGGCTCATTGACTTCAACATCATAACATGTGGCCGATCCGCACTCTTCGTCGTAGAAGCACAACTCATACATTCCGTACTCCGTAGCCCACCAAGTGGTGTTGTATTGGTCGGTTACGCTGAATTCGTTGTTGCCCAAATTGCTTGTCTCTTCCCAAAGTCCAAAAGCGGGTTGCACAGTACACATGGCTGGTCCGTAGTAAATCACACCCGAAGTCAATGGAATGCCTTGGAAACAGGCCGAAGGGTTGTTGATGCAGTTGTTGACACAGTTGTACAGGTCAAGCCCCAGGTACTGGTCGTTGGCAGGGTCGCTGCTCACAAAGGTGATTTGCACCGAATCACCAAACGCCACGGCCAAATCCGGATTGTTGTTGACATTGGCAAAATTTCCAGAGTTCATGGTGACCGTTGAGGTGGTTACCGTGCCGTCTTCGTGAATGATGTCAATGCTCAAAAACGACCCGCCCCATCCATTGATGGAACTCGACAAATACAGATTGACATAACCTTCTCCAGGAGAGGCAAATCCACCGCTGAATGTCACGGTGTCAAAGGCCGCTTCTCCACACAAAGGGTCAATGGTGATGTCGGGCAAAGTTGACGCGGAAGGAGAGAGAATGAATGTCCTCTTGCCTTCACAGCCACCCTCATCCACAACCGTGACTTGGTAGACGCCCGCAGTCAAATACGCTGATGCCCCGTTTGTGGAGAGCACCGTACCTCCACCGTTGTTCCAGTTGCCGGTCCAGATGTAATCCACGAAATTTTCATTGACATCTGGAATGACCTCGACCAAGGCGGAATCTCCTGGACACACCGTTTGAAGTGTTCCTTCCACTGTCGGGAGATAATAGGGCGTTTGAAACACCTCGAACAACTCTCTGACCACACATCCTGAGGCCGTGCTGCCTGTCACCACGAAGGTTCCACCAAAGGGGATGGTCGCTTCGTTGTCGGTCCAAAACTGGCTTCCCAAATTCCAAGACCAATCCACCACCGGCTCCTGACCTCCCACAGATGCCGCGGTCACGTCAAGCTCTGATCCTGCACAAATCCCCCATTCCCCCGTTGCAGAGGTCACATCAATGGTCGGGGGAACAACATCCAACACTTGAATCACGATGTTCACCTCCGTGATGGCGCCATCGCTGTCCTCAGCCGTCATGGTTACCGTGCTGATTCCTGGGCTCTCTGCCACAAACACCCCTGTGTATGTGGCCGTTCCACCGTTGGAAGAACTTTCATTTTCGATGTAGCAAGAGCCCGCCAAGTCCGAATTCACAACCAACGACACGGTCTGGTCAGGTTCAGGGCCCAAAAACTCCACGTTCAAAGGGGTGGTTTGGGTCAAGCACAAGGTGACGGTGTCGCAACCGAGGTTGGCCGTGGGGACTGGATTCAAGTTGTTGTTGGTCAGCGCCGTATTGATGTTGAAGAACTTGTAGTCCAACCAATTGATGCCATCCTCGTTGCCTTCGCCGATGCCATAGGGTCCGTTGTACGTGTCGTCCAACAGGTTGAAACGACCAAACTGCACGTGCGGGCTGTTGTTGGGGTTGGGGTTGGTGGACTCGCCATCCGCACCCGTCACACCGGGATCCGTGCCACAACAGCCACCGCCACCCCCCACATCACCGTGAGCCCAATCCATATCGAGGTAGCACACCTGGGCGTTGTTGCCTTCGGGCAAAATTCCGCTCTCAGGATGCGTAATGATGATTTGGAAACTGTTGAGCA
>JBEARC010000063.1:0-5995 GCA_041163465.1 Bacteroidota bacterium
CCCACGACCCAAAGCGCGAGCGTGTTTTGTGAGGTGTCGGAAACGCCTGGACAGCCTTTGCGTGACGGTCGTTTCTTGAGCGGCGTGGTGTTCGGGGACAAGCTCGAAGGTGTGATGGCGCTCAACGAGGCGCTCCTCGAAGGCAACGGTTCACAGGTGTACATGATTCGTGACGGCAAGCTCGACTTGGCGGATGTGGAGGTGGTGCACCGCGACGCAGACGTGGTGTTGGTGCGGGGTTTGGAGCCTGGCACGAAGGTTTTGGCGGAACCCATTTCGGGCGCGTACGTCGGGTTGCTTGTGGACCTTGTTCAGCGCTAAGCCATGGAAGGATTGATTCGGTTTTTTGTCAAGTACAACCTCGTCGGTGATCTGTTGATGATCGCGATTTTGGCGTCGGGGTGGGTTGGTTTGGGCTCCATCAAGAGCAACTTTTTCCCGGTCACGGAATCCAAGACGATTCAGATTCAAGTCATCTATCCGGGCGCCTCGCCGGCAGAGGTTGAGGAAGGCATTGTGGCCAAAATCGAGGAAAACCTCCAAGGCATCGCCGGCCTCGACCAGGTCAAGTCGGTGTGCAGCGAAAACGCGGGGAGCATCTCGGTGACCGTGGTAAACGAAAACGAGACGGACGACATCCTTCAGGACGTGAAGAATGCGGTGGACCGCATTGCTTCGTTCCCGGCAGGCATGGAACCCCCCATCGTGTTCAAGCAGGAATCGATTGGGGTGGCGATCACGTTTGCGGTGACCGGTGTCGACGATTTGCGCGCCCTGAAGCGGGAAGCGCGACGCATCGAGCAGGACCTGCGTGCACTAGATGGTATCAGCCAGGTCGAACTGAGCGGATTTCCAGGGGAGGAAGTGGAAGTGGCGCTGCGCGCGGACCGCTTGACGGAATTGAATTTGACGATCGCCGAGGTCGGGGCCGCGATTCGCGCGGCGAACATCGAGACGACGGGCGGCCGCCTGAAAACGGACCGCGAGGAGCTCATCGTGCGTGGACGTTTCCGCGGCTACGATGCCGAGGCGCTCGAGGACGTCGTGGTTCGGGCGTTTGAGGACGGGCGCGTGGTGCGCTTGTCGGACGTCGCCAATGTGAAGGACCGCTGGGCCGAGAATGACCCGTCCCGCAACTGGTTCAACGGCAAGCCGGCGGTGGTGGTGACGGTCAACAACTTGACGACGGAGAGCATTTTGGATGTGACGGAGCTGGTGCGGAATTACATGGAAGCCTACAACGCGCAGGCCGAGGCTGTGGGCACAGGCCTGCACCTCGACGTCATCCGCGACAGCTCTGTCGTGCTGAACCAACGAATCGACTTGCTGGTGAGCAATGGCGTGGTGGGTTTCCTGCTCGTGGTGATCTTGTTGGCGTTGTTTCTGAACATCCGTTTGGCGTTTTGGGTGGCGCTGGCCATACCCGTCTCGTTTGCCGGGATGTTCATCTTCGCCGGGATGGCCGGGGTGACGATCAACGTCATCAGCTTGTTTGGGATGATTCTTGTCATCGGAATCTTGGTGGATGACGGCATCGTGATTGCCGAAAATATCTACCGGCATTACGAGATGGGCAAGGACCGCTATCGTGCAACGATTGACGGCACGATGGAGGTGCTTCCGGCCGTGTTTGCGGCAATTGTGACGACCATGGTGGCGTTTGCGTCGTTCTTCTTCATCGAGGGACGGCTCGGGGATTTCTTTGGCGACATGGCGACGGTTATCATGTTGACGCTGCTGTTCAGCTTGATTGAGGGAGCGTTCATTTTGCCGGCGCACGTGGGGCACAGCAAGGCGCTCCGCCGAGATTTCAAACCCAATGCTGTGGAGCGCGGCATGCGTAACGTGCTTGAGTTCCTGAAGATGAAGATGTACGCGCCCGTCCTGCGCTTTGCCATGAACCAGCCCTGGATTGCGTTCTCGTCGCTCGTGGCGCTCTTCATGATTGCCGTCCCCGGACTGATCGGGAGCGGGTTGGTCAAAACGACGTTCTTTCCGTTCATCGAAGGCGACAACCTGACCGTGAATTTGTCCATGGTGAGTGGCACGCGGGAGGAGGTGACGGCAGCCGAGCTGGATGCGATTGAGGAGAAGATTTGGGAAGTCAACGAGGAGCTCAAGGCGGAGCGCGCCGACGGGCTCGATGTGGTACTCGCGGTCGACAAGCGCGTCGGCCCCAACGCTCACACAGGCCTCATCAACGTGCAGCTGCTCGACGGGGAACGCCGCAACATGCGGTCCATGGACATCAGCGCGATGGTGCGGGAGCGCGTGGGCACGGTCTACGGCTCAGAGAACCTGAGCTTCGCGGCGTTTTCGCCGTTTGGACGACCCGTCTCGGTTTCGCTCCTCGGCAACAACCTCGACGAACTCGCAGCGGCCACCGAAGAAATCAAGGATGCCATGCTCCAGCGGGACGACCTGAAGGACGTCACCGACAACAACCAGCGCGGCCTGCAGGAATTGGAAATCATTCCCAAGCCCCGAGCTTACCAGCTCGGCATGACGCCGTCTTCGCTGCTTACGCAGGTGCGCCAAGGTTTCTTCGGAAGTGAAGTCCAGCGACTTCAGCGCGGTCGGGACGAAGTGCGGGTTTGGGTCCGCCTTGCCGACGAAGACCGCAGCTCGATGAGCGACCTCAAGCGGTATCGCATTCGTACGCCCGATGGAAGCCTCGTCCCGCTTGAAGAACTGGCCGACGTCCGGGAAGTTCTTGGCATCACAGCCATCAACCGCTTGTACGGTGCCCGTGAAGTCCAGGTCAGCGCAGACCTCGCTGGCCCCAACGTCAGCGCCAGTGACGCCAATGCGGACATCAAAGAAAACGTCGTTCCCCAAATTTTGGCCAAGTACCCGTCCATCCGCCCTAGCTACGAAGGCCAAAACCGTGAACAGGCCAAGTCTCAAAACAGCATTTCCGCCGTCATGCCCGTCATCTTCGCCATCATGCTGTTTATCATCATTTTGACATTCCGATCGCCTTTGCAAGGCATGGCGGTGTTTGGGCTGATCCCCTTCGGATTGGTGGGCATCAGCATCGGTCACTGGCTGCTTGATGCCCAAATCAGCCTCTTCAGCGTGCTCGGCATGATTGCCTTGATCGGCATCCTGGTCAATGACGCACTGGTCTTTGTCGCGGCGTACAACAGCAACCTGAAGGAGGGGATGGACGTGCGGTCGGCGATTTGGGAGGCGGGCATGAGCCGCTTCCGCCCCATCCTGCTCACGTCGGTCACCACCGTCGCGGGCCTCGCTCCGCTCATGCTCAACAAGAGTTTCCAAGCACAATTCCTCATTCCGATGGCGATTTCTGTGGCCTTCGGACTCCTCTTTGTGACGGTCATCATCCTCGTGCTCCTGCCGATTTACCTCCTGTGGATCAACCCGTTGCACCGCTCGTGGGTGTGGGTCAAGCGCGGCGATTGGCTCTCGCGTGAACAGGCCGAACCCGCAGTCCGCGAAGAACTCGGCTTCGCCGAGTCTGCCGAGTCCGCCGTCTCCGACGCTGGCCCCTCGGCTTCCGCAGCCCAACCCGGCCCCGGCGGCCCCTCCCTTGCGACTTGGCTTCCATGGCTCGCGGTCGGCACTTTGACCGCCCTCACGGCACTCGCCCCGACCTCGACCCACGCCCAGGACCTCTCGCGTGAACAGGCCGTCGAACTGGCGCTCGAACGCCACTATGGCATTCGAATCGCGCGCACCAACGCCGACCTCGCTGCCGTTGGCAACAGCTGGGGCGCCGCAGGAGCCTTGCCTCAACTGACCGCCACGCTTGGTGCCAACTCCAGCGTCAACGACCAAACGGAAAACCCTTCGACCTTCCTGCCCATCGCCACGCAGTCACAGTCTTTATCGCCGGGCGTGCAAGCGCGTTGGACCTTGTTTGACGGCATGGGCATGTTTGCAGCGAAGGACCGCCTTGGCTTGTTGGCCGAGCAGGCCGAAGGGCAGGTCGATCTCATTGTGGAGTCCACTGTCCAAGCGGTGCTGCTTGCGTACGACAACGTCCTCATCCAAGAGGAGAGTGCCCAAGTTTTGCGCCACGCCCTGGACCTAACACGTTCGCGGTTGGCGCGCATTGAATCGGCGTCCGAATTGGGTGTGGCGGGCACGTTTGATCGCCTGCAGTTTGAAAACGGCCTGTTGACGGACAGCACCACCTTGATTCGGCAGCAAGCTGCGGTCCGCGCGGCGCGGCGCAACCTCAATTTGCTTTTGGTTCAGCCAGAAGACAAGCGTTGGGAATTGACTTCAGAATTGGAGTCGCCTTGGGAGGGAGGGGGCCTCGACGAGCTCAAGTCGTTGCTTGAATCGAACAACACAGCCATCCAAAACGCCGTTCTCGGCCAACAAGTGGCGGAGACAGGCGTGCGTCAAGCCAAGGCGCGTTTGTATCCTGTGGTGGGATTGACGGCCAACTGGGGCAACACGCAGGGGATGTCAGGCACGAACAGTTTTATCCCGGATTCCGCGTTCTTCAACCCCTACCGCAACGGTGACATCACCTCCAACGTCACCAATTACGGCGCGGCGCTCACCTTGAATTTCAACTTGTTCAACGGGGGTGCGACTCGTCGCGCCATCCAGCAAGCCCAAATCCAAGTCGAGCTCTCCGCCATCGACGCCGCCCGACTCAAGGACGAGGCGCTCTCCTCGCTGGCCCAGGCGTGGGACCGCCGTCAGACGGCCTTGGCGGTCTATGCGATGGCGGCAAAGCGCGTTTCGAATGCTCAGCTCGCGGCGGACATTGGGGCGATGCGTTACCGGGACGGGGTGCTCAACGCCCTCGATTTCCGGGCCCTCGACGTGGCGCTCCTTCAAGCGGAAGCGGCCGAGTTGGCCGCGCGACAGGAGTGGAGCGCCGCCCATTGGGAAGTCTTACGCCTCGTCGGCGGCCTGCGGTCCGGCAACCTCAGCGCCGCACCCTGATCTCTCGGTGGACCTAGCAGGACAGAAGCTGAACGCCCTTACCCCTGATTTGGTCAAGTAGGCTTTACAAATTCACCCAGGTAAGTTACCATTACTTCTATCGTCCCATTGAAGTCTTGAACACGGATAGATCTCTCTCTTATCTTTCAGTCATGATTTCGACGACCAAGCTGGGAGAGAAAGAAGGCTGGACTTCTAAGGAAACATTCAGCAAATTGTCCGAATGGGGATTAATTGAAAAAGTGGAGGACGAATGGAGACCTACAGAGCGCGGATTGGCTTCTGGAGGCCAGATGGTGGAGCATCCGAAGTACGGCCCTACTTTGAGGTGGAAGCCATCTACCAGCCTGCAGGCTCTGGAAAGAATAGCCAACGACGGCCTCTTGACAGCCACCAAGATTGGTGAGCACTTTAAAGTTTCAGGTCAAAAAGTGAACAAGATTCTTGCCGAATTAGGCTGGGTCGAGCAAGACGTGCAAGGCTGGATTGTCACCGCTTTGGGAAAGGCTAAAGGTGGACAAAACCTCGAGGCGACAAACGGCAAAATCTACGCAAAGTGGAATGAGCACGTTCTCCAGGATCCGGGTATGTTGGGGTGGCTCCAACCCGCAAAGACTTCTCATGATGAACATGGCGATGCAGAGCATGAACCCAATGTGGATGGTGGACTGGCCTCGGCAAGGGAACAACTCAACAAGCGATATCCGCCCAAAATCATAGCCCAAGACGGGCACAGGGTTCGGTCCTTGGGCGAAAAAACCATTGACGATTGGCTTTACATGAACAAAATTGTTCATGCTTATGAGCGCCCGTTCGTCACTGCTCATGGTGATTTGGTTCCCGATTTCTACATCCCGGCGGGAGTATCTCCTGGTTCGCACGCTGTGTACATTGAATACTGGGGGATGGAAGGAAATGCCGAATATGACGCAAGGAAGAAAGAAAAACTGGCCATCTACGAGGCCAACAACATGGCAGGGCAACTCATCGAACTCAATCCAAAACACCAATCCGACCTGGAAAGTGAATTGGCAAAACAGTTGTTGAAGAAGGCAAACATTTCGGT
>JBEARC010000064.1:0-24689 GCA_041163465.1 Bacteroidota bacterium
TTCCCGATGCAGAAATGGGAGAAGATGTGGCCGAGGATGTCGTCAGCATGCACGGCTCCTGTGATTTCACCGAGGTGATGAAGGGCTTGTCTGGCGTCGACGGCGACCAAGTCTCCGGGGATGCCATTCCCGATGCCGTGGCGCACCGCTTGGAGCGCGGACCTGGCTGCAGTCAAGGCTTCGAAGTGGCGCAAGTTGGTAACGACGAGTTGGTGGCCGCGGTCGTTGGCGCGGTGCCGCTCAAGAAGGGCCTCACGCAAGTCGTCGAGTCCGGTGCCTGTTGATGCGCTCAGAGACAAAGTGGGGAGGTCGGAACCGTCTGTGGGAGCTGGTGCGAGGTCGCACTTGTTCCAAACCACGATTACGTGGGCGTCGGGGGCGAGGTCGAGGTCGTTGATTCGGGCCTGGATGTCTTCGTGGGCGTCCGCGCTGGCGTCGAGAAGAAGCAGGACCGTAGAGGCACCGGAGGCTTTGGCCAGGGCGCGGCGAATACCCTCGGCTTCGACGACGTCGTTGGTTTCGCGGAGGCCAGCTGTATCGATGAACCGGAACCGCAGGCCGTCGATGGTACACGCGTCTTCAACCGTGTCACGGGTTGTTCCGGGAATGTCCGAGACGATTGCCCGGTCGTCGCCGAGGAGGGCGTTGAGCAAGGTGGACTTTCCGCGGTTGGGTGCGCCGACAATGGCGACGGGGATGCCTTCTTTCATGGCGTTGCCGGTTGCGAAACTGTCCGCGAGGTGGCCGACGCGGGAGAGGAGGTCAGCGAGCAGGGCGTCGAAGCGTTCGCGGTCCGCGAACTCGACGTCCTCTTCGGCAAAATCGAGCTCGAGTTCGAGAAGTCCCGCAAAGCCGATCAGGGCCTCGCGCAGGGCGTTGATCTCGCGGGCGAAGCCGCCTCGAAGTTGGTCGAGGGCGAGGCGGTGTGCGCCCGCGTGCTCTGCGGCGATGAGGTCAGCGACAGCCTCGGCCTGGGTGAGGTCAAGTCGTCCGTTGAGGAAGGCGCGCTGTGTGAATTCGCCGGGACCGGCCTGGCGGCAACCTGCTTCGATCAGGGCGCGCATGACCTCCCGTTGGATGAACTGCGAGCCGTGGATGTTGAATTCCACCGTGTCTTCGCCCGTGTAGGAACCGGGGCCGCGAAGGACGAGGGCGAGGCCTTCGTCGAGGACGGAGCCGTCGGCGTCGCGGAAGCGGCCGAAGGCGACCGAGCGGTCGGTGATGGCGTCGAGGGGCTTGGAGAAGACCTTGGAGCCGAGGGCGAGGGCGTCGGAACCCGAGATACGAACCACCGCGATTCCTCCTGCGCCAGGGGCGGTGGAGATGGCGCAAATTGTGGCGCCGTCAACTGCGTCGCGAAGGGGGGAGTTCATGGCGCGAATTTGGCCTAAATTTGCCGCGCATTCACAATTCAAGGCGACTCAATCGCCGCACAACTCAACCCACACGACATGAGCGTTCTCGTCAACCGCGACTCCAAAATCATCGTTCAAGGCTTCACTGGCGGTGAAGGCACCTTTCACGCAGGCCAAATGATTGAATACGGCACCAACGTTGTCGGCGGCGTGACGCCCGGGAAAGGAGGCCAAACCCACCTCGACCGCCCCGTGTTCAACACGGTCGCGGATGCCGTCGCAGAGACGGGTGCGGACGTGAGCATTGTGTTCGTGCCGCCTGCGTTTGCGGCCGATGCTCTGATGGAAGCGGCTGACGCCGGCATCAAGGTCATTGTGGCTATCACCGAGGGTATTCCCGTGGCAGACATGGTCAAGGTGAAGGCGTACATCGACCAGCGCGACTGCACCCTGATCGGCCCCAACTGCCCTGGCATCATTACGGCGGGCCAAGCCAAGGTGGGCATCATGCCTGGCTTCATCTTCGAGCCGGGCGTCGTGGGCATCGTCTCCAAGTCGGGCACCCTCACGTACGAGGCGGTGGACCAGTGCACGAAGGCCGGCCTCGGCCAAACCACGGCCATCGGCATCGGCGGGGACCCCATCATCGGCACCACGACCCTCGAGGCGGTCAAGCTTCTCATGGCGGACGACGAAACAAAGGGCATCGTGATGATTGGTGAGATTGGGGGCGACCTCGAAGTCCAAGCGGCTCGTTGGATTCAAGCGAACGGCACCAAGCCTGTTGTTGGCTTCATCGCGGGCGTGACGGCTCCCAAGGGACGCACCATGGGCCACGCTGGCGCCATCGTGTCCGGTGAGGACGAGTCGGCCGAAGCCAAAAAGCGCGTGATGCGCGAGTGTGGCATCCACGTGGTGGACAGCCCTGCCGACATCGGCTCGAAGATGGCCGAGGTCCTCGCTGCCGTCACGGCATAAGCCGTGATTGTCGTTTCGATGAGCGGTTGGCGTCTCGCGTTTTTGACACAGATTGGGCAGGCAGGGTGGAGGTCAAGGTTCGACGAGCTCACGATGAACGACCTGCGGAGGGATGAGTGAGTTTGAGGCGGATCACGGTGCAGCCCGGGGCATTGTTTGGGCGTGAGACTTCGCCATGGATTTGCTCTGAAAAACGCTCAACGAGCCTGAGCCCCAAGGCATTTTCCCTCGAGGAATCATCCCGATAGCCAGGTCCGTTGTCTTCATACGTCACCACCAAAGTGCGATCGCGTTCGACGTGAATGCGAATGTTGATTTTGGTGATGTCTTGAAAGGGAACCACGTGTTTGTAGGTGTTCGAAAGGAGTTCATTCAAGATCATTCCCATGGGAAGCCCTTGTTCAAACGTCAAGTACACCTCCTCACCGAGGAGGTTGGTGTGAACGATGTCATTGGAAGTGGAAAGTGATTCCGAACACAACCGAGCCAAAGTTCGGGTGAAGGTGAGCAGCGGAAGCACAAGGCGCGAGCCGTCCTCCTGGAAATGTTGATGGATCAGTGCGACAGAGTCAATGCGTGATTTGCTAGCCAACAGCATTTGCTTCATTTCAGGGTCTCCCAAAGTCCGGGCTTGCAGAGAAATCAGGCTGCTCACCATTTGAAGGTTGTTTTTGATCCGGTGATGGGTTTCAGCGAGGTAGATGTCCTTCTCTGTCAAGGCCCGTTCCAAACTGGATGTACGTTGGGAAACGAGCTCTTCCAAGGCTCTCTGCTTTTTGGACAATCGTCGTGTTCTCCAGAGGTACATGAGGCCGAGAAGTGTCAACCCAGACATTCCAACGAGCCAAGGGAATGTGGGGTGCTCGTGCCACGGTGTGGGGAAGTGAATCGGAATGCGCAAAAGGTGCGGTGACCAGCCAGCATGGGGGCGTTTGACGCGCACTTCCAACCACCACATTCCTGGGCTCGGAAGCAGCAATTCCAGGACCGTCCCGGAAACGTTTTGCCAGGGCAGGGTTTCGTCGAATTCTTCCTTGCGACCAATCCTGTACGAAAGCTGGTGGAGCTCCGGTTCAGTCAAGTCGGAGATGCGCACATGAATGTCAAGCCTTGCTTGCTCGAATTCCACAAAGACGAGGTTGTTTGCCCTGAAATGGGTGGTTACATCACGCAGGAGAGGAGATTCAGAATCATGCAGCGCAATTCGCTCGACCAAGGGTCTTGCGGGTGTTGCAGACATGGCAAAATCCACATGAGAAGGGTCGAGGGAAACAACACCACGTTCCCCACCAAACCAAAACTTCCCCTGAGCATCTACGGTACCCGACATGGGCCTCCCTGCCAGCATGGGTAAATCTCCCCCAATGTGCGTAGGGTAGCTTTGCACGCGCATGTTGTCGGGATTCACTTGAAACAATCCATGGTCTGTGCTTCCCCAAACGATGCCATTGTTCGCGACCAACGTGGCTCGGACATCGTTGCTGGGCAGGCCATCTGACACATCGAAGACCATCACTTCCTTCGTGGCGGGGCGCCATCGAAGCAGGCCCTCTGACTTGGTGCCAATCCAAAAGTCTCCGTCGTTCCCCGGCGCAAGGGATTGACATGCCGACCGCACTTTTTCCAATTCAGGAAACACCTCGAACGCGGGTCGGTCGATGTGTCTTAGAGGATCCCACGCGGTAAGTCCTTGATCGTGAGCCACGAGAATCCAAGGCGATTTTTCCCAAACCGCCCGTACGTTGCGAAGATGGGTGAGTTTGGCGAGGGTTTGGCCAGGCCGATTCCGAAACTCGCACCCTTGTGGGCCGCAAACCATCCACCCGCCTGAAGAGTGGGGTTCAAGGCGCCATGACGTGTGTTCGAGGCACGGTGCAGTCGAATTCTTACCTGGATTCGTCCCCAGGTTTTGTGGTACAACGGAATCATCGCACGCGAGGTACAAGGTGTCGTTTCGGACGGCCATGCCAGAAGCGGTGGCGCCGCCATCAAACACGTGATGGCCGCCAAAATCATCCAAGAGATAGACATCTCCGGCATCGGTCATGACCAAGAGCGTATCCTTGCCCCACGGGATGATTTGTTGGCTCCCAAGGTCAAACGCTTTGGTATCCTCCGCGGGCATCACATGGTTGAAAAGCCTTGGTTGCATGAGGACCGACCAAGAGCCCATGGAACTTGTGATCACAGCCTGTTTCCCATCCACAAAAACCACGTCGTGCATGGTGGACGTGAATTCCTCCGGGAGGGGAAAGGTCGTTTCCATGACAAGTGTGCCCT
The DNA here is from genome assembly GCA_041163465.1 of Bacteroidota bacterium. GTDB lineage: Bacteria > Bacteroidota > Bacteroidia > Flavobacteriales_D > Sanyastnellaceae > UBA11663. The sequence continues at coordinate 4,614 of JBEARC010000064.1, forward strand.
CCGAGCTGTACACCTGAAGTTGGTTGTGGATGAACACCCACAAGGTTTGGGATTCCACGTTGTGACGGCATTCGCTGTGGCGATATCCGTGCTTCACGTCCAACACGCGGTTCCAATCAAACCCCAATGGGGATTGGCTTCCCGGCACAAATGTGCCATCGGGCAGGTACGTCCAGATGTGTTCGTCTTGAAATCCAGGTTGCTGTTCATGCCTCCAAACCGCAACTTCGATTGTTCCTGTGGAGTCAAACAGCAAGTTGTGACTAGGAAACCGACGAAGTTCCTGCAGGCTTCGGGTGTACGGGAAGTTGCAATCCCTGACTCGTACAAGTCCATTTCTCCAATGCACTGTTCTCCACGTGGTGGTCGATGGGTCTTGGGTCAGGTAGAAATCGCCCACATGAGATTCGCTGAACAATCCGTTTACCCGTTCTCCGGGCCTGCCTTCGTACGAAGTCTTCCAGGAATTGTCTTCGTGGTGATGGCGCCAAACCTTGTCAATCCCTTTGGCGGTGTCAGTAACAATCCACAAGGACGCAGCCTCGAGACGCTGTGGGTTGAGGTATGAGGTCAAAACTTCATCAGAACCTCGTGGGGGAAGGTTGGCCACGTGGGTGGCCGTGCCCAGCGTGGGGCTGAAAATGCACAAGGTGTCTTGTGAAGGAATCCCATGTTGCTCGCGCGCAAATTGACACGCAATTTGTCCGTCGGGAAGAAGCAAGGCGGCACGGATTCCTCCATTGAAAGGAGCCTCATGTCCAAAGAGTTTCTGGTATGAAAACCACATGTGGGTGCGGCCGTCAAAACGTGAGACACCACCTTCTTCGAACATCCAAAGTTGTCCCAAGGTGTCCCGCTGAACAAACAACGTGTTCTGCGGTGAAAGGTCTCCTCCTCGCGGGATTTCGCGAAACTCAGCGCGGTATGGAAGTTCTTGACTTTGGGACAATGCTGAAAGGCCGATGAGGAAACAAGCCCATGATCCCAGGATACGCCTCCAAGTTCGCCTTTGTCTCATTCCTTGTCTCATCCCTTCCCAAGCCTTGCCATCGAGGGGTACTTGCGAAGAAGTTCCTCCTTGTTCACGCGACTGATCGGTACTTGAGTTCCATGAATCAGAAGCCTTTTCCCTTCGATTTGGTCGATGTAACTCACATTGACCATGTGACTTCGATGAACGCGGATGAAGCGATTCGAGGGGAGTACTCCTTCCAAGGATTGCAAGGAGCAACGGACCACGTGCACAAGGCCACTTTGCATGTGGAATTCAGAATACACATGGGCGCTCGCAATGCGCACGATTTCATCGATGTACAATCGAATGTGTTTTCCGTCGCAGGGAACAAACAGCAAATTCAAATTCTGGTTTTTCCCCCGGAAAATTTCTCCGGTTTGCGGTTGGCCTTCAACACGTGAACTGAGCAACGCCCAATTCGCTCTCGCCACCTCAATGGAACTGTACAGATCTGAGGTTTGGAATGGTTTGACCACAAAACCCATGGGGGTGGTTTTCTTGGCCAATTCCACCGTGGCAGAATCCGCATTGGCAGTCAGGAATACATGCGGAATATCCCCATGTTCTTTCAACCAATGACCGAGTGCGATGCCGTCGTGCCTCCCTTCCAGATGAATGTCCACAAGGACCAAATCCACGGGCCCCCGAACCACATAGCCTTTGGCAACTTCGAGGGAAGATGCGGGCCCCCACGGACGAAATCCAAGGGAGTTCAGTTGGGCTACGATATCCTCGCTGATCACGGGGTCGTCTTCCACCACCAACACATTCAAACGAGAAGGTGCCATGCGCAGAAAGGTAGGTCGTGACAGCGTGACGGGACGAATTCCTTGTGGAGCTGTTCTGAACGACAAGTATTTTGTTCTCAAAGACGTGCAATGCGCGGCGAGTTTGGGCGAATGGCAGAGAACAAGCGCGTCGAATCATCCCATGTTGAGCGTGAACGTCAACCGGCTTCGATGTTCAGGATCGAGAAGGACAGAGCCTCCCAGTTGTTTTGCGAATCTCCCCACGAGCCTCAAGCCCAAGGACGACGCGTGTTGGAAGTCAAACCCTTCAGGCAATCCTGGTCCGAAATCATCGTATGTGATCTGAATCCGTCCTTCCCCGAAGTTCTGAACAGAGATGTTGACTTCGGTTGTGCCATCGGGTTTGAAAGCATGTTTGGCTGTGTTGGTGAGCAGTTCATTGAACATCATGCCCATGGGCAATCCATGCTCGCGTTTGGTCATGAGTTCATCACCCGTCAAATTCAATTGGAGGGAATCGGGGTTCGTGGTGTGGACCGTTGCAATCAACGAGGTGAGTTCTGACAAATATTCCCGGAAACCCATGGAGTTCCCTTCTTCTAAAGTGTAAATATGCTTGTGAATCAGTGCAATGGAATCAATTCGGGACTTGCTTTGGGCAAATTCTCGTCGGATGGTTTCATCTTCAATTTGAATGACCTGCATGTCCATCAAGCTACTGATTAACTGCAAGTTGTTTTTCACGCGGTGGTGAGTTTCCGCCAAAAACGAATCCTTTTGAGATACGACCTCTCTGAGCCTTTTCGTTCGTTCACGAACGGTGGCTTCGAGGGATTTGTTTCGCCGGGTGAGCGTGACATTGTGCAACCACGCTCCAAGCACATACAGGCCAAACACACTAGCGATGCTCCCCAATTGAAACCACGGATTGAGGTACATGGGCATTTCGACAAAAACCGGGATGGTCAGCGCTTGAGGAAGCCATCCACGTTCACTGCTTTTGGCCTTGATTTCCACCATCCATTGGCCAGGACTGAGCTTGGGAACATACAACGCATCGCCGATCAGGGGAGACCATGTAATTGGGTCTTCATCGGCATCTCCAACGGCGTCTCCATGGATCTTGTACCAACGGTAAGAAAAAGAATGCGAGGTGCCCGTCATGTCGGGGACAATCGGGTGGATAGAGAGGAAATCATCCCAAGATCCCATCCTGATTTGTCCCGTTTCTCGGAACTCGAGCGTCACATCCGAGACTGTGTGCTCCTCACTTTTGTGTTGATCGATGCGCTCGACCTGCGGAACCATCGCTTTGTGAGGAACGGATTGGGCAGCCTCCAAGGGGTCAAACGAGGTGACACTGCCCAGCCCGCCAAAGTACATGCGACCGTCGTCGTGAGCACAGAAGGACATGCGATTGAATTCGGATTCAGCCAACCCTCGTTTGGCGCCATACACACGGATGGATTGGGTCTGGGGATGGATTGAGATGAGTCCTTGGTTGGTGGAGGCCCACACCAAACTGTCCGGCGCGACGAGAGCTCCGTACACGGTGTTGGAGGGGAGGCCAGCATCGGCGTTGAAAAAGGTCAGTGTGGAGGATGTGGGTTGCCAGCGCACAAGACCTTGGCCTTGGGTGCAAAACCAAACATTGTCGTCGTCTTGTTGAAGGATGGAATAGCAGGTGGATTGAAGGGCGCTGAGTTCGGGATACAGGTTGTGCGCCAATTTGGGCTGGGATGTGCCCTGCTCCAAAATTTGCAGCGCGTGCGCCCCTGCAATCATGAGATTTCCCTCCATCTCGAGAACGTCATACGTGTTGTAGGGCAACCCCCAATCGACACTTGTGACCTGCCCTGGTTGAATGGATTCAAGGCCATCCCGCGTGATGTAAAAGGTGCCATCTCGCATTCGTTGGATGCCCCAAGAAAATTCACCGGCGTAGGAAGACGCGAATTCCATGTGAAGAGGGAGCTTGAAACTGCCGGTTTTCCAGAGTCCACCCGAGTAGGCCATCCAAAGGGTGTCTTCATCGACACACAAGCCGGTGCAACGGTGGTCCGCATCAAACAAGGGGGTGAGTCCATCATCCTCAATGCGATACACACCAGTTGCATCCGAGGCCATCAGCAACACACCATTCCAGCTCACGATGTCGCGGCATCCCAAGTTGAATCCCTCCGGCGCTTGGTCCAATTTGTGTGTTCGAAAGACGTTCCTTTCCACATCCACATGGAATATTCCAAAGGAGCTCAAGACAATGGCTTGTTGGGCATCGAGGAACAGCAGGTCATGCAATCCCATGGTCAAGCGATCTGATGCTGGCAAGTCCCGATGGATGAGGCACCGACCTTCGGTGTTGTAAATGGACAAACGATTGGCATCCAAAATCCACAGGTCATTGGACCATGGATTGAGACGGGCCTCGGTTGCCCTGAAATTGGGTTTGAGGGGCAGGATGGTGGTCCAATCCACGCCAAAAGGAGCTTGGGTTCCCTTCATCAACGTCCCGTCGGCCTTTCGGTACAGATAGGGATCCTCTAGAGACCCTGTAAGGACGGGTCGATCCCATGCAGCAAATGTGATGTCACCTTCAGGTCCAAACCACAGGTTGTGTCCATGCGAACGCCTCGACTCATATTGTGGCACCATGTACTGTGGAGAAGCGAGGGAGGTGATGCATCTCCCTTCTTTGCAGTGAACCGTTTTCATTGAATCGAGAAGCTCGTGCTCCAAGAGCAAGAACAACCCGACGTCAGGAGATTCATAGAGGCCGTGCGGTTGCCATGGAGAGGAGCAGCTGTAGCGCGTCTCCCATCCTTGCGTTTGGTCATTGAATTCAACCACCCGCGATTCTCCGGACTCACGATTGACAATGAACCACACGCTTTCCTTCCATGGGTCGGAAGGATGCATGTGATCAAACAGAACATCGCCCCGATCCAAGGAAGGCAGGTTGGGTGATTGACTGGCCTTGAAGCGCAGGGGATCCAAGGCACACAGTGTGTCTTGCGATGGTATGCCGTGCAGTGCATCTCCAAATTGAAGGCCAAACTCCCCGCCGGGAAGCCTCAATGCGGCCCGGAGATACTCAAAGGATCCTTGCCCAAAGGAAAAAACGTCGGAATACAGAATTTGCCGGTACGTGGATCCGTTGAAACGATAGGCAGCCAAATCGCTAAAAAACCACAGAAAACCTTGGTCGTCTTGGTGCACAAATCGCGGTCCTTCCGAAAATTGGGCTCCTTCTTCAACCAAGTCGGTCACACTGCAGAAAAATGTATCCCGTTCCGAGTCGTCTGAGGTTCTCGTGGATTGGGAAATGCCGACCCAGGATGCAAGAGCCGCCATGCACAAGCACGCGGCGCGACAAAGGAGCTTGGGCATGTCAACCATGGGCGTGGTTTGGCGGTTACATTTTGTCGCGCAGCGATGGAAATCGATCGGTCAACTTTTTTTTGTTGGTCTTGCTCACCGGTATTTTTTTGCCGTGAATGGTGAGTTGGGTTCCGTCAAAATGTTCTGCGTAGCTGACATTGATCAAATGGCTTCGATGCACACGGATGAACCTGTCAGGAGGAAGGGTTTCTTCGACCTTGTTCATGGACGTTCTAACAATGTGGACGTCGCTGTTTGCCATGTGGAATTCCACGTACACATGCGCACTCCGTACATGGGTGATTTCGTATGAAAACAAACGAACTGGCTGCCCACTCACCGTCACAAACAGGACGCGCAACTCGTGGTTGTAGCTGATGTCATCATCCATCACCTCAAGATGTTCATCAGGCATGGCCGGATGCATCAATTCCCAGTTGGCCATGGCGACTTCAATGCTGCTGTACAGATTCGATGCTTGAAATGGCTTGACGATAAACCCCATCGGGGTTGTTTTTTTGGCCAATTCCACGGTGCCTGAATCAGCATTTGCTGTCACATACACATGCGGGATTTTGTTTTGGTTTTTCAAGTATCGCCCCAGCTCAATGCCATCATGTTTCTCTTGGAGATGGATGTCAATCAAGACCAAATCAACAGGCCCTCGATCCACATAGCCCTTGGCTTCTTGCAAGTTCATGGCGGGTCCCCAAGGTCGAAACCCCAGCGATTGCAGGGTCAACATCAGATGGTCAGCGATGATGGCTTCATCCTCCACCACCACAATGTTCAAACTGGATTGTCGCATGCAACGTGAAGATAGCAGGTTCGTTGGGCATGTCAACTTGAAACTTCCTTCCTCGCATGCGATGCGTGGTTCTCGCATGGAACATGAATGTTGGCGTCCAACCCTGACTTGGCTACATTTGGAATTCAAGGAGGACCCACATTGGGTCTTCAAGCCGCCATCTTATGATTCTGATCGCCCTCGCTTCCCTTTCTGCTTTGTTTGGACTTGTTGCTTGCGTGATGTTGGTGCGCATGAATGCAGCAAGGAGCCAACAAGGAGATGGGAAGGTTGAAGAGATGGACCTGCGTGCGGTTCTTTCAGACCAAGAAGGTCGCGTGCGAGATGAGTTTTCGAGAAGTCGCAAGGAGGCAAGTGATCAAGCCCAAGCTCAAAGAGAGGAGTTGCGAAACAGCCTGTCGAGTTTTGAAAAGCACCTTGACGAGGACGCCAAGGAATTGCAAGGGCTGTTGCGTCAGCAGTTTGGGGATTTGCTTCTGCAATTGGACAAGCAAGGGAAAACTGCCGTTGATGCTGTGAAGGAGGTGCGAGAAACGGTCGAAAAGCAGCTCAAGGAGATTCGAGAAGACAATGGCAACAGGCTTGAGGAAATGAGAAAGACCGTCGATGAAAAGTTGCAGACCACACTCGAAAAGCGGCTCGGAGACAGTTTCAAGTTGGTCAGTGATCGCTTGGAACAGGTTCACAAGGGGTTGGGGGAGATGCAATCTTTGGCAAGCGGTGTTGGCGATTTGAAAAAGGTTTTGAGCAATGTCAAAACCAAGGGCATTCTTGGCGAATATCAATTGGGCAACATCTTGGAGCAAATGCTTACACGAGAGCAGTTTGAGGAGAACATTGCGACGAGGCCTGGAAGCAATGAACGGGTGGAGTTTGCTGTACGTATGCCCGGGCAGGGTGACAACGAGTCGGTTTGGCTCCCCATTGATTCCAAGTTCCCTTTGAAGGGCTACGAAGATTTGATCAATGCGCGAGAGGCTGGGGATTTGGCGGTCATCCAGGCAGCCGAAAAGGCGTTGGCTCGAACCATCGAGTCCTTCGCCAAGGACATCAGTGAAAAATACCTTGAGGCACCATACACCACGGAATTCGGCGTGATGTTTCTGCCTGTAGAAAGCTTGTATGCCGAGGTGTTGAGGCATCCAGGTGTGTTTGAAACACTCCAACGCAAGTACCGCATCACAGTGACAGGCCCTACCACCATGTCCGCGCTCCTGAACAGCTTGCAGATGGGTTTCCGAACCTTGGCAGTGACCAAGAGGAGCAGTGAAGTCTGGAAAATTCTCGAGGCTGTGAAGACGGAGTTTGGGAAATTCAGCGAGCAGCTCGAGCGGGTGGATGACCGCTTGGGCAAGGCGAAGTCAGAATTGGAAAAATTACGCAACACACGCACCAACCAAATGGAGCGTAAGCTGCGTGATGTGGCCACGTTGGAGGGACGCGAAAGTGCCCAGGTGCTTGAATTGCCGGATGAGAATTCATTTCCGGGTACAGCATCTGAAGATTGACCAGACCCTTGCACGCATGGCCTTGGAAGCGAAGCCCTGCAAGCGAAGCCCTGCGAGGAAGTCATTCCTCAGGTTGACCATCACGGTCCTTTGAAGAGCATGAACGATCCATGCACTTCAACCGGGCCGTATTCAGTCAATTCGGTGACGCCAAGTTCAGTGGTGATTCGAACGGCCTCGTTGGTGTGGGCGATGTTCATGACGTAGTAGTACACCCCTTCGGACACGTCAGGATCAGGCAACCAACCCACCGTGCTGCCAAAATCGTCGTGTTGGAACACTGTTTGGCCCCATCGGTTGTAAATCCGAACAGAACTGCCCGGAAATTGGGCCAGGTTGGGCACAAAGAACCGGTTGTTTACGTCGTCGTTTCCAGGCGTGATGACATTGGGGATGATCAAATCGCAATCTGCACGCAGCACCACAATTTCGCCTGTGCTGGTGGCCTCGCAGGGGGGAGGTGTTGTGGATTCGGCGAAGTACAAACCGGGGGTGTTGACGAGCAGGCTCGCCTCGGTGGAGATCAACACAGGGTCTCCTCCGGATTCGTCCACAAACCACCACTCCACGGTGGGGTTTTCCACGGCAAGTTCTGAGGGGAGATTGACCCAGGTTTGTTCTCCAAAACAAATCTCACGTTCATCCTCCCAATCCATGGCCAAATCTTCAGGCGTGTACACCGTCACAGTCAGCGAATCAGCCATCGCTGGACAGTAGGGGTCGGGCAAGGTCGCGACATACACCCCGGCATCTTGCAATCCAATGTTTTGCAGAACCACAAACTCACCGGTTGTGTTGAATCCGTCGGGTCCTGTCCACATTGTGGTGGTTGAGGAAGCAGAGAATGTGATGGTTTGGCCGAGGCACGCGGCCAAATCGCCTGACAAGGTGGGAGGTCCGAGCGGCTCATGAACCACCACTTCGATGGTGTCGTTCTGAATTTCACATTCACCGGTGTAGCCTTGGATGACGTAGTTGCCTGCCACATTTTCTGTGGCGTATCCCAGGTTTACACTCAATCCCGTCGAAGAAAAATTGTTGGGACCACTCCATTGGTACAACCCATTTTCCACGGGCAAGACCTCAAGCACGAGAGGGTCCCCCACACAAGGATCAAGGGATTGGTTGACTGCTTGGTACTGAAGCGCTCCATAATCTGAGAAATAACCATACCGCGTGCCAGAACTCGCGCCACCATTGATGATTCCCATGTGAAAGACATGGCTCGTGTTTTCAATGCGCGTTGCGCCTCCGACAGGAATCACGCCTTCAAGGGTCGTGACTTGGGCAAACATCCAGTTGGGGTTGCCCGGCACAACGGCAAACATGTTGGCCGTAACAATGCCGGAGGTACCATTGAACAAGAAATCGCCCTCCCCACCCGCAGGAACCAACAAATTGAATCGCATGGTCTCGCTGGTGGAACGAACGAACACAGTGGCATTCGAACCTGTGCATTTGACACTCGGGAGTTGCGCTCCTCCAAGTTCACATCCAAACCCTGTGGATTGCCATACCGCAGCGGGCGCTGACGTCTCAATGAATGCAGAGGGCGTATTCAAGACGTGTTGATACGCTTCCCCCGCCTGGAGGGTTGCCAACAGCGCACCATCGACTGTCACAGTGGTGTTGTCTTCAGTGGCCAAAATCTGAATCCGGTCGTCACCCGCCAAGTATCCGTGAACAGCAATGTATTCTGTTCCCAAGATGTTGTCAGGCACCAATTGGTCTCCCATCAAATCTGCACACCCGCCAAAAATGGTTCCGTTGCATGAATCGTCCGAAAGTGTTACCGCCACAGGCGCAGATGCCGTGATGGTTGTCCCCGTGGGGTGTGCGGCCGCACTCGTGCCGGCTGCTCTGCCAGAGTAGGTCGATCCAGCAAAGGGCAAGACCACATCATAGGAAATACCCGCAGGATGCCCCTGGAGATCTTGCGTGGGTGTGATGGTAATCACGGTGTTGTCCTCCGTGGCCACAACGTCAAATCCAGCAGGGGAAGAGGTGTATCCGTTGCTTGTAAAGTTTTGAAAGGGCAGGTGAAACGATGTTCCCAACGCATTGTCTCCCTTCAAGGCGAAAATGTCAGGGTTGTTGATCCGATTGACTTCGTAGTAGGCTGAAATGTCAGCCGTGCTGGTGATGTGAATTCCCTTGTCGAGAACCTCATCAAAGGGTTGGTTTTCATACCAAGAGAGAGAATCGGTCAAATCAATGGATACAGCGCTGTTGGCAGGAATGGTCACATTGATTGGAAGGTAGTTGCTGTTGGCTGGCATGTCGACAACCACATTGGCAGGAACATCAAACGTGGCAAATCGAAGCAACACGGGGCTGTCTCCGTGCAACGATGTCACTTCCGGAGCCACAAACCAAAACTCATCATCCACTTGCCCCCAGGTGCCTCTGAGTCCCAAGACCCACGCACCCAAAACCAACGCACCAAGGAACAATCTGTGTTTCATGGGGCTAAAAATAGAGCCGATAACCATGCCAATGACCGAAGACAGGTTTGACTAGATTTCGCGGAACACAGGATGAATGGACTTGGAAGTCCATGCGCCCCCACTCACGTCAGGCACATCCACACGTTCGTTCCCAAGGGCCACTGATCGCTCGCTCAAAACCCCAACAAGGCTCCACAACGCCCCGTCGTAGACGCTTAAATCCAGCGCAACTCCCTCGTTCAGGCACCGAATGAGCCTGTACATCATCACAAAGTCCATCCCCCCATGGCCTTGCTGGTTGGCGGTGATGCCTTCCTTCAGGCTCGCCCAGAGCGGGTGGTCGTATTGGGTACGCGCCGCTTCATAGGCTTCGTCGTCTTGCCAGCGGTGCCACTCCCAAGTGGGACCGTGATCCAAGTAGAGACGCGACGGGTAGCCGTAATGCGTGGCGCCTGTGCCGCATAGTTTGTTGAGGCGGGAATAGGGGCGTCCGGTGTGCGTGTCGAATTGGAGCATGATGCTTTTCCCTGCCGTCGTTCGGATCAACGTGGTGTTGACATCACCGCATTTCACCTGCGACGCCATCGCCTGGAGCTCGGGATCCTCTGCCTCCCGCAAGGCCTTTGACAGCGCAGATTCGTTGGAGCTCATCGAGACCAAATGGCTCAAGTTGTCACCGCGAAGCACGTCCATGTACATGCACACCGGCCCAAGCCCGTGCGTGGTGTACAGGTTTCCGTCCCGTTCGAGGTGTTCGCGCAAGCGCCACCGGTTGTGGTAGTATGTCGCGTCAAGGAGCAAAGCCCTGAGGTCGTGCAGGTAGGCGCACTCTGCATGCGTGACGTCCCCAAACACTCCCCGCTTGACCATGTTCAACAGCCACAGCTCCTCACCGTTGTAGCAGCAATTCTCGAGCATGATGCAGTGCTTTCTTGTGCGTTCGGAGGTTGTGACAAGCGCAAGGCAATCGGCTTCAGTGGTCGCAATGGGTACTTCGCTCGCGGCGTGAAGACCTCGTTCCATGGCGTGAAGGGCCATGGGGGTGTGAAGATGCCAAGGCGTGGCGATGACGACCAAGTCTGCAATGTCGGGATCACACGCCCGACGCCAGGCTTCCCCAGAGGGGTCGTCGAGCAACAGGGGGACGCGCGATTGGAAGGTCGCAACTTTTTCAGCGGCGCGTGCGACGTAAGGTGCTTGCACGTCGCAAAGCGCCGTGATTTCGGCGTGGCCTTGTTGGACAAGCCATTCCAGCATTTCAATCAGCGAACTACCACGGTTCCCGAGACCAAGCATGGCCACACGAACCATGGGGATTGCGGGGGCGGCATGGTCGTGCATCGAGCCGTTCACTTGAGCCCAGTCCTGGCTTACGCGACGGGCGGCGTCGGACGAATCCGTGCTGGACGAACCCATGCCAGTCGAGCCCGCACCGCAAGAAGAAAGCCCAAGCCCGCCGAGCATGCCTCCTCCGAAGAGCCCGCCCAATTTGAGAAAATCACTGCGCTTCATGCCGTTCAAGGTACAGCAAGGAAAGGCTCACATCCATGGTCCTTGGTGGGAGACCACGCGAGAAACTGCCAGGTCCCGAAGTTGACGGGCTTGTTCTTCAGGCAAGTAGCTGAGTTGGGCAACGCCGGACGACGTATGGAATGTCAGGTGGGCGACACCACGTCGGGCGTGGATGCGGTTTTGGGTGAATTCAACGGCCTGGAGTTTGGTCCAGTCGACCATCACGCGCCGGCGGAAGAGCCAACCTCGGTGGGCGCTCACGTGTCGTCCGTCGGTGGTGGCCCACTGACCGCGGTAGACCTTGCGCGACAGCCATCCGACCCAACTCCAGCAGAGCGCGCCCATGGCCAGGCCCCATCCGAGCCCGAGCACCCATCCCGCGCCGACCGCGAGGGGCGTCAACATCAGGCCACGCTTGCCCCACCGGATCCAAAACGCATACTTCACGGGCCGCATCGTCACCAGCCGACGCTCCGGCCAGGAGGGGAACAGGAGGGCCTCAAGGCGCCTCGTCCGCTCTGAATTCATCGCCGGAATCCCCATTTTCATGGCTCCGCCGCCGTCCATTCTGCCACTTCCGGATTGTCTGGATTCGACCGTCCCACCCGCTGCGGCTTGCCGAATGTGCACGGTGTCCATGGAAAACAGGCGTCGAATCCATGTGTTTTCCCACATCACCCACTGCACCTTGTGCAAAGGAATCTGCATCGACTGGCGGTTGAGCAGGCCTTGCGTGAGGTGGAGGGCGGCCGTGCGTTTGGCCCGAGATCCTTCCACCCAAAGCCGCATCTGCCAATGCTTCAACACGCTCGTCACCAGCGAGATCGCGACAGCGACGGTGGCGATGACGACCGGAGAAATCACCAAAAGGAGTGGCGAGAGAAAGAGCAGGATGGTGCGCCAGAGCCCGGGAACGCGGCCCCACAGTTCGGCGATGACTTCCCAGGCCACACCTTGGAATGTGATCAAGCCACCAATGGCGAAGGCCACCTTGGCGATGTGGTTTTGGGAGAGTCCGACCTTGAGGAGCATGCGCACGTCGAGTTCAAGCAGCGGGGGGCGCCCCCTTGTCGTCCGCGTCTCAGCGGAAGTACCTTCAGTCGTCGTTTTGTCCGGACCCTCTTCGGCAGTAAGCATTGCGCGTAGCGCATGGGCTTCGTCCCATGTCAGGGCGTGGATGCGCAACTCGGACCCGCTTGAACCAGCCGTGTCGACGCGCAACCCGCATACGCCAAAGACTCGCTGGATGAGGTTTTGCTCCACGTGTACTGCTTGGACGCGGTCGAGGGGGATGTTGATTTTCTCCCGCATGAACACGCCTTTGTGTACGTGGAATTTGTCGTCTTTGACATTGAAGGAGAAGCGCCAAAAATGAAGCACCGCTCCCAGCACCGTCAACACAGCACCTGCTGCCATGGCCCAGGCGAAATACTTCGCGTCCTCTTCTTGTTGCACGTACGCAGCGATGAGAACAGGCCACGCGGCGCGCAGCATCGTTTGGGCTTGCCATCCCACCAGGACGAGGAGGCCGACGGCGTGCTGGCGGCGCGGTACTTCAAATGCAAAGCGAGCTTCAGCCATGGCTTCCGTCTTCGAGCAAGCGACGGATGTTGCGTGCTGTGGCCATGCTGAGCCCCGGAATCTCGAGGTTGGCTCCAGCGGCGCCTGCCGTGTAGAGTTTCAAGGTGCAGTACCCCAGCCACCGCCCAAGGGGTCCTTGCTGGATTTCGCTGTGTTGGATGCGTGAAAACGGCACGGCCACGACCGTGCGGGACCACCATCCGCTGCGGTACACCACATCATGCTCTCGTACGAGGTACCCACGTAGCGGCCACCCCCTCCATTCCTCCAGTCCCCAAAGCCCCATCACCAGTGCCCACGCGCCGCATAAAATGACCCAGAGTTGCCACGGAGGCGTGCTGTCACCCCACACGGCAAGGGCGGTCAGTGGTCCTGCCACCAAGAGCCCTGTTCCAAGCGCCACACTCCCCCAAACCACGGCGCGCGCCTTGGCGTAGGAGGGCAGGACGGAAACGAGGTCTACCTCGGCCAGTTCGGGCCATCCCGCCAGGTCGACGAGCTCGTTCTTCAAGTGGGACATTGAAGGCATGTTGCGAAGTTAGGGACGCACCTCAATGCGATGCACGCCGGGCTTGCGCGGCGTAAGAAGCGCGTCGCGAAGCACCGTCAATTCTTCCGGGCGCGCCACAAAGTCCAGCGCCGACGTATCCACCCACAGCACCCGCGATCCGCGGTGGTGTTTGTAGTGCGCTGCGTATCCTTTGGCGACTCGATCGAGGTAGCCTGCGGGCAGGTTTTGTTCGTAGTCGCGGCCGCGCTTGACGATTTGGGCTTCTTGACGCGCTCGCCCCGGATCGAGAATCGCCACCACCTCCGGTTGAGGCAGCTGATCCGCCATCATTTGGAACATCGTGTTGAACAGCTTGAACTCGTCCTTCGGCAGGTTGACTTTCGCGAAAATCAGGCTCTTCGCAAAGCTGTAATCCGCCACCAGCCGCTGCTTGAAGAGGTTGCGGCTCTTGATCGCCCCTTGCATCTGCTTGTAGCGGTCGGCCAAAAACGACAGCTCTACGCTGAACGCGTGCGCCTCGGGATTCTCGTAGAACTTCTCCAAAAATGGATTCTGTTCGAAGCGCTCCAGCATCAACGCTGCGCCCAAATCTTGGGCGAGCCAAGTCGAGAATGTTGTTTTTCCCGCCCCAATTCCTCCTTCAATGGCAATGCTCGCATACATCCGTTCAGCGGGTAGAATTCGAAGGTAGGGTGGCGCCGATGTGCAAGCCAACGGCTGGTCGATCCCCGCAAGCCGAGAGGGCTTCTTGCACGGATTGGCCCTTTACCACGAGCGATGGGTTCAAGTCGCACAAGGGTTGAAGCACAAACCGGCGAGACATCATTCTTGGATGCGGTACCTGCAAGTCATGCCCTTCTACCACAGGACCGTCCCAATGTTCATCTTGGGATGTACAAAGCACATCCACATCGAGCGTGCGGTTCTCGTATCCCGTCGATTGTGGATTGCGGATACGACCGCACGCTGTTTCCACATCAAGTGCCAAGGACAGCAAAGCGGGCAAGGGCAAGTCAGTTTCCAATGCCACCACGATATTCAAAAAAGGCGGTGTTCCTTCTGGCATGCCCCAAGCTTCAGTTTCGTAAATGCTCGAGAAAGTCATCGACTGAACTGCCCGCCGCTCCACAAGGCCTTCCTCCAGCCGAGCCAGCCCCTTGTCTAACCACTCTTCGCGATTGTCCAGGTTGGTTCCAAGCCCCAAATACACTGCGCGCATCATCTTTCACTTCGTTGGCACCGAAGGTAGGACCAAACGTCAGCCATGACCTACTTTTGACCTCATGTCTTCTTTTGGAAAAAACGTCCTAAGCTCGGCAATCGGCTCCACACTCGGCCTGCTCGTGGCAGGTACAGTCTTGATTGTGATTTTCGTTGGTGTGTTGATAGGTGGGTTGGTCGGTGCGCTGGCCGACGCAGATCCCATGGCAGAGGCCAATCTCGACCTTGGTGAGGCCAATGTGCTGAAGGTCACCCTGAACGCGCCCATCGTGGAACGGGGTGGCAACGACGTGCCATTTTCGTTCAGTTTGGGGGGAGGTTTGGAACCCAACATGCAGATGGGGCTCAACCAAATTTTAGACGCTTTCGAGCGCGCTGCAGCAGACGACCAACTTGAGGTCATCCTCCTGAACGTGGATGATGTCGCGGTCATGCCCAGCATGATGGAAGATCTTCGTGCTGGACTCGACGTTCTCAAGGACAGCGGAAAGTTCGTCGTTGCGTGGAGCGAAACCATGAGTCAACGCGCCCTTCATTTCAATTCTGCGGCGGATGAAGTGTACCTCCACCCCCAGGGAGGCATGCTGCTGAATGGTTTGCGCAGCCAAAGCATGTTTTATCCGGGGATGTTTGAGAAGCTCGGCATCGATGTGACTGTGGTTCGCGGTCCGGACAATACGTACAAGAGTGCGGTAGAACCGTTTCTCCGAAAGGATTTTAGCCCAGAAAATCGGGAACAGCTCACAGCCTTGCTCGAAGGCTTTTGGCTTGACATGAGCCTTGACATCGAAAGGGACCGTCACTTGGAGGAAGGGACCTTGGATGACCTCGCCAACCGCTTGGCCATTCGCAGTCCAGAAGACGCTGTGAATGCGGGGCTTGTGGATGGTTTGCTTTATGAGGACCAATTGATGGACGTCCTGAAGGACAAACTCAACGGCGAAAAACCCAAAGTCATCTCTCTGGGGGAATACACTTTGGAGGAGCGCTTGTTGGGGGGCATGGAGGCCTTGACTGCCGTCCTGGAGGAAGCAAGCAAGGACAAGGAAGACGAGGAGGAGAGGGACGCCGCAAACCTAGGAGGAAACGTGGCTGTCATTTATGCGGTGGGAGGGATTGAGAGCGGGAAGGGTGATGCAGCGACCATCGGTTCGGAAACGTTGGCGGAGGCCCTGCGCGAGGCTCGTGAGGCGAAGGATGTCAAGGCCGTTGTTCTTCGGGTCAACTCGCCTGGGGGAAGTGCTTTGGCGAGCGACGTCATTTGGCGCGAGACCGTCCTGCTTCGAGAGGCGGGCAAGCCATTCGTTGTGAGCATGAGTGATTTGGCCGCTTCCGGGGGCTACTACATCAGTTGTGCTGCGGATCACATTTTCGCCAACGCCACGACCATCACAGGTTCCATCGGCGTGTTTGGGATGATCCCCAACCTCGGCGGCATGCTTGAAAAGCATGTGGGCATCACGTTTGACGAGGTAGCGCTGCATGACCACGCCGGTCAGCCCGACGGGCTGTTTGCACCGGATGCCGTGGCGTTGGAAGCCATCAATGAAAGCGTAACTGAGATTTACGACGCCTTCACCGCACGTGTTGCAGAAGGCCGCGGCATGACGCGTTCTCAGGTCGAAGAACTTGCGCGAGGCCGCGTTTGGACGGGCGCAGATGCTCTGGAAAATGGCCTGGTAGACGAGATTGGGGATTTGGAACAAGCCGTGGCCAAGGCGGCTGAACTTGCCCAACTCGACCGAAACGACATCCGTCGCGTGGCCTTGCCCGAGGCTCAGGACCCTTTGGAGGCATTCTTCGAGGATTTGGCGGGTGTCGAGATGGGATTGCCAGCACTGGGGTTCACCGGCGTGGAGCGCGATGTCCTTCAAGAACTTTGGCAGGTTCGTCGCATGGTGGAAACGGGTGACCCCATCCAGGCAAGACTTCCCTTCACACTGCGCATTCGTTGACGCCGTCCTCCTCTTCTCCCATGGGTGAATCGGCATCAGGCTCGAAGAGGCTCTCTGCAGAGGCTTTTGGTGAAGCGGACAAACTGCCATTGCGTCTGGTTCTGGACAACATTCGCAGTGGCCAAAACGTCGGTGCCTGCTTCCGATCCGCAGATGCCTTTCGGATTGAGGGTTTGGACTTGTGTGGAATCACGTGCCACCCTCCCCATCGGGACATCCTCAAAAGTGCACTTGGAGCAAGTGACCATGTGCCTTGGGAGGCACATGACAATGCGTTGTTGGCCATTCGGGCCTTGCAAGCGGCTGGTTGGAAGGTCGCTGCTGTGGAGCAGGCCGCGCACAGCACGCCATTGCACGCGTGGCAACCTCAGTCCAACGAGCGATGGGCTCTCGTTTTTGGAAATGAAGTCCGTGGGGTGTTGCCTGAGGTTTTGGCTGCGTGTGACCTCGTGGTGGAAATGCCCCAATACGGTGTGAAGCAAAGCATCAATGTCAGTGTGTGTGCTGGCGTTGTTTTGTGGCAGGCGGCTCTGCATATGAGGCATGGAGCTACCGGCACGTTGGCGCATTGACGCGTTGCGCAGAAGCGCAGTCGTTCATTCCAGCAATGTTTCCATGACGATGGACTTCCGTCCATGACGCACGTGAGGTAAAAAAAGCCCCACCCGGGAAGGGTGAGGCTTCAAGTCTTTCGGATGCCGTCCGTCCATCACATGCCCAAAGCACCTTTGTGGTCCCGGAATTCCAGGTCTGTTTGGGCCTTTGAACGTAGGGTTGGATCCTTGGCAAGTGCTTCTTCCACATGCTTCTTCACCCCAGCGTTGTCTTTCAACCGCGCCGCGCATACGGCGAGCAGATAGCTTGAAACTGCGCTGTCGTCTTCTGAGTTTTCGAGGGTTGTCCGCGCTCCATTCGCATCCCCGTTCAAGAGTTTGGCCAAGGCCAGGTTGACACTTGCACTTGCGCCCATGCTCGAAATCGCACGCGCATAGTCACCCTGTGTAATGGCCAAAATGCCCTTGTTGTGGCTCAATTCAGCGCCTCCGGAGGCTTTGGCGTACAACGTGGCAGCTTCTTCGTTGTCACCCTTCTGACGCGCGATGGCGCCCAGGTTGGTCAGCACACTGCCGTTGTTGGGCGCCAAAGACTTGGCTGCATTGAAGGCCTCCGCGGCTTGGTTGGACCGTCCGAGTTCCATCAATGTCACCCCCACGTTGTTGTGGGTTCGGTAATCGTCGCTGTGGACACGCGCTGCGTTTTGGTACACTTCCAAACGGTCGTTCGCATCCTCAAAAAGCGTTGCGGCGAAGAGAATTTCCTCCACGGTCAAGATGTCCGGATTGTTTGTGGACAAGTCCACGAGTTCCTCATCTGTGTATCCTTCCACCGTGTAAGTGATGGCAACTTGCGAGCGACGCAAGGAGGGAAGAATGCGCTTTTCAATCTCCTGGTACGTCTTGGCGATGTTTTTGATTTCTTGCTCACGCTTGTTCTTGTCACTGTACATCTCCAGGACACGCAAAATCAAATCCTTGTCGGCAATGTCAGAGGAACGCATCAAGGATTTGAATCCTTCCCAATCTTCGCCTTTGGGCTGTTCTTGAACAGCCTTGTCATTCAAGGCCAAACGCTTGCGACCCATCTCAGCTGTCACCGCTTTGTTCGCAGAAAGAGCACGGTCCATTGCCAAGTCCTCGTTCAGGCTGATTTCACCTTCTGGAGAGGCATAAGCCGCAGTGGAGATGCCGACCACTGTCACGCTATCCGCTGACGCTGCCAACGCAAACAAATCCTTCGCTGCTTTCCAATCTTCATCACGAAACTCAGTTCCTTGAACGTACGAACTGTTGTAACCGTAATTCACAATGACTTCTTGCACGTAGGTCATCACGCGTTGGAAGTTGTCCGGGGTGAGGACAAACTGCTCATCGGGTTGGACCCACTGTTGGGTGGTGATGACACCTTTGCCCAATTCAATGGCGGGAAAGGTTCCCGTTTTGTCTCCTTGGCGGCCACTCATTCGAAGCTCCAAGCGAGCCACGTCTTCCATGGCCGCTTCGTATGGGATGGATGCGCTGTAGGAAATGCTTTTTCCGTTTTCCCACGAGACCACAGTTCCATTGCCAGCGGCATCTTCACCCTGAAAATTGGCCGTTCTGAACGCCACTTCACCACCATCCCACACCAGATACGGGGTGGCTTCGAGCGTCACTTTCTTGGCAAAATATTTTGGAGGAAAGTTTCCAGTGATTTCGAGGGCCACCTCATCTCCCTGCAACACAAGGGGTGATGGGGTGATTTCGAGGTTCACCTCCTCGATTGTTTTGATCATCTTCGGAAGGCTGCAACCTGCCAAGAGCACGACAGCCAAAAGGGTTGAAATAATGCGCATGTGTTGTGAATTCACGGCAAAAGTAAAGAAACTCTTCGGGAGGATTAACCCGCGACGACGCCCATGTTGGAGAACTTGCGAAGACGGTTGTTCACACGTTTGTCTGGATCCATCTTTTGGAGCTTGTCCAATTCATCAATGATCACCCGTTTCACGGTGGCATAGGCTTCTTCTCTGTTGGTATGAGCCCCTCCAAGTGGCTCGGGGATAATGTCGTCCACCAAGCCCAATCCCTTCATGTCTTCCCCTGTCAATTTCAAGGCTTCTGCCGCTTGCATCTTGTAATCCCAAGAGCGCCACAAAATGCTGGAGCAACTCTCGGGGCTGATCACACTGTACCACGTGTTTTCCATCATCAACACCTTGTCTCCAATGCCGATGCCCAACGCACCGCCTGATGCCCCCTCACCGATGACAACGCAAATCACAGGGACTCGGAGTTGACACATCTCCAACAAATTGCGGGCGATTGCTTCGCCTTGGCCACGTTCCTCTGCCTCCAATCCAGGGTAGGCGCCAGGGGTGTCAATCAAGGTCACCACAGGCCTGTTGAATTTCTCCGCCAATTTCATCAGGCGAAGCGCCTTCCGATATCCCTCAGGGTTGGCCATCCCAAAGTTGCGGTATTGCCGCATTTTGGTGTTGATGCCTTTTTGCTGTCCGATGAGCATCACAGGCCTTCCTTCAATGTCAGCGAGTCCGCCCACCATGGCTTTGTCATCTTTCACCGTTCGGTCGCCATGCAATTCCAGGAACTGCCCCCCGGACAAGGCCTTGAAGTAATCAAGGGTGTAGGGGCGGTCAGGGTGTCGACTGACTTGAACGCGCTGCCAAGGCGTAAGCTTGCCGTAAATCTCTTGTGTGACCTCCTGAATTTTGACCTCCAACTCACTGATGGTGGTGGTCATGTCGAGGTCATTTTTCTCTTGGATCTCGTGTGCCTGCGCAAGTTGCTCGCGAAGGGTTTTGATGGGTGCTTCGAAGTCGAGGTAATTCATC
>JBEARC010000065.1:0-6447 GCA_041163465.1 Bacteroidota bacterium
TGGTCGGCTGGAAAACCCGTTGGGCAGCCCTTCCCGCTGCGTTCACGATGGGGGTGGCCGCCTTCGTCGTACATGGCGGAGACCCCTTGGTAGACAAGGAAATGGCGTTGCTCTATGGGGTCGCATTCTCGGCTGTGGGCCTGTTGGGAGGAGGCGGATGGAGCGTGGATGGGTGGCTCGACAGCCGGCGTTTGGCGTCCGAATGAATCAAACCCTTTGCCCAAACCGGTGCAACATTCCAACGAGCTTGGGGGTTGAATCGTACACAGAACGGCCATCCAGGAAGCACATGCCCCTGGGAGCATGGCTTGTTCGGGATTGAATTTTCGTACCTTCAAGGTTGCCCATGCTGCATTCAAGTTCCTCTCCCCTGTTCATGCCTCGCACATGGAAGGCATTGCCCATGGCGCCTGCGCCCGTGCTCGGTCCTGCGTTACTGCACCCTGCCTCTGGCCGCCAGTCTGGCCGATGGTCGTGGCGGGAATCGTTGGGGAGATCGTTGGGGAGATCGTTGGGGGCATGGGTGGTGGTGCTGGGCATGCTCTGGGCGAATGTGTGCATGGCGCAACCCGACCCACCAAGTGGGTTGTACCTCGAGGACATGAGATCTTGGCTGAAGGCCAATTGGTTTGAGGGTTATCACAGCGGTTTGGGCTACAACGAAGGGCGCAGACAGATGTATGGATACACTGACATCCAGGCCGATGGAGACATCCAGTGCATCTACACGGGGTTTGAACAGGCTGGAGGGTTTGTCACCTACCCCAACCCCATCAATGCAGAGCACATCGTTCCGCAGAGTTTTTTCGGGAGTGCAGAACCCATGAAGAGCGACATCTACATTCTCCGTCCAGCCCATGGAAGTGCCAACAGTGCCCGAAGCAACGACCCTTACGGTGAGGTGAATGACAACAGCGCTCAGTGGTACGGGGTGGTTGGAAACACTTACACATCCACGGGCAACGAGCCAGCCAACAGTGACAACTGGTCCGAAGGGAGTGGAGGTGTTTGGGAGCCGCGTGAATCCAAAAAAGGCGATGTGGCGCGGGCCGTGTTCTACTTCTACACCATGTACCCCAATGCCGGCACGACCATCACGGATTGTGGATCGTTACAAACCCTGTACGATTGGCATGTTGCTGACCCCGTCGATGCCGTGGAACTGAGTCGAAACGACAAAATCAACGAGGTCCAAGGCAACTTCAACCCCTACATCGAGCATCCCGACTTGGTCTACATCGCGTGGATGTATGACGGAACTCCATTGGACAATGAGGGCCCCGATTTCAGCGGTACAGCCACCTCCGTCAATGTGTCTTGCGGCATCACGCCGGGCGCATTGGCTGATCCCAACGATCCATGTGGCATTGCTTCCTTGACGTGGACCGACGTTCCATCGGGAACGGGAGGGTGCACAGGATCCTCTGGCATCGAACGAACCTACACGGCCACCGATGGTTGCGGAAACACAAGCACCTTCGTCCAGCTCCTTGTTGTCGTGGACGTGACGTCCCCTGTCTTTGATTTTGTCCCTTCGGACGAAACCATCACGTGCGACAACGACACCTTCAACCCCTTGATGGCCACGGCTGTCGATGATTGTTCCGAGGTGATGGTCACGGTGGCCACGCAAGTGGTGGGGGGGCCTTGTCCCGACCCCTACGACATCCTCCGGGTCTTCACCGCCACCGATGCGTGTGGAAATGTGACCACGGCAACGCAAACCATTCATGTGAACGCCCCCGAGACAGGATGCCCCGAAGATTTGAATGGCGACCTCATCGTGGGAGTGGCTGACATCTTGGAGGTCCTTGGAGCCTTTGGATGCACGGGGGGATGCCCCATTGACTTTGACGGCGACGGATCAACCACGGTCGCAGACGTCCTGATTTTGCTCTCAGCCTTTGGCCAAACCTGCAACTGATTCCCCCATGAATTCGAGTTTCCTTCCCTCAGCGATTCGACCTTGGCAAGGCCTCACGTGGTTGCTCGCCACGCTTGGAATGTGTACGACCCTCGCAGGGCAATCTCCTTGCGAAGGGGGGTTGGCCGCAGGATTGTACCCCTGCAACCACATCGACCTGCTCTCCACCCTGGGTGTGGGCGCCGTGGGCGGAGGCGACATGAATGACATCTGGGGTTGGACCGACCCGCTTGATGGCACGGAGTACGTCATTTTGTGCCGAACGTCAGGCACGGCCTTCATTGACATTTCGGACCCCGTCAACCCCTTGTACCTCGGCAACTTGCCGACAAACACCGTCAATTCGTTGTGGCGAGATGCCAAGGTGTTCAGCCGACCTGAGCTCGATCAACATCACGCCTTCATCGTGTCCGAGGCGGGTGGGCATGGCATGCAGGTGTTTGACCTGACCAAATTGCGCGATGTAAGCAATCCCCCCCAAACCTTCGCGGCAGATGCCGTGTATACCGGGTTTGGCAATGCGCACAACATTGTCATCAATGAAGCCACAGGGCATGCCTATGGTGTGGGAACAGGCACAGCAAATGGCGGCTTACACATTGTCGACATCAACGACCCTCTGAATCCCACGATTGTTGGTTTGGTGTCTGAGGAAGGGTACACGCACGATGCACACGTCGTGAACTACGCCGGGCCTGACCCGGACCACCAGGGAAAGGAAATTGCCTTTGCATGCAACGAGGTGAAGGTGTCCATCATCGACGTGACCGACCCGACCGATGCCATCGTTCTCTCCAACACCCTTTCTGAAGGAAATTACAACGCCGGTTACACGCACCAAGGGTGGTTGACGGAGGATCATCGGTTCTTCGTGGTGGGAGATGAGTTGGACGAATACTACGGAACGGTCAATGGCACCACCACCTATTTCTGGAACGTCGAGGACTTGGACAACCCATTTTTGGCCTTCACCTACACCTCGTCGCTTCCAGCCATCGACCACAACCTCTACATCAAAGACGGGATTGCCTACCAAAGCAACTACCGCGCTGGCTTGCGCATGATGGATGTCTCGGATCTGGCCAACGGAAATGCATCAGAGATTGCTTACTTCGACGTGTATCCGTCGAGCAATTCCGCTGCATTCAATGGATCATGGTCCAACTACCCTTTCTTCGCTTCGGGAGTGGTGGCGGTAAGCCACATTGAACAGGGATTGTTTCTGTTGAGACCCTCGATCTTCACCGCGTCGACTCCGGCGGAATTGGTGTGTTTCAATGAGGGTGTTGAGGTGACCCTGACCAGCCAATCGGCTCCGGGAAACCTCTCGGTACTTGGACTCCCTGCGGGCGTGTCTGTGGACATCCAGCCCACATCCACGGGTGCTTTGGTCGTGTTGTCCGAATTTCCACAGGGTCCGTTCACAACGTACAACGTGACCCTCACCGACAACCAAGGAAACAGCGCCGACGTGAGCTTTTCTGTGTTCGACTGCATCAACGAGCCGCCTGGATGCACCGATCCCAGCGCCTTGAATTTTGACCCGAACGCCGTGACCTTTGATGACTCGTGCTTCTACCCATGCGTGGCTGTCACCGTCACCATTGTGACGGACAACTATCCAGGGGAAACCACATGGACGGTCACCGATGAAGCTGGCAATGTGGTGATGTCTGGGGGTCCTTACGCGGGGGTCGGCTCAGAATTTGTTTCTGAAGCCTGTCTGGATGTGGGGTGTTACAACCTTCAAGTGTTCGACAGTTTTGGAGATGGGTTGTGTTGCCAATACGGCCAAGGGTCCTACACCCTGACCTCTGCCTCGGGTGTGAACATCACCGGTGGAGCCTTCTCGTCCAGTGTCACGGAAGCATTTTGTCTTGAGCTCGGCGCTTTGGGGTGCACGGACATGGATGCGTGCAATTACGACCCAATCGCCGAGACAAACGATGGAAGTTGCACCTATCCTTACGACGTTGTGTATGTCGATGGTGATGGTGATGGCGTGGGTGGAGACCAAATGATTGCCGACGCCTGCGATCCACTTCCCGAGGGATGGGTTTTGGTCGGTGGTGACTGCGATGACGGCAACGCAGCAGCCTATCCTGGGGCGCCAGGCTCTGGCCAGGGAATCGACAACAACTGCGATGGCCAAATCGCAGGCGATGAGCTCACCGATTGTCCTGCCGATGTGACGCAAGACGGCTTCATCTCCGTGGCTGACGTGCTGGACGTGCTTTTAGAATTTGGGTGCGAACAAAGTTGCACGGCCGATGTGGATGGTGACCTTGCTGTCACCGTGTGGGACATCTTGGAAATCCTTGCTGTCTTCGGCGAAGACTGTTAACTGGCGTTGACCCTCACATGCACTTCTCGGGATACTTCTCTCGAACGTGCTTGGCGATGGGGATGCTCTTCCCGTCATCGTCGAGACGCACAAAGACGAGGCGGGTGCTACACACCACCGCCTCTTCGTGGCTGTACACGTTGAACTTGCGGGCCTCCACAGAGACCGTGATGCTCTTGCTGCCGATGCGGTCGATTTGGCCGTAGATCTTGATGAGGTTGTTCTCCTTGACCGGCGATTTGAACAAGACCTCCTCAATCTTCAGGGTCACCATCGTGGGACAATGGCACACTTCGTTCACAAAGGCAACCGCCGATTCGTCAATCCAGCTGAGCATGGTGCCCCCAAACAGGTTGTTGTGCACCCCGAGGTCGTACTTCTTGCAGACTTTGGTTCCAAGCAATTGCATGGCACAAAGGTCGCTGAAGCCACGGACCTGCCCAACAATCAATCGACGGTCAAGACACAATCGGTGCCGTGCGTGGCACATTCTGCCTCCGCATCGTCGAGGTTGGCCGCGGTGATGGCGTGTTCAACCAGGTCATCCGCCATGCCACACACGCAGGAATCTGCGCACATTTCCATCTCGCATTTCACGGGGCACGTGCACGTGTAAGATTCCGAACACGACGCGAGTCCTCCACCAACAAGGAGGGCCATCAAAGCGGGTTTCACAAAGTTCATGGGTAGGTTTTTGGGGTAAGTCACTCTGGAACGTTGACCCAAATTCTGAAGACCTCGTTGCATGCGATGAGACTTTTCACAGCTTTTGGCCGAAGCTCAGGCCGAGGACTTGCTCGACTTCACGTCGCGGCGAAACGGCAAGCCCAGTTGGTAGCCCAAGTCGTCGCCGCGGCTGTCGTCCGCCACATCGAGGCCGTACTGGATGTCGGCCGGGTTGCCGTAGGTGAAGGTGCCAAAGATGCGGTCCCAAATCGACAGCATGTTGCCGTAGTTTCGGTCCGTCCACGGCACCTCGAAGTGGTGGTGGAACTTGTGCATGTTGGGCGACACGAAGACCCAGCTGATCGCCCGATCGACGCGCTCAGGAAGCTCAACGTTGGCGTGGGTGAGGTACGTGAAAAACACCGTCAAAATCCGGTAGAACAGGTAAAATGCCAGCGGCGCTCCGGTGACAAGGACGGCCGCAAGTGCAAAGCACTCGCGCACCACAAAGTCCAACGGGTGGTGACGCGTTCCCGTCGTCACGTCCACATGTGTGTCGCTGTGATGCACCATGTGCAAACGCCACAGCGGTTGGACGTTGTGCAGGCACCAGTGCACGCCGTATTGGGCGATGAGGTCGAAGACCACGATGGCGACCAGGAGCTCCACCCAAGTCGGAGCCGCCAACAAGTGAAGTAGGCCAATTTCATTCGCCGCCAACCACGCAAACACGCCCAGGGTCGCAGCCCCAAACGCCGAATTGATGGCCATCGTCGTCGCGAGGAAGATCAGGTTGGTACGGGTGTGCCTCCACGACCGAAACCCGCCCTGAAACAAAGGGCGAATCCCCTCGATCACAAGGTTGAACGACATGCACGCCACAATCCACACGAGCTTTTGCCACGATGGCATGGCTTCAAAAAAGTCGAGGAACGCTTCCATGCTTGGAAAGATAAGCGCCTCCTGCGCATGTGGGCTAATTTGCAGCCATGGAACGCGCTCTGAAGGTGGCGGTAGTCGGTGGCGGCGCAGCGGGCTTTTTCGCAGCGTTGTCCGCGGCGGAGCATCACCCTTTGGCCCGCGTCGTACTCTTCGAGAAGACGGCCAAACTCCTTTCCAAGGTCAAAATCTCCGGCGGCGGCCGCTGCAACGTCACCCACCACTGCTTCTCCCCCTCGGCCCTGTCCAAGCATTACCCCCGCGGCGGCAAGCAGCTGAAAAAAGCCTTCGGCACGTTTCAGGCTTCGGACACGGTCGCGTGGTTTGAGTCCCGGGGCGTGGCCCTCAAGGCCGAAGCAGACGGGCGCATGTTTCCCATCACGGACTCCTCCCAAACCATCATCGACTGCCTCCTTCGCGAAGCCGACCGTCATGGAATTGAGATCCGCCTCCAATCCCCGGTTCAAGAACTCACCCCCCTCACCTCCGGCGGATTCACCCTGAACGGTGAGCCCTTCGATCGTGTGGTCGTGGCCACGGGGGGCAGCCCCAAGCGAGAGGGACTCGCCTGGCT
>JBEARC010000066.1:0-3861 GCA_041163465.1 Bacteroidota bacterium
GACATACCCGCATGGAGGTTGGCAGTCCCGAGAAGGAGTGGTCAACATCCAGGGTTTGGTCTTGAAAGTGCCAGCATTCTACCCTGTCGGGGAATGCACAGGTGAGCCAAAGAGTCTGTGAAGTAGGGTCCCAAGCCAGTCCTCGCCATTCGCCAGAGGCCTCCTGGACCACCTCAAAGTTTTCAAGGCCTTCTGGGCCGTTCCAGGCAATGCGAAGCTTGGTCGGAGACAAGGT
Source organism: Bacteroidota bacterium (assembly GCA_041163465.1). GTDB lineage: Bacteria > Bacteroidota > Bacteroidia > Flavobacteriales_D > Sanyastnellaceae > UBA11663. The sequence goes on from JBEARC010000066.1 coordinate 236, forward strand.
TAAGATGTCATCAAACCCGTCACCGTTAAAGTCGCCTGCCGTGGCGTCGATGAGGTTGTGTGACATCGCATTGCCCCCAAGATTCGAGCGCCCCTGCACCCATCGAAGGAGGAGCAAGTCGTTGGTGATGTCGGCACCTTGAGCCAACGCGGGAAGGATTGTCGACAAGCCCGCCATCGCACAGGCAATGGACAATTTCAGGGAGTTGAGGCTTTTCATGACAATTGTGTGATTGTTGATTGCAAATGTGTGACATGGACATTGACGCGGCCTTCGAGATTGTGTGATGATATGTGACTCGGGGCTTAATCTGCTCTTAAACAGGCTTCTTTCATATCCTTGCAGGGATGATTTCAACGGTGGTTGCGCGTTTGTCGGGTCCGGGTTCGGCAGCTTTGGTGTGTTGGATTTCCGTGGTCGCAGGATTGCCCATGGACATGGCTCGTGTCTTGGCGGCAGCAGCCTGGATGTTGGTGTGGTGGATTTCGGATGCCGTACCTCTCGGGGTGACATCGCTGTTGCCTGTGGTGTTGTTTCCGGTTCTCGGCATAGCCGGCATTGCCGAGACGACGGCTCCCTATGGTTCGCACTACGTGTTTTTGTTCTTGGGTGGCTTTTTCATCGCGCTGGCCTTGGAACGCTGGAACCTGCACCGACGATTTGCGCTAACCGTCCTTGTGGCCGCTGGCGGGAGGCCGAGGCGATTGGTTGGGGGCTTCATGCTTGCGACGGCCGCTCTGAGCATGTGGATTTCGAACACAGCGACAACCCTGATGATGCTTCCCATGGCGATGTCGGTGTTGGGTCATCTCGATGCAAGGCGACATCCGCAATTTCCCCTGGCGTTGCTATTGGGTACAGCCTATGCGGCCAACCTTGGTGGAATCGCCACCTTGGTCGGCACTCCTCCCAACGTTGCCATGGCTGGTCTTCTCGAAGTGCATGTTGGGATTTCCATGCCATTCTTGGAATGGATGGCCATGGCTTTTCCGTACGCCATAATCATGCTTGGGGCGACCTATGTGCTGCTGACCCGTGTGTTGTGCCGGGTCGATCCTCACCCCCTCGAGGGAGGGGTTTCGCATTTGAGAAGTGAACTTCAAGCCCTCGGCCCATGGACCACGGCAGAGCAACGCGTGGCTGTGGTATTCTTCGCAACATCTTCTCTCTGGGTGTGTCGACGCGGGATTGAATGGTTGGGGTGGGGTGCATTGAACGACACCACCATTGCCATGGCGGCAGGTGTGGCACTGTTCGTGTTGCCCTCCGGCACCAAGGGTGAATCCCTGCTTTCATGGTCCGACGCGCGCCGCCTTCCCTGGGACATCCTGCTCCTTTTTGGTGGTGGCTTGACCTTGGCTGGGGCACTCAAGGGTGCTGGGGTGCTGGATGCCGTGGCAGACGTCGTGTCGAACCATGCAGGTACTTCGTGGCCCGTGTTGGTGGTGGCTTTTGCGTCTGTGGCCTTGTTGCTTACAGAAGTGATGAGCAACCTGGCATTGACTGTGATCCTGGTTCCTGTGGTGGCCCAGGTGGCGACGTCGTGGGCGATGGATCCTTTGCTCTTGGTTGTTCCTGTAACGATGGCCAGCAGCTGCGCTTTTATGCTCCCCATGGCCACGCCTCCCAATGCCATCATCTTCGGGAGCGGCCGAGTCAGGATGGGTGACATGGTACGCATCGGCTTCGTCTTGAATGTCGTTGCAATTTTGGTGGTGTGGGTTTGGGCAGTGTGGGTTCTTCCGGTTTGGATCGATTGGATATAAATCCCACAAAGCGAGGTGTTGTACATTCCTCCATCCAAATCCTCTTTCCAAACCCTTCGTCATGAGCCTACGCATCACTTCGTTTGAACAGTATCAAGAGGTTTACCGCCAAAGCGTGGACGATCCTGATGGATTCTGGGATGGCGTGGCACGGGAATTTGTGTGGCAGCGTCCTTACGATGAGGTGTGCCGTTGGGAGTTTGATACACCTGATGTGAAGTGGTTTGTCGGGGGCCAGCTGAACATCACGGAAAACGCCTTGGATCGTCACATTCCCACCCGAGGTGAGGAACGAGCTTTGTTGTGGGAGCCCAACGACCCAAAGGTGCCGACGCGAACGATGACCTACCGCGAGTTGTTGGCGGAGACGTGTCGCTTCGCCAACGCCCTGAAGGCGCTTGGGGTGGGCAAGGGCGATCGTGTGATCTTGTACATGCCCATGGTCCCCGAGATGACGGTGGCCGTCTTGGCCTGTGCGCGGATTGGGGCGGTTCACTCGGTGGTGTTTGCAGGATTTTCCGCGAAGGCTTTGGCCGATCGCATTGAGGATGCACAGGCCAAGGTTGTTCTGACGGCTGACGGATTGAATCGCGGGGCCAAACAGGTGCTCCTCAAACCCATTGTGGATGAGGCTTTGGAACATGTCGAGTCCGTCGAGCATGTGGTCGTTTTGCGGCATGTGCAAGCCGAGGTGAACATGGATGTGAACAGGGATTGTTGGTGGGATCAATGTGTGGAGGGCATGCCCAACCAATGTCCAGCAGAGCCCATGGACAGCGAGGACCTCTTGTTCATTCTCTACACCTCAGGGTCGACGGGCAAGCCCAAAGGCGTGGTCCACACCTGCGGTGGATACATGGTGTACACGGCCTACACGTTCCAAAACGTGTTTCAATACGAACCTGGAGACGTGTATTGGTGCACCGCTGATTTGGGCTGGATCACGGGTCACTCCTACATCGTCTACGGACCCCTGCTTTCCGGTGCGACCACCTTGATGTTTGAGGGCATTCCGACATGGCCAGATGCAGGTCGTTTTTGGCAAGTCTGTCAAAAATGGCGTGTCAATCAATTTTACACCGCACCCACAGCCATTCGGTCTCTCATGGTGTCGGGGACTGAGCCCGTTCAGGCGTGTGATTTGTCAAGTTTGAAGGTGCTTGGAAGCGTGGGAGAACCCATCAATGAGGAGGCTTGGCATTGGTATCACACCCATGTGGGGCAGGGGCGTTGCCCTGTGGTGGACACGTGGTGGCAAACGGAGACGGGCGGCATCTTGTTGTCAGGATTGGGTGGTTTGTCCCCCATGAAACCCGCCCATGCGGGGTTGCCTCTGCCAGGAATTCAACCCGTACTTCTCGACAGCAACGGCCAAGAAATTGTGGACAGCAACGCCGAAGGCTCATTGTGCATCAAGCATCCTTGGCCCTCCATGATCCGCACCACCTACGGCGATCACAAGCGATGCCGCGAAGTGTACTTTTCAGCCTTTCCTGGCATGTACTTCACGGGAGACGGGGCGAAGCGAACCGAGGATGGCATGTTTCGCATCATCGGTAGGGTGGATGACGTGATCAATGTGAGTGGGCACCGTTTGGGCACCGCCGAAATTGAAGACGCCATCAACGCGCATCCAGCCGTGGTTGAGTCAGCGGTGGTGGGATTCCCGCATGAGGTCAAGGGCAGTGGGATTCACGCCTTCGTGATTTGTCCGGATGCAGGTGGTGAGGAGGCGGATTGGCAGCTGGAAATCGTAGAAGTAGTCTCTCGGGAAATTGGCAAAATTGCCAAGCCTGACCGAATCCAATTCGTTCCGGGCTTGCCCAAGACCCGCTCGGGGAAGATCATGCGAAGGATTCT
>JBEARC010000067.1:0-14066 GCA_041163465.1 Bacteroidota bacterium
ACCACATGAAGCAGGCGGTGACGATGGGGAGTGTGATGGCGAGCTTTACGTGCGAGGCCTTTGGAACGGCCAAACTCGAGTGCCTGACCATGAACGAGGTTTACGCTCGTTGGAAGGAGTACACGATGTTGACGGCTTGCGGCCCGATGGTTTGGCCTCAAGAACCCCACTGATTGCGCGTCGAGGCTTTTGATTGCACAAACAGCCATGACGATTGTTAGGAATGTTTAGGGGTAATTGGGTGTGTTTTTGGAAACAATATTGCAAATTAGCCCAACCAAAGAACCAGTCGTCACGCCATGTTTTTTTCAACCTCGCTTTATGTCGTTAGATTATTTCACCGGGAACCCTGCAGTATTCAACGGGAATTGATGCGGCGGTTGGCGGGCAAGCGTTCGTTGTGGGACGACACAGACCAGGAACTGATTGATTTGTATGACCACCTGGCAGAGATTTGTCGAAAAGCGAAAAATCACGGAGGCACCCCATCTCTCGCGCAATGGATTACGGCGACAAAACACCCATTGAGCTCCCTGAATTTCCTCAACGACCAACAAGTTCCAATTCATGTGTTGACGCAATTTCGAACAAGGGTTGCCTCAAAATTTTCATAGGAATTACCTCGAACCCATCTAAATGGTCGCATTTTTACGGGATGCGAAAGGAAATTGCAGTGACAAAAGACCCGCGATGGATGAGACCCCTTGGGTTGTTGTTCATGATGGCGGGTGGTGTGGCCGCAATTCCATTTAAAGCAGAAAACCTGGAATTGTTCGACACCCCGCTTTATGCGCTGGGGATTTTGGGTGTGTTGATGATGCTTCGAGCCTCCCAAAAGATAGGTTGGCGACTGAATTTGGAGGGAAACGTCTTGTATTACTGCAGGTTTAACATGCACAGCACCTGGAAGCAAAGGCGATCCGAAGAATTTGCTCTTGCGAAGGAGAAAATCACCAACGTATCAATGACCTCATCTGCAATTACCTTTCATTATGAGCCGGGCAGAAAGCTGTCATTCAACACACGTGGATTGGATAGTTTGGCACACGAACGACTCAAGAGGCTGCGGGATGCGCTCAAACCAAACGAAGAATGACCCGGAGTTTGCTCATTGCCGTTGACTTTGATGGGACTGTGGTGGAGGATCGATACCCAGCCATTGGCAAACCCCTGCCCTTTGCCATCGAGACGCTGACCATGTTGCAGAATGACGGCCATAGGCTGATTTTGTGGACGTACCGTCATGGTCAAAAACTGGCAGAGGCAGAGGCATTTCTCAAAAACCAAGGGATTGAACTTTATGCGGTGAATCGATCCTATCCTGAAGAGTCGAGTCATCCCCGCGACGTGAGTCGAAAAATCCATGCGGACCTGTTCATTGACGACAGGAATGTTGGAGGGTTTCCCGGCTGGGGAGTGGTCTACCAACAACTCTCCTCAGACGACCGGCCGCCGACCCGAAAGAGGAAAGGGTGGTGGCGGGGTTTTCGACAAACATAAGTCCGGGCGGCCATCCGCCATCTTCCTTGCGTTTGGATTATCTTTAGCCTCCCGACATCACTTAAGCCCATGAGCCAACCAATCCCCCCACAGGATTCTACGCAGAAATCAAGACATCAATCCCCCTTGTTTTTGCTGATGGCTGCGTTGGCTTTTTGGTTGTCTTCATGTGTTCCCACAGAGAAGATGATCTACCTGCAACCGGAGGAGGGGCAGCCCGCCAAGGAGGTTTTCACTTACGAGAGGCAGGATTACAAGCTTCAGGTGAATGACATTTTGGACGTCAAAATTTCTTCTCTCAACCCGGATGTGAACCTCTTGTTCAATGCTTCATCCATTGGAACAATGCAGGTGGCTCAGGCAACAGCCCAAACAGGTGGAGATCTGTTTTACATCACGGGCTACAGCATTTCAGAAGAAGGCGAAATTGACATTCCTTTTGTGGGCAAGGTCAGTGTGGTAGGGCTCACCCTCAACGAAGCCCATGAAGCAGTGGACCAAAAGGTGGAAGACCTGTTCAACAACTATCATCTTCAGGTGAAGTTGGGTGGCGTTCGTTTCTCGGCGCTTGGGGAGTTCAATCGCCCAGGAAAGCATGTTGTCATGCAGAACCAAGTGACCATTTTTGAGGCAATTGCGCTTGGCGGAGATTTGAATGCGGTTGCCAATCGAGAGGATGTCAAACTCATTCGACAGTATCCCGACGGGACAAGAGTCCACAGGTTGAACCTGCTTGACCAAAGCATTGTAGGCAGCCCACATTATTTCATCCAACCCAATGACGTCATTTATGTCGAGCCCCTTCCTCAACGATCATGGGGCATTGGAGTGACGGGTGCCCAAACGTTGACAACCATCATGAGCACTCTAAGCACCTCGCTTGCCCTGACTCTCTCCATCATCTCATTGACGCGCTAGAGGATATGACAGACCAACATCAACCCACACGTCCTGCCCAGGATTCCGATGAGATTACCTTGAAGGATTTATGGAACACGATCCAAGGCCTGATGTCTCAGTGGCCCTTGATTGTGGGTTGTGCCGTGCTAGGCTGCTGTGTGGCTTATCTGATCAACCGCTACACCCTAGATCGCTTTGAAGTGAGCGCCACGGTGGCCGTGGAGGAAACCCAAAACCCATTGGCGTCTGTGGATGGCATGTTGGATTTGGGTTTTGGGTTTGGGGGATACGGGATTGTCGATACCCGAGTTGCTGTGTTGAAATCCTATGCCCACAACCTGCGTGTGGCCAACAATCTAGGGTGGGGTGTCATCTACTACAACGAGGGTCGACTGAACCGGCGGGAGGTGTATCAACCGAAGCATTTTTCTGTGGAGTTTGACCCAGAGCACGACCAACTTCTGGGAGCCGATTTTTCACTTGATTTTCAGGAATCGGATTTCACGCTTGAGGTGAAGCCGATTGCAGACAAACTCATTCTCTACAATTTCAGCAACGCAGAAGCTTCGGGGACGGACGCTCCAGTCACGCTTGACGAGGTAAAACAAGTGCACCAATACGGTGAGTGGGTCGAATCACCGTGGTACCGTTTTCGGGTAATCAACGGAGATGGAATGGCCCGTTTTCTCGATGAATCTGCGATGAGTACCTCTGCCTTTCAATTTGCATCGTACGACGCCATTGCGAATTGGGCTATTGACAAATTGGAAACGGAGAGCAGCGACAAGAAACAGAGTTCACTGCTGACCCTCAAAATGGAGGGTGCCTTGAAGTCCAAGATGGCGGATTATCTCAACGCCTCTGTGGAGGAACTCCAGACGTATGAATTGCGTCAGAAGAACATGATGGCCATCAACACCATTGAGTTCATCGATGGCCAACTCATTCAGATGGAGGCTAATCTGAGAAACAGCGAGGCTGCTTTGGAGCAGTTTCGTGCAGAAAACTTAATTGTGGACCTTAGTTCCGAGTCTGCTCAAATGCTAGAATATTTCATTCAGCTTGAACAGGAGCGTGCCTCATTGAACTTGCAGCGCCAGTTTTACAAGTATGTCTTGGAATTTTTGGAGAGCAAGCAAAGTTATTCGGGCCTTTCTCTACCCACACTGAGTTCATTCAACGACCCCCTTGTTGTTCAGCTCGCGCAACAATTGGTGGAAACCAGTGTGGGTCTTGAGCGCATGAGTTACAGCTTGGAAGCGAGCAATCCGGCAATTCGAGAGTTGGAAAAGGAGGTGAGATTCACCAAACAAGCCTTGTACAACGCGACAGAGAACGCCTTGATTTCGAGTGATTTGGTCATGACAGACGTGAACCAACGAATCACAGAGGCCCAAGGGAAAATCAGCCGTTTGCCAGCCACAGAGCAGAAACTGATTGGCATTCAAAGGCAATACGAGATCAGTGGAGGCCAATACAAATTGCTCCTGGAAAAGAAAGCTGAGGCAGGAATTTTGCAGGCGTCCAACCTTCCAGACACCAAGGTTATTGACCCTGCAGTGGACAGAGGGCAGCGCCCCACAGGACCCAACAGAACCTTGAATTATCTGTTGGGACTGCTTTTGGGGGTGATCCTTCCCTCTGCAGCATTGTTGTTGATGAGGGCGTTGAACACCAAGATTGTTTCGCGACAAGATGTGGAACGATACACAACCATCCCTATGGCAGGCATCGCACCTCATTCCAAGTACGAGAGCAATTTGGTGGTGCTGAATAAGCCCAAATCCTCGGTGAGTGAAGCGTTTAGGGCGTTGCGATCGAATTTGAAATTCATCACCAAGCAAACTCAATCCAACAATGGCGTGGTGATTGCTGTGACCTCTTCCATTGGGGGGGAGGGCAAGACATTTCTTTCAATCAACTTATCTTCAGTGCTTTCACTTGGCACAGACAAGGTAATTCTTGTCGGGGTAGACATGAGAAAGCCGAAGATTTTCAATGATTTCGGATTGTCCAATGAAGTCGGGTTGTCAAGTTTCTTGGCTGGCCATGCGGAATTGGCAGACATTATTCAGCCCTCTGGGTACAACAATTTGGACATAGTCAGCGGCGGTGTAGTTCCACCCAACCCAAGCGAATTGATCCAGAGTGAACGGTTTGCGATCCTGATTGATCAACTCAAACAGCACTATGACTATGTGATTCTGGATACTCCGCCCGTGGGGCTTGTCGCAGATGCGCTACAAATGACACCCATGCTGGATGCGATGTTTTATGTTGCTCGCTTTAACTACACCCAAGGAGAACTGTTGTCATTCATTGATGACCAATACAACAAGGGCGCGGTCAAGAACATCAGCATCATCCTGAATGATGTGGGTCAACAGAAGGGTTACGGTTACGGTTATGGGTACGGGTACGGTTACGGTTACGGTTACGGTTACGGTTACGGGTATTACCAAGATAGTTGATTTCGACTAACGGGTTACTCAGAGGGAGGGCCTCAACCACGGCGTGGGGTCGGTGACCTGGCCGCGAACCCACCACTCGAAATGAAGGTGAGGTCCTGTGGTCATCGTCCCCGTGTTTCCAAGGACGGCAACAGCCTCACCCCCTACAACCACATCCCCTTGTTGTTTGAGCAGGGTTCCGCAGTGTTTGTAGACTGAAATTCGGTCGTCCCTGTGCTGCAACACCAAGGTGTAGCCGGTTTCTACGGTGTAGGTGCCAAACAACACGGTGCCGTCGTCGACAGCTTGGATGGCCGCGCCTTCCTCGGCCAACAAATCCACGCCCAAGTGCCCGATTCCTTCGCGCACCCCTTCGGACACCCCACCCACAACAGGGGGGTAGGGGAAGCCGAGGGTTTGGCCCCGCTCATTCAAACGACGCTGCAACGTGAAACGATCCTCGTCCTGCACCCAATCCCTCAGCGTCAATTCGTCTTCGTTGGGGAGGAAAAGCACGCTGTCCATGGGGGGAAGGTCATCCCCTTGTTGCCAACCCACCCCGTTGTCATCTCCCAAAAAGGCGAGGGCCGCCGAATCGCCTGCCAAGGCATGACGAAGGGCGAGAACCATGGCCTCGTTGCGCTGCAACATGTGCCAAGCACTGTCCACCATGAGGCGCGCTTCACGGGCGTCGATTCTCGTTTCTTCGGCCAGATATCCCGGGACCAGCCACTCGCGTAGGGGGGTTCGAGCGACGAGGACATAGGACCCGAGAGCAATGAGCAGCGCCCCCACCAAAGCCCAACCCAACCATTGTCGCGGCGTACCGCGAAAGACACGGATTTCGGAAAAGGAACTTTCGTCAAAAACGGTGACCCGGAGCCGATGTTTCCACATGGACATGGCGCGAATATCGCTAGAGTGACGAAGTTTCTCGTGAAAGGAAGGCGGCCATCCAATATTTTTGGGGCTCCTTCGTTGATTATGGCGCTGATGACCCACCTTCCCCGCATTCTCATGGCTTGTTGTTTGGCCTCTCTTGCGGCATCGTGCACCACGACGCGGGATGGAAGGGCCTATCGGTTGTACCACAACACCACAGCGAAGTACAACGGGTTCTTTTACGCGAACGAGGCGTTGGCCGAGGCTGATGAGAAATTGGCCGATTTGCACAAGGAACGATGGGATGAGGTGTTGCCTTTGTTTTTGGAAACGGACGAATCCAATGCTGCACAGGTGTTTCCCCTTGCTGAACGAGCGATTGAGAAATGCACCCGCGTTGTGGATCGCCACACCATGGCGCCTCCCAAACAGCTGCGCAAGTCGTTCAATCGACCCATCATGAACAAATGGATTGACGACAACTACACGGTCATTGGGAAATCGTACTACATGAAGGGGGATTTCCCCAGGGCTGAGGAGATCTTCCAATACTTGGTGCGTACCGTCGAGGGACCCGACGCAGAAGCGTGGGCTTTTTCTTGGTTGGGAAGGACGTACATGCGTACCGGGGAGGATGTCAAGGCCAAAAACGCACTCAGCAAAGCCGAGGCCATCCGAGATGCGTCCGATGCACCCATGGTTCACACCTTGCTTGTGTTGGCCCAGTACAAGGTGTTGGATGAGAAATGGGAGGAGGCTGCCCGCCATTTGGAGGATGCGCTGGAGCGGATGTCGCCTCGTGATGAACGCCGGCCGAGGGCGTTGTTCGTGCTGGCTCAATGTTTGAGAGAGTCGGGAAACACCGAGGATTCCATCGAACGGTTCCAGGAGGTGTCTGATCTGAGGAGGGTGGATTACGAATGGATTTTCCAAGGCAACGTCCAGCAGGCGATGACTTACGACCGCCGAAACGGCAACAGCGAAGCCATTGTCGAGCTCTTGGAGGACATGCTTGACGACAAGAAAAATGTGAACTACCTCGACCAAGTGTTCTACGCCTTGGCGGAAGTTGCCTTGGAAGATCGTCGCAGAGAGGATGCGGTGGACTTGTTGAAGTCTTCCGTGGCTGCGCACACAGACAATGACCGGCAGTTGGGAAAGGGGTACTTGAAGTTGGCCGACTTGTACATGGAAGACCTGGAATATCCGGTCGCGCAAGCGTATTACGACAGTGCCTTGGTGTACATGGATTCTGACGATGAACGCAAGGAAGAGGTGGGGTCGTTGGCCTCGGACTTGACAAGCCTCGTTCAAAACCTCAACATCATCGCGGAGGTGGACAGTTTGTTGGACTTGTGTGACATGGATGAGGATCTGCGCTTGCGCGCAGTCGATCGTGTGCTCCGCAACATGGAAATCGATTTGGAGCGCCGCAGGGAGGAGCGTGAAGCCGCAGAGGCCGCGGCGTTGGAACAGGTGTTGGCCGCCAATGTGGGCGATGGCATGTTTTGGCCTTACAACAGCATGCTGCGTGCTTCAGGGCAGCAGGCCTTTGTGTCTTACTGGGGTGACCGTGTGCTTGAGGACCATTGGCGGCGGTCCAACAAGTTGGGCAACCTGTTCACGGAAGACGAGGATGGTTCAGTCGAAGGTGAGGAATCGGATTCCATGGAGGCGTTGGATCCACTCGACCCTGCCAACCTCCCCACGTTTGAAGAGCTCTTGGCGTCGTTGCCATGCGATGCGGAATCGCGGGTTTCGCAGGAGGAGCGAATGGCGGAGGCATACTACAACGCGGGTTTGGATTATCGTGAAAAACTCAATGACAACGAAAAGGCCATTGAGACGTGGTCCGAGCTTATCGACGTCCTGGACAGCTCCTATTTCCACCCCACAGCACACTATCAATTGTTCAGGACCTATCTGGAGCGAGAGGTTGAGGAGAACTACCAAAACCCGTTCTGCGACAACTGCAACAGCCAATTTTGGGCCGATGAAATTGTGCGGCTTTATCCAGGTAGCGAGTGGGCGCGTTTGATTGAGGATCCTGAGTTTTTGGATGAAGCAGAGGTTCGCAGAGAAGCCCAACGTGAGGTGTATGAAGGCTTGTTGTCCCGCTATTACACCAAGGATTACCAACAAGTCCTCCTGGACATTGATGAGGTGTTGGAATCAGACACTGCAAATCAGTTTGCGTGCAAGTACCAACTTCTTCGTGCGCAATGCGTGGGTGGTTTGACGAGCTACACCGGAGACAGGACACCGTATTTTGAAGCTTTGCAAGGGGTGATGGGATCTTGCCCAGAAACAGAAGAAGCCGCCTACGCAGCAGACATTCTTGAACGTCTGGGTGTTGCCTTGGCCCAAACAACCACCACACCCAAGGAAGAAGAGGTTGGCGAAGGGGGTGGGGAGTCTCCGTTTTTGGTTCAACCCAACAAGGAACACTACTTCGCCATCTTCGTCCCTGTGGGTCGTGGAAGCGGTGATGAAGTCAAGGCCAAAGCCGCAGATTTCAACAATGAATTTTACGCCTCGAAGCGCCTGAAGGTGACCAGCAATTTGATCGACAGATCGACCCAGGTTGTTTTGGTCAAATCCTTCAGAAACACTGAGGAAGGCATGGGGTACTACAACCTCTTTACAGGCGACCGAGAGTCCCTGATTGACATCAATTCTTCAGGGTATGACATGGTGTTGATTAGCAATGAAAACTATGTCGAATTGTTCAAAAACAAGGACCTTCGGGCATACGTGATGTTCTTCGCAGAACATTACCTTTCGCCTCAATGATTGGCAACAAGAAATCCCCCGTGGGCGCAGAAGCCCCAAGCACAGATGCGGTGAACCGCATCGTGGAAGGCACAACGTTTGAAGGCAACATTCGCAGCCAGAGCAACATGCGGATTGACGGATCCTTCGAAGGTGACATCACCACCAAAGGACGATTGGTTGTAGGCCCCAAGGGCAGCGTGAAGGGAAGCGTCCGATGCGCCCATTGCGAAGTGGAGGGCGTCATGGAGGGCCAAATCGAGGTGGCCGAATTGATGGCCCTGAAGGCTTCAGCCAAGGTGGCGGGCACGGTCTATTACGGTCAATTGAGTGTGGAGGCTGGTGCTCAGCCCATTGGTACCTTTCACATGGGCCGCAAAGAAACCCGGAACGAGGCGCCATTGATGGGCAAGCCAGGTGCTGTGAATACCTTGAAGGGCGCAGAAGTCGAGTCGCCCATGCCGAAGGTCGCCAAGCCCGAGGTCGCCAAACCATCGATGTCCCAGACCAAGCTCTGAGCAACGGATGGCGGAGCAGAACCCTGATTCTGAGCCGTCACGCCCAGAGGTCAAGAAGCGCGCCCAACCCGCGTCCATTGTGAAGTTTGCTGGAATGGGAATTCAACTCGGTGTGGCCATCGGATTGGGTGTGGTTGCCGGCATGAAGGTGGACGAACATTTCCAATGGGAACAACCACTTGGAACGGCGCTGTTCGGTTTGTTCGGTTTGGCCGCGGGGATGTATCAAGTGTTGAAGGCCCTGTTGTGAGCATGTCGATTCGAAACACAGGGTTGGCGCTGGCGTGCACCACAATCGCTGCCCTGATCATCCCAGGACAAACCTCGGTGTTGGCGCCGTTGGTTGGCACGTGGTGGTGGCCCGCCACTGTTCTGTCGTTGGGTCTCTTCTCGATGCTGGGCATTCGATGGATTCGCAAGGCCAGCTCGAAGTCTCCGATGCAATTTGTGGCTGCGGTGAACGGCACCACGGCGATGAAATTGTTCGCCTCGCTCGGATGGATCACAGCGTTCTTGGTGACGCATGAAACGGGCCGGCTGGAATACGTGTTTTCCACCTTCGGGGTTTTCGTGGCAAACACTGTGATTTTGGTGGTGGCCACGACGTCAGCGACCCCACAAAACGAAAAGAACTGATTTGCTTGCGCGGAACACAGACTTCGTGAGTACTTTTGCACCGGATTTGCGACCATGTACACGCGATTGGCCATTTACTTTTTGACGTTGACCCTGGGTCTCTCCGCACAAGCGTTGGCTTCTGACGGGCATGAGAGCCATGGGGATGAGCACACGCACGAGGAGGCGTTCAACCCGAGCAACTTCATCATTCACCACATTGCGGATGCCCACGACATTCATTTGTGGGGAGAGGGTCACAGTGCCGTTCATATTCCACTGCCTGTGATCGTGTACTCCGAGGAGCATGGTTTGGATGTGTTCATGAGCAGTGCGTTTGAAGGACATGGTGATGTGCGGACAGCCCAACGTGGCGACGCTACGTACGAATTGAGCCATGGCCACATTTCGTTGGCTTCTCCAGGATCACATGCGCATGACCATGGTGACAGTGACCATGCGGACCACGAACACCACGGACCCAAGGTGTACGATTTGAGCATCACCAAGTCCATCTTTGGCATGCTCGTGATGTTGGGCTTGATGGTCCTGTTGTTTGGGCGCATGGCAAAGAGCTATCGCTCACGTCCCGGGCAGGCGCCAACGGGTTTGACGAACGCGTTGGAGCCTCTTGTGCTCTTCTTGCGTGACGAGATTGCGATTCCGAACATTGGCGCGAAAAAGGCGGACAAGTTCTTGCCGTTTTTGTTGTCCGTGTTCTTCTTCATTTTCTTCGCCAACCTGCTCGGCTTGATCCCTTTCATTGGTGGTTTTAATGTCACAGGCACATTGGGTATTACCATGGTGTTGGCGGCCTTTGTGTTTCTGCTCACAACGCTCAACGGAAACAAGCACTACTGGGGCCACTTGTTTTGGCCTCCGGGTGTTCCGCTTTTTGTGATGCCAATCATCATTCCCATTGAAATCGTGGGGATGTTCTTGAAGCCCATCGTGTTGATGATTCGTTTGACAGCGAACATCAGTGCAGGCCACATCATCATTCTATCATTCGTCAGCCTGATTCTGATTTTCGGAAAGGGTGGCGATGCCATGGCTGCGGGATACGGCATCGGCGTGTTTTCCACGGCGTTCATGATTTTCATGTACTGTCTCGAATTGCTCGTGGCGTTCTTGCAAGCATTTGTTTTTACCCTCTTGGCGGCCATCTATTTCGGTGAGGCGACCCACGAGGCTCATCATTGATTCTTCATTACCCTATCAAAACTTCCCATATGGAATTGTTGACCATCCTTCTTGAAATTGGACAAGGCCTCGCAGGCCTCGGTGCTGGCGCTGCTGCAATCGGAGCAGGTCTCGGTGTTGGACGCATTGGTGGCTCCGCTTTGGAGGCCATGGCTCGTCAGCCTGAAGTCGCAGGAGACATTCGCTCGAACATGATCGTGGCTGCGGCACTGGTCGAGGGGGTTGCCCTCTTCGGTGTGATTGTTTGCTTGCTCGTCGCCCTCGGATAAATCGATGGAGGCGCTGCTGACACCCGCTTTCGGGACAGTCGTTTGGTCCACCATCGCCTTTGTGGTGGTGCTTTACTTGTTGCGCAAAATGGCATGGGGTCCCATCCTCACAGCCCTGAAGGAGCGTGAGGAGAGCATCGCTTCTGCTTTGAACGAGGCCGACAAGGCGCGGTCAGAGATGTCTGCCCTTCAGGCCGACAACAACCGCTTGTTGCAAGAAGCGCGCGCTGAGCGCGATTCGATGTTGCGCGAAGCGCGTGAGTTGGCAGACAAGGTGGTCGCTGAAGCCAAGGCGAAGGCCAAGGATGAAGCAGCTCGTGAGGCCGAAAGCGCGCGGGAAGCGATTGCCACTGAGCGCAAGGCTGCCGTCGCCGAATTGAAGGCGGAGGTGGCCAAAATCTCGGTGGCCATCGCAGAACAATTGATCCGCACTGAATTGTCCAACGACCACAAGCAAGCCGCGTTGGTTCAGAAGCTGATTGAAGAAAGCCCCTTGAACTAAGCCATGGCCAGAGCTCGAGTTGCCGCACGGTACGCTAAAGCACTGCTTTCTCTTGCGCAGGAGCGCAAGGAGATGGACGTGGTAGGACGTGATTTGGACTTGCTCTCGGCATTGTTCCGGGATTCGCGCGACCTCGTGCTTTTGCTCCAAAGTCCGATCATCAAGTCCGACAAAAAGCAGGCAGTGCTTGACGCTGTGTTGCAAGACCATTTGGGCGAATTGGTTTCAAGCTACCTCCGAATTTTGGTGAACAAGGGTCGGGTGGGCTTGGTGGTGGATATGGTCACAGAAGGCCAATCCCAATTGCGTGCCCTGCGAAACATCCAATCGGTGTCGGTCACCACGGCGTTCCCGCTCACGGATTCGCTGCGAGACCAAATCATGGCACAGGTTGCCAATGTTCACAAGGGCGACGTTGATTTGACTGAAACTGTGGATCCTGAAATCCTCGGAGGCTACATGCTGAAGATGGGTGATCAGATGATCGACGCCTCGGTGAAGCGCCACCTTCGGACGCTTGGCCGTGAATTAACTGAACACGACTACGAACCCGAGTTTTAATCGGGTTAAAATCACAAAGCGATGGCTGAAATTAATCCAGCAGAAGTCTCCTCCATTCTCCGCGAGCAACTCGCCGGCACATCCAGTGCGGCGCAACTCGAGGAGGTGGGTACCATTCTCCAAGTAGGAGACGGAATTGCTCGAATCTACGGACTGACCAGTGTGCAGTCGGGAGAATTGATCGAGTTTGAAAACGGCGTTCGCGGCATTGTTCTCAACTTGGAGGAGGACAACGTGGGTGCTGTGTTGCTTGAGCCCTCAGGCGACCTGAAGGAAGGAAGCACGGCCAAGCGGACGGGCACCATTGCTTCCGTCAAGGTGGGAGAGGGCATGCTGGGTCGTGTGGTGAACATGCTTGGAGAGCCCATTGATGGCAAGGGCCCAATCGCTGGTGAGACCTTTGACATGCCCGTTGAGCGCAAGGCGCCTGGTGTGATTTTCCGGCAGCCCGTGAATGAACCGCTCCAAACGGGCATCAAGTCAATCGACGCGATGATTCCGATTGGAAGAGGTCAGCGCGAGTTGATCATCGGAGACCGTCAGACGGGAAAGACAACGGTAGCCATTGACACCATCATCAACCAGAAGGAGTTCTACGACGCTGGCGAGCCTGTGTTCTGCATCTACGTCGCCGTGGGTCAAAAGGGCTCCACTGTAGCGGGCATTGTGAAGACGTTGGAGGAGGCGGGTGCGATGGCGTACACGGTCATTGTAGCAGCCACAGCCTCGGACCCCGCACCACTGCAATTCTACGCACCGTTTACAGGGGCAGCCGTGGGTGAGTATTTCCGCGACACAGGAAGACCGGCTTTGGTGGTGTATGACGATTTGTCCAAGCAAGCTGTGGCCTACCGAGAGGTGTCGCTGCTGTTGCGCCGTCCCCCCGGACGTGAAGCGTATCCTGGTGACGTGTTCTACCTTCACTCTCGCTTGCTTGAGCGCGCTGCAAAGGTCATTGCAGAGGATAGCATTGCGGCCCAAATGAACGATCTCCCCGAAAGCCTCAAGGACAAGGTGAAGGGCGGCGGATCTCTGACGGCTCTGCCCATCATTGAAACGCAAGCGGGCGACGTCTCGGCATACATTCCAACCAACGTGATTTCCATCACAGATGGTCAGATTTTCTTGGAATCCAACTTGTTCTTGTCCGGAGTGCGACCTGCAATCAATGTGGGAATCTCGGTGAGTCGCGTAGGAGGCTCTGCCCAGATCAAGTCCATGAAGAAGGTGGCGGGAACGTTGAAGCTCGACCAGGCGCAGTTCCGCGAATTGGAGGCGTTTGCGAAGTTTGGTTCGGACCTTGACGATGCCACGAAGGCGGTCTTGGGCAAGGGCGAGCGCAACGTGGAGATCCTGAAGCAAAACCAGAATTCTCCCCTTCCAGTCGAGGAGCAAATTGCCATCATCTACTGCGGAACGAAGAACTTGTTGAAGGCTGTTCCGGTTGCGAAGGTGAAGGAATTTGAGGTGGAATTCTTGTCGTACATGAGGAGCAAACACCCAGACACGCTTGCAGCATTGAAGGCAGGCAAGTATTCAGATGCTGAAACCGGAGTGATTGAAACGGCAGCAGCAGAATTGACTGCGCGTTACGCTTGATTGAATAGCCATGGCTGGAGGACTCCAAGAAGTACGTGAGCGCATCTCGTCTGTGCAGAACACCATGCAGATTACGTCTGCAATGAAGATGGTGTCCGCAGCGAAATTGCGTCGTGCCCAGGATGCGATTACCCAAATGCGTCCATACGCTGTGAAATTGCAGGCCATGCTTGCCAATGTGAGTGCGAGCTTGGAGCAGGGCGAAGGAGTGTATTCCACCCAGCGAGAGGTCAAGAAGGTTTTGGTTGTGGCAATTACGTCGAACCGGGGATTGTGCGGTGCCTTCAACAACAAC
>JBEARC010000068.1:0-3895 GCA_041163465.1 Bacteroidota bacterium
ACCTCAGCCCTTCCCGAACGAGGGATTGTACCATACACCTCCCCGGTTCCAGGGGCCACATTTTCCAGGACTTGGGCGGTCGTTTCGAGCGCGCCATCGACAAAATTCCGTACCTCCATGATGGACGAAGTTACCTTGCGTTGTTTATCTTCGCACCGCCTTTGCGCAATTGCCCCATGGTGTAATGGTAACACACCGGATTTTGGTTCCGTTTTTCCAGGTTCGAGTCCTGGTGGGGCAACCACAATGATTCCACTGAGTGATTGAAAAGCCGCCTCCAAGAGGGCGGCTTTTTTGCGTCAAGGAAGGCACGCCTCGCGCATCCATACGCGGCACTGGCGAGGTCGAAGTTGGGCCGATTATGGAGCAGGTTGGGGTCAGGAAGGGCCAAGCAAGGCCAAGAAGGGCCAAGAAGGATTGGGAGAATCCGACAGATCGGGACTTACTCCGAAATCAATTCAAACAAACTGTCGAGGTTGGGTGCCAAGATGACCTCGATGCGCCGGTTTTTGGACTTGTCCGAAGGATCCACGGGATGGTACTGACTGCGACCTGAAGCCGCAAGCATGGAAGGATCCACACCAGGGTTGTCCAACAAAATGTCCACCACGGCGGTGGCGCGTAGCACGCTTAACTCCCAGTTGTCCCTCGGGATGGAGGTGCTCCTCAATTGGTCCGTGTCGGTGTGGCCCTCGACCACAATCTCCAAATCGCTTTGTTCCGCAATGACCGCGGCCAACCCTTGCAATGCTTCGCGTCCCTTGGGATCCACTTCAGCACTTCCGGAAGGGAACAGAAGCTGCGCTTCCATGCTGACGTACACCTTGCCATTGCGCTGCTCCACATTGAGTCCCTTGCCCTGGAATCCCAACAAGGCCTCGGCTAGCCTTGCACGCAACGCCTCCGCCGCTCGCTCGCGGGCCTCCAACAACGACTCGAGCTCTTCCACACGCTGGCTGCGCGATTCGAGCAACTTCGACTTCTCATTGAGACTCTTCTCGAGCGCATTCAGTGCATCCTCTCTGCGCTGCAATTCCTCCCGAATCACCATGACATCCTCAAGCAGTTTCCGATTCTCCTCTGCGATGCTTGAGAGCCTCCCAGAGCTTTGGCTGGTCAAGGCATCGTTGAGTTCTGTCAATCGTTCAATTTCTTCCCGGAGACGCTTGGATTCCACGGCCAGCGCATTGGCATCTTCCGCCAGCGCATCATTCTCTGTGGTCAGTCGTGCGACCTGACCTTCGAGTTCCCTGCTGTCAATTTCTGCATCCTGCTGGGCCAAACGCAATTCCGTATTCTCCTTCTCCGCCTCATCGAGTTGAGATTGCAAGGCTTCGTATTGCTGGGTCGTGACACAGCCCGTCAGCAACAAAGCGCAACTCACGGCATTCAAGGCAGAACGCAACAAAAACCCTGGGCGGGCGATGTTCAAAGGGGAAAGGGGCATCAACATGCAGGAGAAAGGTTGTGAGAACAGCCCAACGATGGGAGTCCTTGACAATCCACGAAGTTCATGCCAGAAAAAAGCCCTCGGGGGTCTTCCCCGAAGGCCTTTTCCACAATCTGATGTCAGCGTCTCGAAGTCTCGCTCGCCGTGCGCAGCCCTCAATTGATGGGCATGGAATATTGTCCGTTGCTGATGGTGGTTGTGCTACCCAAGGCGTCTTGCATGGACCCCACAAACGTGCCCACCACATAGCCTCCTGAGACAGGGTCGATGTAATTGATTTGGAAGGTCGTGTTGCCACCAAACAACGTGGTGTAGTTGTCCCCCAAAGGAGAGGTGTAAGCCCCTGCTTGCGGCATGGCTGCAGGGTTCAGTGGAACCACCAATCCGTTGTACCATCCATCGGCTGGTTCCGCGATGACAAACCCGATTTGGGCTCCTGTCAGACTGACGCCTGTGACCTGCAAGTTGCCATTGACGAGTTCTGCTGAAGCCGACGCATCGCCGAAGAATTGAACCCCCGAAGAGAACCAAGAAATGGATGCTTCACAGGGCTCACAATTGGGGCCTCCACAATCGATGTAATCCTCCAAGCCGTCTTGGATTCCATTGGTGCAATCACAGAGACATTCACATGGGTCACATGTGTTTCCACCACAATCAATCCCGGTCTCGTTGCCATTCAAGATTCCGTCATCACAGGTCGGGCAAGCATCACAATCCACACCACCGCAATCCACCTCTTGCTCATAGCCATTCAACAATCCATCGCCGCACAATTCAGGGCAGGCAGGACAACCCGCACAGCCGCAGTCGACACCCGTTTCTCCTTCGTCCAGAACGCCGTTGAAGTTGGTTGCACAAGGTTCACAGCTACCACCGCAATCGAGCCATTGTTCTCCCAACAAGGGATCCCAAACACCATTTTCACAAGGATCACAAGGCTCGCAGATGGGGCCTCCACAATCGACCAATTCCTCCTGGTTGTTGAGGATTTCGTCGTAGCAATTTTCACCGATCAAATTGTCGTCATTGAGGCATCCTGTGAAGGTGATCAATGCAAAAAAAGTGGCGCCAAACGCCAGAAGTGCGCGGGCTGAAGAGAAAGAAAACATGCTGTGAGATGTCATGTCCGTAATTTTGACGTGCGGCAAGATACAACTGGAACCCGAGCGCGTAGAAACCAATCCATGGACAACCTCGAATGGAAGCCTTCCACGGCACCCAATCCCAACGACGTCAGGGACCTGTGTAACAACACGGGACTCAGTCCGATGGTTGCTTCGCTGTTGATTCAACGCGGTATGGATACGCCTGAGTCCGTGCATGATTTTTTGGACCCCAACCGCGACAAGCTCCATGACCCCTTCCTGATGAAGGACATGGACAAAGCCGTCTCGAGAATCATGGCAGCCATGGAGCGAAACGAGCGCATCATGGTCTACGGCGATTACGATGTCGATGGCACGACGTCGGTGGCGATGGTCTCTTCCTTTCTCAAGGGTCTCCAGGTTCCCGTGGTGCCTTACGTGCCGATGCGGTACGGCGAAGGTTATGGGGTTTCGCCCAAGGGGGTGGAGCGGGCCAAGGTGTCTGGATGCACTGTCCTGATTACGTTGGACTGTGGAACCAAGGACTTTGATGCCTTGGAGGCGGCTGCGAAAGCGGGCATTGACACCATTGTGTGCGACCACCATCTTCCGGGAGAGACCCTTCCTGTCACGCATGCGCTGCTCAATCCCAAACGCGAGGATTGCCCCTATCCATTCAAGGAACTGTCAGGGGCCGGGGTGGCCTTCAAGTTGTTGACGGGATTGGTTCAAAACATCGGATTGACCATGTCCTCGGTCTACGACCATTTGGACTTGCTGGCCCTGAGCATCGGCGCTGACCTCGTGGATATCGGGGGAGAAAACAGGATTTTGGCCTATCACGGGATGCGGAAGCTGCGCAAAACCATGCGGCCCGGCATCCGGGCCATGCTTCACGTGGCCAACATTGATCGCGTGCCCAACACCGTGCGAGACATCAGTTTTACCCTGGGACCGAGAATCAACGCTGCAGGTCGGGTTGGACATGCCTTGAAAGCGGTGGAACTTCTGATGGCGTCTGACGACAATTCTGCGTATGAATTGGCTTACGAGCTTGAATCCATGAACCAAGCCCGGCGTGATCTCGACGAGGACATGACGGAGGAGGCCTTGGCCCAAATGGCCGAACAGCCTGCCGGACGTTGCTGCACTGTGGTTTGCGGTGAAGGCTGGCATCGCGGCGTGTTGGGCATCGTGGCCAGCCGCCTTGTGGAAGCGCGTTACCGCCCCACAATCGTCTTGTCTGAAGAAAACGGACTGCTGATGGGAAGCGCACGCAGCGTTCACGGGGTGGACATTCACGAAGCACTCGAGGATTGTCGTTCGTACCTCGAACAGTTTGGGGGGCATCCCATGG
>JBEARC010000069.1:0-6904 GCA_041163465.1 Bacteroidota bacterium
CGTCGTGAGACAGTTCGGTCTCTATCTGTTGTGGGCGTTCAAGACTTGAGTGGCCCCGTCCCTAGTACGAGAGGACCGGGATGGACATACCTCTGGTGTATCTGTTGTGGCGCCAGCTGCAGTGCAGAGTAGCTACGTATGGATGAGATAAGCACTGAAAGCATCTAAGTGCGAAACTCACCACAAGATGAGGTTTCATTGAGGGTCGTTGTAGACGACGACGTTGATAGGCCGCAGGTGTAAAGGCAGTGATGTCAAAGCCGAGCGGTACTAATTACCCGAAAGCTTATCAGTCTCTCATCTTCTACCAGTATGTCATCCTATTTGTGGGTGATGCCAGTGAGCGCATTGGTTATTCCCTACATGAACGTTAGGTGTCTATTGCGGTGAGGTCCACCTCTTCCCATTCCGAACAGAGAAGTTAAGCTCACCAGCGCAGATGGTACTGCCACGGCGGGAGAGTATGTCGACGCCATCCTTGGGGCCCTTCGGGGCCCCTTTTTTTTTGCCCTGAATCTTTCGAATTTCGCGCGTAGCATGAACAATCTTGTGGCCATTGTTGGACGACCCAATGTGGGGAAGTCCACCCTCTTCAACCGGTTGACGGAAACGCGAGAAGCGATTACGGATGACACGAGTGGGACGACACGTGACCGGAAGTATGGAAGGGTGTTGTGGACAGAGCATGAATTCAATGTGATTGATACGGGGGGATGGATTACCAACAGTGAGGATAGTTTTGAGGCGGCGATTCGCGGTCAAGTGGAGATCAGCTTGGAGGAAGCGGATGTGGTGTTGTTCATGGTGGAGATTGGCGTGGGGATTACAGATTTGGACTTGGATATAGCCAACCTTTTGCGCCGGACGGGGAAACCGGTGTTTGTGGTGTGCAACAAGGTTGATACAGGGGCACATGACGTTGGTGCGGAGGAGTTCTATGGCTTGGGGTTGGCGGATGAGATTTACAGCATCAGTGCCAACAATGGCTACGGAACGGGTGAATTACTCGATGCCCTGGTGGCGGCCTTGCCCCCCCTGCCCGAGCAGGAGGATTTGGGCTTGCCCAAACTTGCGGTGGTGGGCAAGCCCAACGTCGGAAAGAGCACCTTCATCAACACGATTTTGGGGGAGGAACGGAACATTGTGACGGACATTGCCGGTACGACGCGGGACAGCGTTCATACGCGGTACCAGATGTTTGGCTTTGATTTTGAGATTGTGGATACTGCAGGGCTGCGGAAAAAGAGGCAGATCACGGATCACTTGGAGTTTTACAGCAGTGTGCGCACGATCAAGGCCATCGATGAAAGCGATGTGTGCCTGTTGATGCTTGATGGGAGTGATCCCATGGGTAGACAAGATCTGAACATCTTTTGGCAGATTGTGGAGAGCTACCGGGGGGTTGTGATTGTGGTGAACAAATGGGATCGTGTGGACAAGGATCACGGAACGATGATGAAGGTCGAAGAGGCCATTCGTTCGAAGATTGCGCCGTTCACCGACGTTCCCATTGTGTTTACCTCGAATGTGACCAAGCAGCGGGTGCTGAAGGCTTTGGAGATGGCGTTGGAGGTCAGACAGGCTCGCGCTTCGAAGATTTCAACGAGTGAGCTGAATGATCTGTTGCTGCCCATCATTGATCATTACCCGCCGCCAGCCTTGAAGGGGAAGTACGTGAAAATTAAGTATGTCACCCAGATCAAATCCCAGACACCCACGTTTGCCTTTTTCTGCAATTTGCCCCAGTACATCAAGGATCCGTACAAGCGGTTTTTGGAGAATCAGCTCAGGGAGCACTACAATTTCAGTGGGGTTCCGATTCGGTTGTTCTTCCGAAAGAAGTGAGTGTCTGATCTCGGAAAATGGCGACGAGGGTTCATTACATTTGAGGCTGTGTACCTGGGTTGGGTATGCTGCCATCTGAAGCGACATGAGTTATTTTTTCACCTCTGAATCGGTGTCTGAGGGACATCCGGACAAAGTGGCCGATGCCATCTCCGATGCCTTGATTGATCATTTTTTGGCCTTTGATGCATCCTCCAAGGTGGCTTGTGAAACGCTCGTGACAACGGGCCAAGTGGTGTTGGCGGGAGAAGTGAAGTCCAAGGCCTACATCGATGTGCAAAAGATTGCACGTGAAACCATTGCGCGCATCGGTTACACGAAGAGTGAATATCAATTTGATTCAGCGTCATGCGGTGTGTTGAGTGCGATTCACGAGCAAAGCAGCGACATCAACCAAGGTGTTGAACGCACGCGTCCTGAGGAACAGGGAGCGGGGGACCAGGGCATGATGTTTGGCTATGCATGTCGGGAAACGGACAATTACATGCCCCTGGCCCTTGAGCTTGCCCATCGGCTCCTTCGAGAGCTCGCGGCCATTCGTCGAGAGGGTCAAGTCATGACCTACTTGCGACCTGATTCCAAAAGCCAGGTGACCATTGAATATGAAGACAATGGAACGCCCAAGAGAATTGAGGCCATCGTCGTGAGCACCCAGCACGATGACTTTGGTCCAGATGATGAGAGCATGTTGAAGACCATTGAACGCGACGTCGCGGAAGTGCTGATTCCACGTGTCAAGGCGTCGATGAGTGAACGGGTGCAAGCTTTGTTTGCGGGAGACCACAAATTGCACGTGAACCCGACGGGGAAGTTTGTCATTGGAGGACCTCACGGCGATACCGGCCTCACGGGCCGAAAAATCATCGTGGACACGTACGGTGGAAAGGGCGCACACGGCGGTGGTGCGTTCAGTGGCAAGGACCCTTCCAAGGTGGACCGGTCAGCGGCCTATGCAACGCGACACGTGGCGAAGAATTTGGTCGCTGCAGGAATTTGTGATGAAGCCTTGGTTCAAGTGGCCTACGCCATTGGGGTGCCTGATCCCGTGGGGTTGTACGTCAACACCTACGGGACGGCCAAGGTGGGTGTCACGGATGGTGAGATTGCAGCGCGTTTGAGAGACATCTTCCCCATGCGTCCTTACCACATCGAGCAACGATTCAATTTGCGAAGTCCCATTTACACGGAGACCGCAGCTTACGGACACATGGGACGTCGCAGTGAGGTGGTGACCAAACGTTTTCGAGCCTTTGAGGGCGGCGAGGAAAAAGAAGTTCGCGTGGAATTGTTTCCCTGGGAAAAGCTGGACAAAGTTGATGAACTCCAGGCCGCCTTTGGGCTGTGAGTGACGCCAAGTTCCCAGGGTTGGGCCGATCGGATATCGGAACCTTTGGCTTGGTTCGGATTTAGAAAACGAAGTCGTATCCCTTGAGCTTCATCACGCTGTATGCTTCTGCATTGAAGGTGAACAGGAGGCTGCCCTTGTGCTGGCCGTAACCGCTCCCGTCTGATTTTTTCTCGAGGTCGACGAGGAGCTTCGACTTGAACAACTTTTTACGGAAGTTTCTCTTGTCAAACTTCTTGTCCATGGCTTTCTCGTAGAGGTTTTGCAATTGCCCCAACGTGAATTCCTTGGGCAGCAAATCAAATCCCACGGGACGTCGCCGAACCCTCCGCTTCAATCGCTCGCGGGCATAGTTGACAATCTCGTTGTGGTCAAAGGCCAAATCTGGAACTTCTGCCACGGACACCCAGTGCATGCCGTGTTGCTCCCATTCTTCAGCTCGGAAATCGTCGGTGTGCACCAAGGCGTAATGGGCGATGTTCACCACCCGACCGCCGGGATGTCTGAACACCTGACCAAACGCGCGCAATTGCTCCACAGTGCTCGGGTTGTCGTAACCGAAGAGGTCGTTGAACATCTTTTTGGCCGAGAGCAGCAACTCCTCATTCACCTTCAAGTACCTCGAAGGTAGGAAGAGAGCCCCCTCAAAGGGTGCACGGTTGCTCCGTGCAAGCAAAATTTTCAGGTCAACCCCGTCAAATCCAAAAATGACCAAACTGATGGACAGGGCCGCATTGAAGTCAGGCTCTTCTTGCGGGAATTGTAGCATTTCACCCATGGTGCGGCAAAGGTAGACTGCCACCTTGAGGTGGGCAACGCATGGGGTCAAGGTTGTGCAAAAAGGAGGTGAAAACGTGTGAACAAAGAACATGAGTGGGTGCCTAACTTGCACCTTCTATGTTTGACGAATCCCTCTCTCCCTCCTCGGCATCCTCTGCCCAAGGACGCCCGCGCGATTTGGTCCGAAGCCGAAGCGCCGTATCCATCCCGGGCGCGAAGATTCAGCCCCAGGCGCCGGATTTGGAGTCGGTGGTGTTGGGAGCGATGATGATGGAGAAGGCTGCGGTCAATGCAGTCATTGATGTTCTCCAGCCTGAAAGTTTCTACGTGGAGGCGCATGGTGAAGTGTTTCGTGCCATCCAGACGCTCTTCAATCGAAGTGAGCCCATTGATCTTCTGACGGTGACCGAGCAACTTCGAAAGGAGGGCAAGTTGGACATGATGGGTGGGAGTCACAGAATTGCAGAGCTGACAACCCGGGTTGCGAGCAGTGCGAATGTCGAATTTCATGCCCGCATCATTGCTCAAAAGCACATTCAACGCGAGTTGATTCGGGTGTCATCCGAGATCGTCACAAAGGCCTACGAGGAGACCACGGATGTCTTTGATTTGTTGGATGAGGCAGAGTCTCGTTTGTTTGAGGTTGCTGAAGGCAACATTCGAAAGAGCTACGAGAGCATGGGGACGGTGATGAAACAGGCGTTGGATGACATTGAGGCAGCACGGAACAACGAGGATGGAGTCAGTGGTGTAGCGTCGGGCTTCCACGATTTGGACAAACTCACAGGTGGGTGGCAGCGTTCCGACATGATTGTGTTGGCGGCTCGTCCTGGCATGGGAAAAACAGCATTCGTGCTTTCCATGGCCAGAAACATGGCTGTGGATCATCAAATTCCAGTGGCCCTGTTCAGTTTGGAAATGTCGGCAGTGC
The DNA here is from genome assembly GCA_041163465.1 of Bacteroidota bacterium. GTDB lineage: Bacteria > Bacteroidota > Bacteroidia > Flavobacteriales_D > Sanyastnellaceae > UBA11663. Next base: position 4,902 of record JBEARC010000069.1, read on the forward strand.
AGCTGGTACAACGCTTGATCAGCTCAGAAACAGAGATCAACAGCGACAAATTTCGAAAGGGAAACCTCGAAGAACACGAATACCAGCAGCTTTACAGCCGCGTGGGGAAGCTGAGTGATGCGCCGTTATTCATCGACGATACGCCAGGGTTGAACATCTTTGAACTTCGGGCGAAATGTCGGCGACTGAAGGCGCAGCACATGATCGATTTGGTGATCATCGATTACTTGCAGTTGATGAGTGCGGGTTCGGACAAGGGGAATAGGGAACAGGAGATTTCGAGCATTTCACGCTCCATCAAGTCCATAGCCAAGGAGTTGGACGTCCCCATCATTGCCCTGTCTCAGCTCAGCCGAAATGTTGAAACCCGCGGCGGGGACAAGCGACCCTTGTTGTCAGATTTGCGCGAATCGGGGGCCATTGAACAAGACGCCGACATCGTCGCGTTCATTTACCGCGCTGAGTATTATGGCATTACCGAGCACCCGGATGGGTTAAGCACCGAAGGGCTGGGGGAATTGATTTTGGCCAAACACCGTCACGGAGCGTTGGACACGATCAAACTAAAGTTTGTCCAACGCTTGGCCAAGTTCACGAATTACGACACGTTTGGGGGGCAAGGCGTCTTTGGTTCGGGCGGCATTCAGCCCAACGCATCCTTTGCCACAGCGAAAACAATCACCGTCGGCTCCAAAATGAACGACGATGTGGGAGGTGATGATGACATGCCATTTTAAGGCTCCGTTGATGCTCCTTTGGGCTTTGGGCATGAAGGCACAGCCCACTTATGAGGTCTGGTCAAGTCAAAGGGCAACACGTATCTTCGGGGAGTGAAGAACATGGGAAGAGTGAAGCAATTGGCGTGGAATCGAATCCTTTCCCTGGCGTTGTTGCTGGGGCTGGTAGGGGATGCATGGGCCTCCAGGATTTTGGTGCCCATGGATGAAGGACAGACCAATCACCTGAAGGCCTATGGCGTGGCGTTTTGGGTGTTGGAGCAAGGGGTAGAGGTGGAGTGGTTGTTGAACTACCGAGGCGGCAGTTTCTTGTTGCCCAACATCAGTGCCATCCAAAACGAATGTGTGATTCGCGGCGTGTCTCATCAGGTCATCGCAGATGTCCAAGCAAGTCAGATCTTGCAAGAAATTTCCAACCCCGAGGTCAACATGGAGTCGGTGAAACTCGAGGTAGCTCCGAAGGTGGCCGTCTACAGTCCTGACGGGAAAATGCCGTGGGACGATGCCGTGACCTTGGTGTTGACCTACGCTGAGATTCCATATGATGTGGTGTACGACACGGAAATCTTGACAGGTGACTTGCCGAAGTACGATTGGCTTCACTTGCATCACGAGGACTTCACAGGACAGTTTGGCAAGTTTTACAAGGCCTATCGCTCGGCGGCATGGTACCAAGAAGAGGTGGAGCGTCAAAACGCCACAGCCCAAATCATGGGTTTCCAAAAGGTGAGTGAGATGAAGAGAAAGGTGGCAACGACCATCCAAGAATTTGTAGTCGGGGGCGGATTTCTCTTCACGATGTGCTCGGGCACAGACAGCTACGACATCGCGCTTGCTGCCCAAACCACGGACATCTGCGCGCCCATGTTTGATGGTGACCCGGCTAATCCTGGGGCCCAGAACGAGCTGAATTACGAGGCTGGGATGGCTTTTCAGAATTACCGCCTGGAAATGGACCCCTTGGTGTACGAGTTTTCGGACATTGACGGAACGAAGGATCATTCGGACATCAAGCCCATCAACGACTTCTTCACGTTGTTTGATTTTTCGGCGAAATGGGACATTGTTCCGACGATGCTAACCCAGAACCACGAGCGGGTGATTGCCGGATTCATGGGACAAACCACGTCCTTTCGAAAGGAGTTCATTCGCCCGGACGTGACCATCATGGGAGACAACCGCAACCTTCCTACCGCCAAATACATCCATGGTACGCTGGGACTGGGTCAATGGACGTACTACGGTGGACATGATCCCGAAGATTAT
>JBEARC010000070.1:0-3617 GCA_041163465.1 Bacteroidota bacterium
TCTCGACGCGCTGCTTGCCGCCGAAGCTCGTCCAAATCGGCATGTTCACCGACAGGCCCACGATCTGGGAGGGGTACCACTTGTTTTGGTCGGCAAGGACCGGGAATTCCGGGTCGCGAAAGGCCTGCGCACTGTTGGCGTAAAACGCGGCGACTTGCGGCAATCCTTCGGCGCGGCGGTTTTGAACGTCGAGCTCGGCCAAGGCCACGTACCGACGCTGCTCTTCCAGCGCAGGGATGGCGCTCAAGTTCAAACTGGCCTGCACGGCTTCCGGAACCACCACAGCCGTAAGCCCTTCGAGGTTGTCTGTCAACACCACGTCCTCATCCACATCAAGTCCACACTGAAACAGCAACAGCTGTTTCGTGAGTTCCGCCTGAAGGCGGCCGGTGCTGAGTTGCTGCTCGAGGGCTTGGCGCGTGAGTTGAAGCTGGTCGGCGTCTACTGACTCCACCAACCCTTCGTTGGCCAATTCGCGCAGTTCCTGTTCCGAGGACTTGACCAGCGTCAAGGCGCGGTCCAACGTTTCCACGTTGGCCTCCGCGGCCAGGGCCGTGGCATACGCTTCAGCCACCAAGCGGCGCGTTTCCACTTCCGTCGCATCCACCGCCAGCGCCTTGGCGTCCGCAAACACCTGCGAGGCCTTCAACCCCACGAGGTAGCTGCCGCTGAAGATCAACTGGGTCGCGTTCAACCCCGCGGTTGCGGTTTGGGTCGTTCCAAACGACAGTTCCAGCACGATGTCATCAGGCACATCAGGATCAAACGACGACGCCGGCACCACCTGGGTTGGAATGTCGAGGAAGTGGTTGACGTCAAACGATGCCGTCACTTGCGGGAGGCCTGTGGCAAGGAGTTCCTTGACGTCGCGCTTCGCCACCTGCACGTCGATGCGGGCGCGCTGCATGGCGTAGGCGTTTTCGACGCCGAGGGTTTGGGCTTGAACCAGGCTTAACTCGCGCTGGGCAAAACTACCCATTGCCAAGCTCACCAAGGCCAGTGTCAGGGCCAACCGGCGGCCCACATGTGGATTCATCATCAGTTCGTCGAAAGTTTCGATTCGAGATAGTTCAAGCCCTGGGCGCTGGCAATCCCGCGAATGTGGTAAGTGAACAACACCCGAAAATGTTCAGCCAGCGGACGTTGTAGCGTCCCGTTCTCCGCTTGGCGTACCATGTCCTCTACAAGGGCCAAGTGCAGATCAGCCACCGCATCCGCGTTGAGGTCATGACGGTACATCCCTTGCTCCATTCCACGCGTGACGTTGTGAACGACCACCCGGCGAATCATGTTCCGTCGGCGTGCATGCGTCGCCTCAAACACCTTGGGGTAGTACTTCTTCAAATCAAACAGCACGGTGGAGTTAATCGCCGACAACATCTTGTGCTTCTTCTCCATCTCCGCCAGCGCCAAATCGATGGCGTTTCCTTCTCCCGTCATGAGCTCGGTCATCTGCGCCTCCAACCCGTCGATGTGGCTGTGCAGGGCTTGGGAAACGAGGTCTCGTTTGTCCTTGAAATACTTGTAAAGCGTCTTCTTCGAGCAAGCCAAATGTCCTGCCAAATCGTCCATGCTCAATGCCTTGATCCCAAACCGACCAAAGAGTTGAGTGCACCGCGCACGAAGCTCTATGCCTCGTTCGTCGAGGGATTTGACAGGGGTGGATGACGGGGTGCGCTGCGACATGCGGCCGCAAAACTACAACGCGATGCGCGCACAGGAAACGAAAAAAGTGTAAATCGTTTCCTACCTATGCCCTTCCCGCGATTACTCCAAATCAATGTTCCAGCCTGCCACCAGACCCGCCAAATCGTCTCGCCGAAACTTGGCCCCTCGTATGCGGTTCTCTTCGGGCCGGATGCGCCAACCGAAGGCCGTTCGAAAATTCGCTCCTTCCAAGCGGGTGCGTTCAAACACAGCGTCGGTCAAGTCCACCCCGTCAAAATCCACCCCGTCCGCCTGCGCTCCTGTAAAATCGGCTCCCTGGGCTCGTCCGCCCTTCCAAGTCATCCCTCGTACATCCATGCCTTCAAAATTGGCGGAGTCCAGCCGGCAATCAACCACCTGCACCTTCCAACCCAGCGTGTTGCACGCGGCAAAATCAACGCCCACCATTTTGCACTTTTCAAACCTCACGTCTTGCAGGCCCACACCGAGCATCCGTGCGTTTGACCAGTCGCATTCGTGAAATACGCAGTCCTCAAACCGCGCACCTCGCAAGTCCTTCCCTGACCAATCCACCCCTCGAAACGTGCACGAATCAAACCGGGCATCGCGAAGATCTCCCCACATTTCATCTCGCGAAAACGCTTGCTCATAAACCTCCATGATTTCAAGAAAGCACTTGGGAAATCAACGCATCGTCCGCATGGTTGGCGCGGGTGACTTTCAGGCGGGGCTCCATGTTCATGGCGCGGTCAATGGCCCACTCCGCCCCCTCATTTCTTGCCCAACTGCGACGCGCAATGCCGTTGTTGACATCCCAGTGCAGCATGGACCTCAGACGGCGCTCGCTGTCGTCGCTGCCATCGATGAGCATCCCAAAACCGCCGTTCATCACCTCACCCCACCCGACGCCTCCGCCGTTGTGCAGGCTGATCCAGGTCGCGCCGCGGAACCCGTCACCGACGAAGTTGTGGACGGCCATGTCCGCCGTGAAGGCCGACCCGTCGTAGATGTTGGAGGTCTCGCGGTAGGGGCTGTCCGTGCCGCTGACGTCGTGGTGATCGCGGCCGAGCACGACCGGCCCCTTCAGGCGACCGTCCTTGATGGCGTCGTTGAACGCAGAGGCGATTTCCGCCCGCCCTTGGGCGTCGGCATACAAAATGCGCGCCTGCGACCCCACCACGAGCTTGTTGGCCTTCGCCTCACGAATCCAACGCACGTTGTCCTGCATTTGCTGTTGGATGTCGGCAGGCGCTTCGGCCATGAGGCGCTCGAGTACCTCGGCCGCAAGGTTGTCGGTGACATCAAGGTCGGCCGGGTCGCCGCTGCAGCACACCCACCGGAACGGGCCGAAGCCGTAATCAAAGCACATTGGGCCCATGATGTCCTGCACGTACGAGGGGTACTTGAACCCGTCGCCGTCTTCGGCCAAAATGTCGGCGCCCGCGCGGCTCGCCTCGAGCAAAAACGCGTTGCCGTAATCGAAGAAGTACGTGCCGCGCGCCGTGTGCTTGTTCACGGCCGCCGCGTGCCGCTTGAGCGACGCCTGCACGTGGGCCTTAAACGTCTCGGGGTCTTCCGCCATCATCGCGTTCGCCGATTCGAAGTCCAGGCCCACGGGGTAGTATCCGCCCGCCCAAGGGTTGTGGAGCGAGGTTTGGTCTGAGCCCATGTCCACGAGGATGCCATCTTCGTCGAATTTCTCCCAAACCTCCACGACGTTGCCGAGGTAGGCGAACGACTCGGCGCGCTTGGCCGCCACCGCGGCGCGCACCCGGCGCGAAAGCTCGTCGAGATCCGTCACAACGTGATCCACCCACCCTTGCTCGTGGCGCTTGTACGCCGCCGCGGGGTTGACTTCGGCCGTCACGGACACGCAGCCTGCGATGTTCGCGGCCTTGGGTTGCGCGCCGCTCATGCCGCCGAGGCCGGCCGTCACGAAGAGCTTGCCC
>JBEARC010000071.1:0-4297 GCA_041163465.1 Bacteroidota bacterium
TCTGGGAAAACATTCAAAAACGCTGGATTGATTCCTGAAGCATTCCACGACGCATTGAACGAACTGTTGTAGGCGCCTGCAGGCGCGCTGACTTGCAGTGTCGCATCGTTGTTGCCGTACACCGCACTCATCCGGTCCGTGGCATCGTTCATGTTCACGTAAAAGCGGTAGGTGGTCAAGCCGGCTTGAACCGCATCTGTGGCCTCCACAGTCATGGTGTACTGAGCCTGCCCTGAGACGCAGATCCCGAGCAAAAGCATCCCAACAAGGGTCAAATGTTTCATGGATAGAATTTAAGTGTGAATGTGAAGGCAAGATAGGTCGTCTGCGTTGCGCGGAGTCCTCCTACCAAGTGAAAAGATGTGCAACTTCCAAACAAACCAAAAAACATGCCCGATCCTTCTTCGTGAAGGACCGGGCAAGTTCCGAGAGCGATGCACGGGGGTTGACCTGTGCAAGCCTGAAGGTTGGCCTTAACGTTGAATGGCCAATCGTCTCACCTCCACCCCACGCGTGTCTGAAACCATGATTTGGTAAGTGCCGCTGCCAAGCATCGCCACATCCAATTCCATGGCTCCTTGGATCACCACGTGCTGACGTTCCCACACAAGGCGACCCGTGGCATCGAGGATTTGCAAAGTCACTTGGGAACTCAATTCGCCAAAGCGCAGGAAAACGGATTGTCCCGCGGGGTTGGGAAACAAATCAAACGCCAAAGGCGACGCTTCCAGCACCACATCGACTTCTCCCGTGCATTCGCAATTCTCGTCAATGACGTCATTGATGGTGTTCTCGTCGCCGTCGTCGCAAGCATCACCTACCAAGATGCACGACTCATCCTCATCGGTGGCAAGCTCATTGTAATTGCAGGCATCTGCGTCGGTACAGCCTGCGATTTCCAATTCATCGCATACGCCATCGCCGTCCGCATCGCTCAAACAATTGCCGTCACAATCGTAAAATTCCTCTGCGTATTCGCACATCCCATCGTCATCGGTTGCCTCTGCATTGTAATTGCAAGCCAAGGCATCGGTGCAACCTGAGATTTCCAATTCATCGCACACGCCATCGCCGTCCGCATCGTTCAAACAGTTGCCGTCACAATCGTAAAAATCGTCCGCATAGGTGCACAGGGCATTGTTCTCATCGGTCGTTTCTGCGTTGAAATTGCAGGCCATTTCATCCGTGCAACCCTCGATTTCATCGACATTGCAAACCCCATCGGCATCGTCATCGTAACACACCCCATCGCAGTCGTATCCCACTTCGGGGTAGTCGCAAAGAAGCTCATTGCTGAGGGTGGCCTCCGGGTCAAAATTGCACGCCGTCTCGTCCATACATCCTTGGCAGCTTTCATATTCACAGGACCCATCGCTTATGGTGGCTTCCGGATTGTAGTTGCAGGCATTCGCCTCCAAGCAGCCGCAGAACACGGTTTGGCCAAACGTCCCAACACCATCAAAACTCGCGGTCATGTAGACGGCCGCCGTGGGGTCACTTTGCGGGAAAATTTGATAATTCAGGGTGCCACTGATGCTCCCTGTGGTGGTGATCTGCATGAGGAGCACGCGGTTGTCTGCATCAGGCAACCCATTGAGGGCAGTCGGCAAAATGAACCAACTCATCCCTGGCTCTGTGTTGGAAACCAAGGACGTGGCTCCGTCCGTGTCAAAAAAGCCATTGAGCACATTCAAAGGGTCTGCCGACGTGGCGTTCTCATACCCAGGTCCGAGAAGACCTGCTGGGCCCGTCAACCCAATGGTTGCGTACGAATCATCCACAATCTCTGGATTGGATTGAAACAGCGCGGGATCCACGCCGGCCGCGTTCCACGTGTTGGCAAATTCACTGTTCCAAGCGCCCTCTGGCGCCAGGATTTCTAAAGGATACTGAGAATCCGAGAACACGGCACTGACCCGGTCCGTGGCCGAGTTCATGTTCACATACACCCGGTAGCGCGTCATGCCATCTTGGAAGGCGGCCACGGTGTCTACAGAGAGCGAAAACAGCTGCCCGTCACAGGAGCAGTACTCGCATGAACCGTCGTTTTCGGTGGCCATGGGGTCGAAGTTGCATGCCAAACCATCATCACACCCTTCAATTTCATCCTCGTCACAAACCCCGTCGTTGTCCGTGTCAGGAACCGTACCGTCGCAGTCGCAAAATCCATTCGGTGCCCCATCACACGAACCATCGTTGACGTTCGCTTCGGGGTTGTAATTGCAGGCCGTGGGGTTGGTGCAGCCCAAGACCTCGGCGTCGTCACAAATGCCATTTTGGTTGTCATCCATCATGCAATCACCTCCACACACGCCAGCAGCATCCAACACATTTCCCTCACAATCGCAAAATCCGGAATCGGGATACACGCAACTCCCATCATCCTCAATGGCCGAGGCATCGTAGTTGCAAGCCGCGTCATCGGTGCATCCCGACACAACCTCTCCTCCAAAGATTCCCGCGCCATCAAAGGTCACCGTGTAACGCTGTTCGTTGGGACCGACTCCCAAAGGAAAGACTTGGTAGCTGATTTGGCCTGACAATGCACCCGCCGTGGTCACCTGCAAAATCATCACCCTCATGTCTGCATCCGGGAGCCCGTTGGCAGCTGTGTTCAAGATGTACCACGACGAACCCACCAAGGTGCTGCTCTCGACAAACGTTGCGCCGTTGGTCAAAAAGAACGGCGTGATGGGCTGGGTGGAGTCTTCCACAACCGACGGATCAGCCGCATTGGCCAGTCCAGACGTCGAAGCAGGTCCCGTCAAGCCAATGGTTGCATACGTGTCATCTGCCAACTCCGGCATCACCGCAACAAACGCGGGGTTGATGCCCGAAGCATTCCACGAAGAATTGAATGTGCTGTTGAATGCGCCATCCGGAACATCGATGAACATGGGTGATTCATCGTCAGCGAAGACGGCACTCATCCGGTCCGTAGGGTCGTTCATGTCGACGAAGAATCGATAGGTTGTCAAGCCAGGCTGGGATGCATTGGAAGCTTCCACCGTCAGCGTGTATTGAGAGGATGCTTGAAGGGACAAAACCGACAAAGCGACTCCCACGAGGGAAAGATGTTTCATGAAGATGTTTGGGTTGTGAATTTTGCCTCCAAATTAGCTTGCGTACGAGCCCTGAGGGAAGGATGTCATCCCAAGCAATCAACACTTTGCACTTGAAAAGCGTTCTGGTTGTGCGCCCTCAACTTTTCAACGATTCTGACACAGATGTCCTTCCCGACGTTCATCCCTTCACGCGGTCTGCGTAACTTGCTCACTTGAAATTGCCTGCTCGCATGCTCAACCAATCCAATTGCAACCTACTGTCCCGAATGTTTGGGCTCTTTGTGCTGACGATTTTCGGGTGGTTCCCTCCCGTTTCCAGTGCTGTTCTAGCGCAAGATCATGCCCCCGAATCCATGGTCTTGCCTTTGTTGATTTCTGTGGATGTAGGACAAACCTGCCCTGGCCTGGAGTTGGTCACGGCGACTTTGACCGGATTGACCAGCCCCGAAGCTGACATCCAAACCGTCATCTGGACCGTGGTTTCGGATGGTGGAGAGAATGACAACTCTTTTGTGCTAGACCCCAACGGGCCTGGACCCGAATTAACCGATTGGTCCTTGGCAACCTCGTTGGCCTTCACCCCATTAGAAGCAGATCTGTTTTTTGTGTCGGCAACGATCATCTACAATGGGGGAACTTCCCAAAGTACAATCCTGCCTGCTCAGGTGATGGTCGGACAAGCCCCCTCGTCTCCCTACATCAGCCCATTCAACAATTTTTTCTGTGAAAGTGAACCCCTGCAGATTCTGACCAGTGCAGCCAACAACGACAACCTCATGGCCACGCTTTGTTGGGAAGTCGTGGATGCCTCAGGGGTGATCATTGAGAATGGATGTGACGGACCTACGACCAACACCATCCTCACTGAAAATGTTGGGATTCCAAGCCTGAATGAGGGCTGCTATGACTTCAACCTCACGTTGACGCATTTGTGCGGAACAGCCACCTCCAACGCCTCCTTTGAAGTTCTCCAAGTTCCCGAATTCGCCCTGTACAGTCAGCCCACATGCGATGGCGAAGAAATGGTCGTAGAGAGCACATTCGACCCAGGTGATTACATGACCTGCAACGGGAATTCGGCCAATGGAACTTGGCAATGGAGTCCCACGGCTCTCAATGGGAATGACTTCTCTGATGCCACGTTTCTCAATCTCGACGACGGAGAAGAAGTCTGCCAATCGGCATTTGTGACATACAGTTTTGGCAACCAAACTGAGATGTGCCTAAGTACC
>JBEARC010000072.1:0-33955 GCA_041163465.1 Bacteroidota bacterium
CAGTGGTTGGCAGTCAAGAAATAAGGTGTTCCGTCGTTGGCAGTGTTGTTAATCATCGCACCCGTACAGGTTGCGAATCCACCATTGACAATCAACGCCACGGATTTTTTTTCTACTTGCCAGTCCGATCCCTCGGGACAATTCACGTTGATGTTGCATGCCCCGCTGTTGCCAAAAGGCCCCATGGCGGCCATGGTGCTACTCAACTCTTGTTCCCTTCGAAGCAGGGATCGATAGCCTTGCACGACCTGACCCACCTCAATTTCGCCTTCGAATGGAGAATTCAAGGGTTCCCTGTATTCCAGGACTGCTCGGTCTCCTTCCATCAAGCTCAAGGCCAATCCTTCCCATTCTTTCATGTTGTTGTGGTTGAAGGACCCCATGAAATGTTCGCGATTTCCATCGTAGACGAACAATTCCCCTCCTTCAGGAACCACGAAACGAGAGAGGTAGAAGCTGAGGCTTGTGGCTTGTTCGGCCCAAATCCCGAGCCGCCACACCCGATAACCATCTTGTTCACTCCAGACTCCTGAATTGGACATCGACCAGGACACCTCGTGCTCGATTCCAAAACGCCATGGCGCGTCTTTCATGGTCGCTGTCACGGCATCTTCTTGCTCCAAGATTGCGACATCCAAAGGAGGAAACTCTTTCCAAGGGTGATCAGACTGGACTGTATCCTTCCAATTCAAGGGATATCCTCCTCCTTGGATTTGGGCTTGACCCGTCGAGGTCAACATGGCAGCGACCAGGAAGAGGGAGGAGGTCGCTGGTGACCAAAAATTGGTTTCTTTCATTGGAATCATGGATTGGACTCGGCGTCCCTTCATCCAAACGCAGCGAAACTCATGCGCCTCGATGAGGTACTCGAGGTCAAAATAGTGCATTCCATTGTACTTTTTTTTGATTCGCCGATGCTATCTCGCAAATTATTGACATTTTAGGGATTCGCGAATCTTGGCTTTTCTTGTAAAATCCTCCCTTCACGTTGGCATCGATGACGTTTTTCTTTCGGGTCTTCAATCGAGTGGCTGTGATGCCAGTGTTCATGGGCTCCAGCATCATTTGCGGATATTGTATGGTAAGGATGCCAGATGCGTCCGCGCAAATGTTTGTCGATGGCGACCAAGGTCATGTGCTTTATACGAATCACACTGGCGGATATCTTGGACATGGGGTCAGCTTTGCCGATTTCAATGGAGATGGGTTTGACGATCTCACATTCGGCCAATACGCCGGCAACATCTACTTCTACGCTGGGGATGGAGCAGGTGGATTCACGCAAGTGAATTTGGGAATAGATGAGAACGACGGAGAGCCGAAGTGCCTCCTGTGGGTCGATTTGGACGACGATGGAGACCAAGACTTGCTTGTTACGCAGAGGCTGAGTCCGAATCGCATTTATGCGAGACTTTCGGATGGATCCTTTGGCGAAGTGCCCAATGCAGGCGGGATGGAAGGCACATACGTTGAGCGAACGTATGGAGCTTCAGTGGCTGATTACGACCAAGATGGACTGCTCGACGTGCACCTCTGTCATTACCATTCGCCATCGAGCAATTCTGAAGAAAACCGATTGTTTCGCAACCTTGGAGGGGTTGACCTGGGCATGCAGTTTCAAGATGTCACAGCGGCAGCCGGGGTTGGAAACGGCATCAAGCAATCCTTCCAATCCACTTGGGTGGATGTGGATCGAGATGGACTGTTGGATTTGCATGTGATCAACGACCGAACGATTTGGAAAGATGCCTTGTACCGAAACCTTGGAGACGGAACGTTTGAGGACGTCGCTGAGGATTGGGGCATGGATTTGGGCATTTATGCGATGAGCTCCTCATTCGCAGATTTCGACAAGGATGGTGATTGGGATGTTGTTGTAAGCAACGGCGCCGATTTGGGGAACAAGTTTTTGCGTCAAACGGAAAACGTGCCAACCTTGGATGGAGGGTTGATGCTGAACTTCGAAGAGGTCTCCGTGCAAGCGAACATTCTGCTAGACCATTTGGCCTGGGGAGCGCTCTGGTTTGACGCCAACAACGATGGATGGCAAGATTTGTTTATCGGCACAGGGACCTCGCAATACACGAATTACCCAAGCATTTTGAATACGTATCCAGACAATGTGAATGGGTTCTTTCTCAACAACGGCGGCCAATTCCCGATGACGAATGCATCCATCGAAGTCTACACGGACAATGAGCTCACCTTTGCATCCGCATGTGCAGACCACAACATGGATGGGGCCTTGGATTTTGTATCTCACCGCATTGGGACCCATGCTCGGCTCCTGAACGGTGTTCCCAACGACAACAATTGGCTTTCGGTTCTTCCCGTAGGAGTGACGTGCAATCAAGAGGCCATCGGGGCCGTCGTTTCCTTGTGGAGAAACGGAATTGGAGACATGAGAACGGTCACGTGCGGCACAAATTACATGTCACAAAACAGCAAACGTATCCACTTCGGTCTCGGTGGCGCGCAGAGCGCGGATAGCTTGGTCATTGATTGGCCCGGTGGGGGCAAGGACGTCCACATCAACTTCCCCTTGAATCAAACCATTGTTGTGACCCAAGGATTGCCTATAGACACTTCCAATGGCGGCACATCTGCCAATCTAGGATGCACGTACGTTGTGGCATGCAACTACAACGCGGAGGCCACCCAGGATGATGGAGAATGTGATTTTTCATGCCTGTGCGGCCCTGGAACTTCATGGGATGAGTCAACCCAAACTTGCACCATTCAATGCGGTCGTGATCACGACGGCGATGGCATCATCGGCACGGGTGATTTGTTGTTGTTTTTGTCCGGGTTTGGCTTTCCGTGCGACGTTCTTGGTTTGCCTCAAAACACAGACTGAACGCCCATCTTTGGTGTTGGAGCACTGTGGAAATATCTTCGCGAAAAAGTAGAACTCATGGGACGTGCGTTTGAATTCCGAAAGGAGCGAAAGATGAAGCGTTGGGCTGCGATGTCCAAGATTTTCGCTCGATTGAACAAGGACATTATTCTGGCCATCAAAGAGGGAGGGGGCATTGCCGATCCGGACACCAACGCCAGATTGCGCGCCGTACTTCAAAATTGCAAGGCCGCCAACATGCCCAAAGACAATGTCGAAAGGGCCATCAAGAAAGCCACCGACAAGGACACCTCCGATTTCAAGGAAGTCACCTTTGAAGGATACGGGCCTCACGGCATTGCCATTTTTGTGGAGACCGCAACGGACAACAACAACCGAACAGTCGCCAACGTGCGTGCACACTTCAACCGCGGTGGCGGACAATTGGGCACCACGGGATCTGTAGAATTCATGTTCACGAGGATGTGTTTCTTCAACATTGTGGACAAAGACATTGACTTGGACGATTTGACCTTGGAATTGATCGATGTCGGTGCCGAGGATGTGGATCGAGATACAGAGGCAGGCCAAATCATCATTTCAGCGCCCTTTGAGTCGTACGGGGCTCTTCAGGCCAAACTCGAAATTGACGGCCATGAAATCGTTGAATCGGGGTTGGAACGTGTTCCCACGACAACCAAACCACTGACCCCTGAACAGGTGGAGGAGGTCGAAGGGTTGATTGAGAGGCTGGAGGGAGACGACGACGTGCAAGCAGTCTTCCACACGATGGAACCCACAATGGCTTAACGACGAGCTCAGACTGCGCATTTTCATCATTTCTTGCGTAAATTCAAGGAATGTCCTGGGCGAAATCATTCACAACAGTTCCCAAACGGCCGAGCCCATGCATGCGCTTGACAGCGTCGTGGTTCTTGGCATTTCTGGTGGGTTTGGGTCCCCTTTGGGGACAGGAAGGGGAACGCTCAGAGAAGCATTGGTCAGAAGGCATGAGCCGTCCTGATGTGTCGCTACAAGAATCTCAAGGGCAATTCAACGCCTATTTCGAGACCCACGAAAGGGGTCGTTCCAGGGGAATCAAACCCTTCGAGCGTTGGTCCCATTGGCAGACTCATCAGGGGGCACTGCAGCAACCGGTACCTGCTGGAGGTTGGTGGGAAGCCACAGCGGTGATACGTTCGCAATGGCAACCTTCGGTCAATGGTGAGGAGAGCTGGACCTACCTGGGACCTGAGGATGTCCCCATTCATGGTGGCGCTGGAAGAATCAACCGAATCAAGATTTCCCCCAACAACCCCTCCGTTTGGTACGCATGTGCGCCTTCTGGAGGGCTTTGGCGTTCCAATGATGCCGGCGTGTCATGGCATGTGTTTGGTGCCGATGTGGTTGCCCCGTTGGGAGCCACAGATGTGTGGGTTGATCCAGACAATGAAGCGCACATTTGGTTGTGCACAGGGGATGGAAATGGAGGGGACACCTACAGCATAGGTGTCTTGGAATCTTGGGATGGAGGGATGTCTTGGAACGCGCTGCCAGTTCAATTCGAACCAAGTCAAGGTCGCAGAATTCACGCCATTCAAACCCATCCCCAACACGACAACATTCGTTGGGTTTGCACGGACATTGGAATTCTCGGAACCCAGGATGGCGGCAATGAATTCGATGTGGTCCTGCCTGGGGCGGTACGCGACGTGATATGGGTGGGAGAAAACGAAGCCGTGGCAGCCGTTGAAAATGTCGGTTTGTCGCACACTTCGGATGGAGGTTTGACTTGGACAAGCATCCCTCTTCCCAGTTCAGACAACAGCATTGGGCGCATTCAAATTGCTGGCCAATCTTGGGTCCCTGGACCAGGTGGCACTGCGGGTCGGGATACATTGTACGCCGTGGCTGGGCATTATTTCCAGCAGAATTTTTTGGCCTTTTGGAGGAGCACAGACCGAGGCGTTACCTGGGAAGCCATGGCCACCAAACTTTCAGGACCCAACTTGCTGGGCTATGCCATCAATGGCGCGGACAACGGAGGTCAGGCCTTTTGGGATCTGTGCATTGCAGTGGATCCCCACAATGCTGAAAGGGTGTTGGTGGGAGGAATCAACGTTTGGGAGACGATGGATGGGGGCGAGACTTGGAGTTGCCCACTGCATTGGCAGGGAGCCTACGAAGCAGCGTATACCCATGCCGACCAGCATGATCTCCGCTTTCATCCAGATGGTTCCGTGTTGGTGGCGAATGATGGCGGGATCTTTCGATGGCATGGGGACCACGTCGATGACTTGTCCGATGGCTTGCATATTGCCCAAGGCTATCATGTCGCGACGCATCCCAACGAGCCACTACAATGGCTTCTCGGGACGCAGGACAATGGCACCATGTTGAGCACGGAGACTTACGATGCCCGGATTTTGGATGGGGATGGCATGCAGTGTTTTTTTGACCCCAACACATCAGGTCGGTTGTATGCATCAGCCTACTACGGCATGCTGTATCGAAGTGATGACGGGGGACGCACAATGAACAACATTGCGACGTATTTCTTCAGCGGTGGCCCCAATGAAATTGGTGCATGGGAGACTCCCTTCATGCCTCATCCTGCCGTTCCTGGAAGGATTGTGGCTGCCAAAAAATCGATCCACACCTCGGATGATGGTGGTTTGACCTGGTCGTCCTTGGGTGGATTGGGCAATGTTCGCAGCACCGTGTTGACCTTGTCCAATACCAACCCAGATTTTTACCTCGTGGCCAAAAATCACGTTCTCTACCACAAGGCGAGTGTGGAGGATGATTTTCTGGTTGTGGACGGGCTGCCCGGTTCGCAAATTGGGGATGTCGTTCTTGGAGACTCCGACTCCCAATGGTGGGTGGCATGTGAAACGTACAATCCAGGACAACAAATGTGGTTCACGCCGGATGAAGGAGCCACCTGGCAGAATCGGAGTGCTGGACTACCCGCTTTGCCTGTCCATGATTTGGTCTTGCTTTCCAATGGGATGATGGTATGTGGCTCTGATTTGGGGGTGCATCTTTGGTCTGAGGAACAGCAATCATGGTCTCTGCTAGGTGATGGCCTGCCCTTGGTTCCTGTGGTAGAAGTTGCAGAGCAGCAAGGTACCCATCGTCTTGTCGCGAGTACGTACGGACGTGGAACGTGGTCCATGCTGCTTCCCGAGCGACCAAACATGGATGTTGCCATCGCAGCGATTGACGCACCCCAAACGCAATGCATGCTGGCTGTAGAGGGAACACCCGTTGCCTTGAATGTGGGACAATCCACCCTGACGGATCTCTCTTGGCAATTGAGTATTCAGGGGGAGAATTGGAGCCATGAGGAGGTATTCACAACCACGTTCGAAGAACCTTGGTTGCCTGGAGAGCAGCGGGGGTTGTCCTCATTTCACGTTGAAGTGCCTCATGCCGGTCAGTATCAGGTTGTCGTGCAGGCGATGGACATGTCTGAGGAGGCCAGCACACTCAGTGCCTCAAAGACACTGCTCGCTAGCGGCTTAGGTCACGTCACCACCTTGACGTGGTGGGGAGATTGTGAGAATGTGGACATGCGATGGGATTTGATTCGAGAAGATGGGCAAGACGTCGTGGCTCTCGGAACTCCATTGCCTGCAGGGGATACGATCTCCACGTCTTGGTGTCTGACAGAAGGTTGTCACGCCTTGGTGTGGAGTGACCTTGGGGGCGATGGATTCTCGGGCAGCTATTGTGGACAATCGGGGGGATACACGCTGAGTGGTCCCTTCGGTGAAGTCATCGACCAAGCGGATGGACTGGACTTTGGATCGCATTTGGAAGTCGCATTCTGCGTAGAAGTTCCTTGGTGCTTCGCAGATTACAACGGGGATGGCCATCGCGGGGTGGATGATTTGTTGATGCTGCTTTCGGACTTTGGCTGTTTGGAAGGCTGCCCGTACGACAACGATTTGGATGACCTCGTGGGAGTCGGTGACTTGATGAACATGCTTTCGGTGTTCAGCGTCGGTTGCCTCGATGTGTATTAACGCAGCCATCATTGGCTGTGACGGCAAGATCAACAATGGGTTCTTGTTACCGTTGCCTGCTCCTTAACCTTGTTCACGACGCTTGTGAATAACTCAACGTGTGTGATGAGATGGTTTGCTTGGAAGTGTGATGAGGGTCATGCACCTTGTCCATGATTGGATGCAAGCGTCGGAGTTCCGGCACGGCGTTCGGTTAAGTTTAGTTGTTAGTTAGGGAGGCTTTCGCAGCGGCGAAGGCCTCTTTTTTGTGTCGGGTGTGTGTTTCTGCATGACCGAGGATTCGACTGACCTTCGCCTTACTTTCGCGCCATGGAGGAATTCAAAGTGTCGCATCCCGTTGAACTGATTGAAGCGTTGATGGAGAATGTCGGTTTTGCCACCCGAACACGCGCTCGCAATGCGTTGAAGCGAGGCCAAATCCTGGTCAATGGCTCAAACGTCATCAAGGGATCTGACATTCTCGAACCAGGAAGCGTCGTGCAGGTTCTTTCCATGGAAGAAAGCAATCAGGTTGACAAGTCTGGCGGCGCATCCAAAGCGCACGGGGCCAAAACGTCCAAAGGAGTCAACAAACACGTCAAGGCACCGTTTCCCGTGGTCTATGAAGATTCCCATGTCTTCATTTACGAGAAGCCCGCGGGATGGGTGTGTGCTTCAGCCAATCCCAAGGTCAAGACCACGTATTCAGCTGTGAAGAGTTATCTCGAAGCTCAGACTGCTGAGCATGTTGATCTGCATTTCGTGAACAAGTTGCCACGTGAGGCGAGTGGGCTCTTGGTCGTGGCCAAATCCTTGGCCTGGCGTCAGCATCTTCAATCTCATTGGTCATCGTTTGACAAAGGATTGTACCTGATGATCGAGGGGCATTTGCCCGCAGATGATTCGCTGCGGATTCGTCCAGAGCAAGGAGATTCGTACGAATTGGATTATCGCACGATGCGTGCCACCGAAGGCCATACCCTGCTCAAATTGAAGGCTGGCGACGATGTCGTCAAGGACATTCTTCCGGCGTTGCGAAGAGAAGATTGCATGCTCGTAGGGGTTGGTAAAACAGCGCCTGACCCCATGCGACGAGGCGGAGTGCATTTGTTTGCGTTGGCGCTTGTGGGGCCAGAGGGTGAAAGGATCAATGTCAAAACGAGGGTGCCAAGTGAGTTTCTCAAGCTCGTTCGAGGTGGCAGTTCCCCCAAGGCTTTGCCGAGAGGTCCGCGTTCCGAGGGTTCACGCCCAACCAATCCTACACAGGGAGAACGTGGAGAACGCGGAGAACACGACGTGCGTCATCCGCGCAACTCCCGTCACCCACGCGCAGAACGCTCAGTTGGGCCCAAAAAAAAGCGCTGATTCTCACAATGAGAACCGGCGCTCGACCCAATCGCGGAGCATCTGAGCTTCTGCGACGGGGAGTTCTTTGAATGCCAATCGGAGTGCCCGCCGCATTTGCGTGGGTTCTTGATGGACATGGCGGATCAAGGTTTGGAATTCTCTCAGGCGATCTGGTTGGTGCTGGAGAGGAATGCCTTGGAGTGCCATTGTTTCATTTGAGTTGCAGGATGGACCTTCCTACGAACTGCGTTATGGAAAGTTTCATTCAAGTTCCAATTCATGGCTCAAACGCTCACCCACGATGTAATTTCGCCGTGATCTTTCACTCAAGAATACACGTCATGTCTCGCAAAGTCTACATTGTTTCGGCGGTTCGAACGCCCATGGGAAGTTTCCTTGGATCCCTGTCCAGCGTCTCAGCACCGGCCTTGGGGTCTGTTGCCATTCGTGGAGCTTTGGAGCGGGGAGGAGTCGATGCGATTCATGTTCAAGAGGTATTCATGGGGCATGTGCTGCAAGCAGGTGCTGGCCAAGCGCCTGCCAGACAAGCTGCGCTTGGCGCAGGCATAGGCCAAAACGTCCCATGCACCACAATCAACAAGGTATGTGCCAGCGGAATGAAGGCCGTGTCTCTGGCTGCTCAAGCAATTGCGCTGGGCGATGCCGATGTCGTTGTGGCTGGGGGCATGGAGAACATGAGCCAAGTTCCTCACTATTTGGATGGCAGGCAGGGGATGAAGTTTGGAAACATCAAGGTGCAAGATGGCATGCTGCTCGATGGACTGACCGATGTGTACAACGCAACGCACATGGGCAACTGTGCTGAACTTTGCGCCCGGGAAAAGAAGATCACGCGTGAGGAACAGGACGCTTTTGCAATTGAAAGCTACCGCCGGGCTACAGCAGCCTGGGATGAAGGAAGATTCGACGATGAAGTCATTCCTGTGGAGGTTCCCCAGCGACGAGGGGAACCTTTGGTGGTGAACCGAGATGAAGAGTACCGAAACGTTCGTTTGGATAAGATTCCGCAATTGCGCCCTGCGTTTGACAAGGAAGGTACAGTAACAGCAGCCAATGCATCCACCTTGAATGACGGTGCATCTGCCATGGTGCTGGCTTCTCAGGATGCTGTGGATCGACTCGGATTGCAACCCCTGGCCGTCCTGCTCGCATCCGCGGATGCTGCGCAGGCGCCAGAATGGTTTACAACAGCTCCTTCACTTGCACTTCCCAAGGCCTTGAGCAAGGCAGGATTGGATGCGCAGGAGATCGATTTGTGGGAACTCAATGAGGCGTTCAGCGTGGTGGGAATTGCCAACAACCGGGAACTTGGATTGGATCCGGAAAGGGTCAATGTACACGGTGGCGCGGTTGCCCTCGGGCATCCACTTGGATCGAGCGGTTGTCGCATCTTGGTCACGTTGATTCACGCGTTGCGAAGCCAAGGTCTTGTCAAAGGAGCTGCGGGCATCTGCAACGGTGGAGGTGGCGCTTCTGCTGTGGTTCTCGAGCTCGTCTGATGACCAAGATCACCGGTACGATGGCATGGGCGATTCTAAGCCATGTCCCGATGCGTGCAGAGCCCTCGGACGTCTCCGAATGCGTGAATGAAGTGCTCGCCGGAGACAGGGTGCTGGTGCTTGAAGAGGGACCCAGGGACTGGGTTCGCATTCGACTTGCTGATGGCTACGAGGGCTGGGTCGATCGCCGGTCGTTCAAACAAGAAATTCAGCCAGTCGTGGGGGAGTTGGTGATTCTCTCCGACATGTGCTCTGCCTGGCATGGAGTGCCTGGGGGGTGGCTGCCAGCGGGGGCTCGGGTCCAGAAGACATCCACAGGTTGGAAGTGCGGTGAGGCCGACATCGTTCCTTTGGGCAAGGATCCCCAACCTTGGAGGCAAAGCATGGCATCGTGGGCCATGACCATGGTTGGTGTTCCCTACCATTGGGGAGGACGGAGTGGGTGGGGATGGGATTGCAGCGGTTTGGTCCAAACCGCTGCGTCATTGGTTGGCAAGTCCTTGCCACGAGATGCTTCTCAGCAGTTTCTCATCGGCCAGGACATTCCCAGGGCTGAAGCGCGTGAAGACGATTTGGCCTTTTTCGCCAACAGTCTTGGCAAGGTATCACACGTGGGCATTTGTCTCGACGCTTCGCGGATTGTGCATGCCTCTGGGTGGGTCAGGATGGATGGATTGACAGACCAGGGCATTGTTCGCACTGAAGATGGCTTGGAGACCCACAGGCTTTGCGGGGTGCGACGCATTTCGTGAGGGAACGCCAAAGAACAAAAAAGGCGAGGAGGGGATCGTCAAGGGCTGAAGAATCGCTCGCCGGTTGATGCTCGTTCTCTCAGCAAAGGACTGCAGCGGTATCGCTCTTCGCCAAACTTTTGGTGCAGACCGTCAAGGACAGTCACAACACGTTTCAAACCCCAGGCTTCAGCCCAAGCAATCAGCCCCTGGGGATAGTTGACCCCCTTTTGCATGGCAAGATCAATGTGTTCAGGGGAAGCCACTTGCCAAAACACAGCGTCGAATGCCTCGTTCATCAGCATGGCCAAGATGCGTTCAGCCACCCCGTCCACGGCGGATCCTTGAGCGCCCGTGTGGGGTTGGTCTTTGGGGTATTCAAAAAAGCCTCGCCCCGTCTTTCGACCCAACCATTGGGCGGCCACCAACTGACGTTGGGTGTGGCTGGGACGGTAGCGCGAATCGCCAAAAAAGGCAGCGTGAACTGTGGAGGTCACCGTGTAGTTGACATCATGCCCGATCAAGTCCATCAATTCAAAGGGTCCCATGCGAAATCCTTGGGCTCGCATCGAGGCATCGATGTCAGCAGGCGAAGCCACTCCTTCGTCGAAAATCCGGAGAGCCTCGCTGTAAAACGGTCTTGCGACCCTGTTCACAATGAATCCAGGGGTGTCCTTCGCCACAGCGGGGGACTTGCCCCAGGCCGTCATCTGTTCGCAAGCCACATCCACCAGTCCTGGTTCGCTTTGGAGTGCCGGAACCACCTCCACAAGCGCCATCAGAGGCGCCGGATTGAAAAAATGCAAGCCAATGACTCGGTTGGGGAGTTTGCATGCGCTGGCCAATGCTGTGACAGACAAGGAAGATGTGTTGGTGGCCAAGATGCAGGCTTCGGACACCAGGCCTTCCAACGTTTGGAACACCTTGGATTTCACGGAGAGGTCTTCGACAATGGCTTCAACAATCACATCGCACGTCGAAAGTTGGTCCAACGTTGTGGTCCGCACGATTCGTCCTGCAACCTCGGATGCCTCATCCGAAGTCATCTTCCCCTTGTCCACGAGCCGAGCCAAGATGCCTTGGAGTGAGCGTTCGCTTTGATGAAGAACCTCGGGGTTTTGGTCACAAAGCCAAACCTGACAGCCTGCCTGAGCTGCCACTTGAGCAATTCCACTGCCCATGGTACCCGCACCAACGACGCCGACTGTGTTCCATGAATTCATGAGACGAAGGTAGAGCCCATCGACATTTGTGCATTCACAATGTGCACCGGCCAATTGAAGATGATGCAATACCCAAAAATCTTGCAGGTTGCCGAAGATGATGACAAGGAAACAGATGAAATGGACAACTTCTCATTGGCGCGTGCGAAAGACGCTCGATCGCAATCGCAACTTGCTCAAGGCTTGGCGCACCAACCAAAACGAGGTGAATGATGCCCAAGTGGCGGAAGAAAGCGTCGCTTGGTTGGTACGTCGTGGCTTTGATTTCGATTACCACACGCATCTTCATCCCCTGAAGGATGGAAAACTCGCAGTGATGTGCTTCGATGAGGGCTACGTAGTGGATGGGGCGCGACTCATTCCGTGGAAGCCCCAAGAGGATCATCCTCGGCGTCTTCGACCTTGAGGCCTGCGCTTCTTTTCGTGAAAGGCACCCTTGTATGTTGGGTCCGCCTTCCGCTTTTGAAAATCGATGGTTCGTGCCATGGACTTGGCCTCCCAGGGAGGGGTCTCCGCGATTTCAATCTCCGGCGGCAGGGCCAATTTTTGCGGCGGTTTGTCCTTGGGCAGCCGATCCAAGATGCGTTTCCATGCCAACACGTCCGTCGGATCAATGAACGTGTACGCGGAACCCAATCGCTCTGCACGTCCAGTGCGGCCAATGCGATGCACGTAATCATCCGACATGCGCGGAACGTTGAAATTGATGACCATCTCCGTTTCGGGAACATCGATGCCGCGGCTGGCCACGTCTGTGCCCACCAAGATTCGCACCGAACCCTGTCTGTACTTTTCCATGGCTGCAAGCCGGGTGTGCTGCGCTTTGTTGGAATGGAGATCGACAATCTCTTCCTGCAACGCGTCCGACAAAAAGGCTCGAATGGATTTGGCCTCCTCCTTGGTTCGTGCAAAAATTAGGGTCTTCGCCTCTGCCGATGACTGACGAATGAGGTGGAGGACGATATGCAGTTTGGTTTGGACATTCGGCACCTCCATCGCAAACTGCGACACGGTCCCTACCGGGGTTCCCTCTGGTGCCACCTCAATCCGCGTAGGCCAGAGCAAAAAATCATCCGCGAGGTGTTCCACCCGTTGGGGAAAGGTGGCGCTGAAAAGCAAGTTCTGCCGCTTGCGTGGAATGATTTCCTGGATGTCACGCAACTGTGGCATGAACCCCATGTCCATCATGCGATCGGCTTCGTCGAGAACCACCATGTGAATCTTCTTGACCACAAGCGAACCACGCAGGTACAATTCCAAAAACCGACCAGGAGTGGCCACAACGAGTTCTACACCCTGTTCAAGTTTCTCGATCTGTGTCTTCGGCCCCACACCTCCAACCAACGCCAGAGATCGCAAATCCGTGTAGCTGCCAAAGTCTTCCACAGCCCTGTGCACTTGAAGCGCAAGTTCCTTGGTTGGCACCAGAATCAAAGCGCGTGGCGCCCCATCTCGTCTTCCCTGAATTTTCTGCAAAATGGGCAGCACAAAAGCTGCAGTCTTTCCAGTGCCGGTTTGGGCGACGGCGATTAGATCTTGCCCTGCGAGAATTCGTGGAATGGCCTGCACTTGAATGGGTGTGGGCTTTTGAAACCCAAGGTCTTCCAACGCGTTCAAGAATTGTCGCTTCAACTTGAGTTCGTCAAACTGCATTGTCCAAAGGTAGTGGGCAAGTTATCTTGCGGCATGATTGAGGAAGACTGCAAGGTTCAGGGGTTTGAAGACATCGCGCCATTGTCGGGCTTGCGTGCACAAGAAGCCATGGTTGCTCTCAGAGAAAGTCGCGATTGGGTGGGCGATCTTTCCAGGTTGATTCCATCCGACCGCGCGGAAAGGGTGGTTGAGAGTTGGCGGAACATCGAACACGTGGATCACTTCCAATCCTATGTGGTGAAGCCTTTTTTGGATGCCCTGATCGAGGAGACAACCTCCGGTGTGACATGGGAGGGCGTTGAGGAGAGCATGGAGCAAGGGATGTTGTTCCTGAGCAATCACCGCGACATCGTCCTCGACCCCTCGCTGATCAACGTCGCACTGATGGAATCTGGAAGGATGCCGACCGAAATTGGCATCGGTTCCAATTTGCTGGCGTCCGAGTGGATCCGCGATTTGGTTCGGCTCAACCGGTGCTTTGTGGTTCAGCGTTCGGGATCCCCGAGAGAACGGTTGTACCACAGCCTTCGCACAGCCAGTTACATCCGACATGCCATTCATCGTGGGGATGCCGTTTGGTTAGCCCATCGCGAGGGGCGTGCCAAGGATGGCATCGACTTGACTGCACCCGCATTGATGCGCACGTTGTCAGAGGGTTGCCAGAAGGATGTTTGGAATTCCTTGAACGTGGTGCCCGTCTCCATCAGTTACGAATGGGACCCCTGTGATGCGATGAAGGTTCACGAATTGCTGACGAAGGAGAGGTTTGGTCATTACGTGAAACAACAGGGTGAGGATGAGTTGAGTATGTGGACAGGTCTTGTGGGCTACAAAGGAAGGGTGTGCTTGCATTTTGGTTCAATCTTGGATTGGAAGACGGATTCCGATTCCAAAAAGCCCGAGCGCGACATGGCCCGATTGTTTGACATGCAGATGCATGCCGGAATGAAGATTTGGCCAAACCAGCGTCTGTCCTGTGAATTCCTCGGTCTGAAAGAGACTAGCTCCTCACAGACCTCGACAGAACCAGTGAGTGAAGAAGACCGCCGGGAGTGGAGAAATCGAATGAACAGCGTGGTCGGACAGCTTCAAGGAAGGGGATGGAGCGATGAGGAAATTCAACGTAAATGGTGTGAAATTTCTTCAGGCCCATGCCGATCAATCGGCTCGTTGCAGGGTGAACATGGCCATGGCAATGGCACCTGCGACTGAGGCGTTCAGTGATTCAGCCCTGCCACTGCCCGGTATGGAGACGATGTGATGACACGCTTGGGCCACCTTTTCGGTCAAACCGTGTGATTCCGATCCCACCACCACCAGGGTGGGCTTGAGGATATTGGGCTGAGGAAACAACGGATCTCCGCCCGCATCCAATCCCACAGCGCATGTCAAGACCGAAGGAGCAATCGTTTCGAATGCGCCCACGTGGATGGGCACATGGAAGGTGGATCCCATGGCACTTTGGATGGCCTTGGGGCTCATTGGATCTGCGGATTGAGGACTTGCAATCACGCCGCCCCAGCCAAACCAGTCGGCCACTCGAACCAGCGTTCCGACATTGCCTGGATCCCCAACATCATCGAGAAACAACCAAGGTTGGCTCGATACCTCGACTGAGCGGGCACACTGAAAGTTAGTGACGGCCAACACGCCAGGCGCGGTCTTGAAGTTGGTCATCATCTCCAGATCCTTGGCACTGACTTCCTCCCAAATCAGTCCTTCTCGTTGGGGTTGGTCCGCAATCCATGTGCTATGAGAGGCTTTCCACGCAGCGGTGCAGTAGATTCGCTCCACATTCCAATCGCTTTTGAGTAGTTCCCCAATGCATTTGTTGCCTTCGACAACGGTTTTGCGGGTTTCCCATCGATGGTTTCGCCGTTTCAATTCACGGATTTCCTGTCGTTGGGCTTTGCTGATTGCCATGTGCGCAAGTTACAATTGGGGTGCAGAAGCAAATGCCCAAATTGACATCTCCTCATGGAAGTCCATCGAGATTCAGATTGGACCGGAACAAGGCGAGACACCGAGCAAATCAGACATCGCATCCTGGAAGGCGTTGCTGCCTCAACAACCTCGCGATGCGACCCGAAAGTTTCGGATCGCGTGGGGACGAGGTCGTCCAGAAGAAGCGCGTAACGATCGAATTGAAGCGATGTTGAGTCCCGAAGAGATCGCTGCCATCAACGCCACGGCGCTACAAAGACGACTTCATCAAGGAGGGTGGCTCGAGGCCCAAGTGCTTACCTCGTGGATAGAACAGCGCCGAGGCCATTCCTTGCTTCTGTTCGTGGAGGTGGGCTCCAGGTGGCATGTTGGGTCCGTACACATGGAGGGTGAGGGGACGGGACTGCCTGTGGATTTTTTGTTGGGAGTTTCCGAATTGAGCCCGGGTATGCCTCTCGAGCTTGCCGCACTCCGAGATGCCAAAGAACGGATTGCCTTGGGCGCTCAAGAACGAGGCTTGGCCACCTTTCACAGCGGACTCGTGGAGTTGGTGTTGGACACCATGACTGGCCTCTCGGCCACGGCCAACCTCGAAATCAAGTTGCTCCCGTGGTCAGCCAGGAATTTGTCATGGCCAGTTGCATGGCCTGATTCCTTGCGCCCTGCTGGATTTTTACCGCATCAAGAGGTTACATGGGGTCATGTGACATGGGGTGGCCAACACCCTCAAACTGGCAAGGGCCTTTTGGGAGGCATCCGAGGTGAAGTTTGGCAACATTCTATGGCCGTTTCAACTGGACGACTGTATCATCCAAAACACATGTCTGACACCTACGAAAGGCTGTCAGGATTGGCTGCAGTTGACAAGGTTCAAATGTCTCAGACCCTTCGATGGGATGCTTCTGCGGACTTCCATGCCCAAGATTCGTTGAGCCGTCATCTGCCCCAACTGGTCATGGACTTGGATTGTTCCCTGTCTTTCAAATCTCCCAATGACATTTCGTTGGAGTTGGACATGATCCGAAACAACGCTCGTTCGGGACCGCGACTGGCCGTGACTCTTTTGTCTAGAAACCAGCGTGGGTGGGGTGCAGAGGGGCGCCTGCAATCATCATTCGGCTATGTGGCTGCCGCGCCATTTTCGTCGCTTTCCAGTCAAACCTTGCTCAACAGTGGAGAGTGGTCACTGAATTGGCGCAGGTCGCGCACGGGAATTGTGCCGCTTCCTCTGGATGCATTTCGTCCATCGGCGAGGCCCAGAACGACCCTTGATGTAGGTTGGAATCGGGAAGTTTGGCCAGAGTTTACCAGAGGCGAATGGCATGCCAATCACGACGTTCAATGGATCGAGAACCCTTCGCGGGGAAGCATGATTTCCATCGGCCTCTTGCAAGCATCGGTCGTCAATCTCGGAAACAGAGACTCTTCGTTTGTGTCATGGCTGGAAGCCCAAAACAACCCCTTGATTTTGGCGCGATTCAACAACCACGCGACGTTGGGATCTTTTGCGAGTTGGGAATCAACATGGGCCATCGGTCGCTGGAAGGGCAACACTTCGATTCTCGCCAATTGGGCGGGTATGGCGCCGCAATGGTTGGCAGAACAATGGGGGCGGCAATTGAACTTTGATGAAGTGACAGGCGCTTGGATGGTTGCTCCCGATGTTCCCCTGGTTCAGCATCAACGCGTTCTCTGGACCACTTCAGGCACCCGAGCGGCGGCGTATCGCACGTGGTCAACGGCCTGGCAAATTCGAGTGGGTGTGGCAAGGACAGGAGAGAATACGGCTTCCCTGCCGTTGGAACAATCCTTCTTTTCTGGTGGCGCCAATGGAACGAGAGGTTGGATTCTACGGAGTCTTGGTCCAGGGACGTTCAATCCGGCCCTTCAATCTGGCGTTATTCAGGGGTTGGGTGACATGAGATTGGATCTTCAATTCGAATCGCGCTGGGATGTCAGTCCCTCATGGTCCTTGGCTTGGTTCCTCGATGCAGGCAATGTTTGGCTGCAAGGTGATGGCGTGCCTGATTTTGCCCGTTGGCAAGGAGTGGGGCTGGAAGGAATGGCTTTGGGCAGTGGGTTGGGCGTGCGCTACGATCTGGAGTTCTTTGTGCTCCGTTTGGATGGTGGACTCCGTGTCCACGATCCAACCCAAACTGCTGGCAGCCGCTGGCTGGGTTCTGAGGGCGTGCGAGGTGCATTGCATTTTGGACTTGGATTGCCTTTCTAAGCTCTGCTCAACCTTGTTCCAGAATGCCGATTCCGCGGCAAGAAAGAGCTACATTCAGATGCTCGCGTGATGTTCACAAGTCTTGGACCAATTTGATGTTGCGGTGAAGAGAGGTTGTCTTCTCACGTAAATTTGCATCCATGGGATGGTTCAAACGAAACGCAGAGGGCATCACAACCACGAGTGCGGAGAAAAAGGAAATTCCTGAAGGTGCGTGGTACAAGTGCCCCAATTGCAAAACGGTGGTCTCCAACCAAGAGCACGAATCCACAATGTGGGTTTGTGCCCTGTGCGACCATCATGAAAGAATTGGAAGCGAAGAATATTTCAGCATCCTTTTTGATGATGGAAAATACCGAGAGTTGGCACCCAAGCTTGAGGCTGCGGACCCCTTGCAATTTGTCGATACGAAGTCGTACGCAGACCGCCTGAAATCTGCACAATCCAAAACGGGTTTGATGGATGCCATCCGTGTGGGTTCCGGAGAGATGGACGGTCAAGGTGTGGTTATCGCCTGCATGGACTTTTCATTCATTGGTGGGAGCATGGGTTCTGTCGTCGGCGAAAAAATTGCGCGAGGCATCGATCATGCGATCAAAAAGGGTGTGCCTTTCATCTGCATTAGCAAATCTGGAGGTGCCCGCATGATGGAGGCTGGACTGAGCTTGATGCAAATGGCCAAAACCAGTGCCAAGCTTTCCCTCTTGGCCAAGGAGGGCCTGCCGTTCATCAGCATTCTGACAGATCCCACAACAGGGGGAGTGACGGCCTCATTTGCCATGCTTGGAGATCTGAACATCAGTGAGCCCAATGCTCTCATTGGCTTCGCAGGCCCTCGCGTTGTGAAGGAGACGATTGGAAAGGAGTTGCCTGATGGTTTCCAACGTGCTGAATTCGTTCTAGAACATGGCTTTCTGGATGCCATCATTGTTCGCCGAGAACTGAAGGAGAAGCTGTCTTTTGCACTCCGCATGTTGCACTCCCATGAGTAAGTGATCTAAGGATTTCACGAAGTGACCGATTGATTACGCACGATTGCTTGGATTTCTGTTGTAGATTTGCACCTCATTTTTATTCACATTCCGAACATCTCAACGATTTCGCACATGTATTTGGACGCAGAAAAGAAGAAAGAATTCTTCGCCAATCACGGAAAGAGCGCTGCCGACACGGGTTCGCCCGAAGGTCAAATTGCCATGTTCTCATTCCGTATTTCTCACTTGACTGAGCACTTGAAGAAGAACCGCAAGGACTTCAATACCCAACGCGCGCTGATCAACCTCGTCGGAAAGCGACGCAAGTTGTTGAACTACCTCGCGGCCAAGGACATCACGCGCTACCGCGCGATTGTAAAGGAACTTGGTCTGCGTCGCTGACCCATCCTGAGAAGACAACAAAGGCGGTTGAAGGTCAACCGCCTTTGGCATATTGGGGCTTGCCGGCCCGCATACAGATAGAAGAAGAGGCAACATGAACATTCACAACCAAACCATCGATCTCGGCAAAGGGCGCGAGATCACCATTGAAACCGGCAAGCTCGCGAAGCAAGCACACGGTTCGGTCGTCGTCCGATCTGGAGACACCATGCTTTTGGCAACCATCGTTTCAAGCCACGAAGCGATGGATGTTGATTTCCTTCCACTCACGGTGGACTACCGCGAGAAGTATGCGGCAGCTGGAAGATTCCCAGGGGGATTCTTCAAACGTGAGGCACGTCCTTCCGACACAGAAGTGCTCGTCATGAGACTTGTGGACCGCGCACTTCGCCCTATGTTCCCGGAGGATTATCACGCGGGCACCCAAGTCATGATTCAACTCATGAGTGCCGACAAAGAAGTGCTGCCAGACAGCTTGGCTGGTTTGGCTGCCAGTGCTGCGATTGCTGTCTCCGATGTCCCCTTCGACGGACCCATTTCTGAGGTACGCGTGGCGCGTATAGGTGGTGAATTCATCATCAACCCGCTCCGCTCGGAATTGGAAAAGGCAGACATGGACATCATGGTTGCGGGTACCCTTGACAGCATCGTGATGGTGGAGGGAGAAATGAAGGAAGTGAGCGAGTCTGAAATGGTGGATGCCATTGAGGTGGCGCATGTCGCAATCAAGGCGCAGTGCGAGGCCCAGAATGAACTTGCCAAAAAGGTGGGAACGTACGGCAACAAGCGCGTGTACAGCCATGAGACCCATGACGACGCGTTGCGCTCCCGCATTCACAGCGATTTGTACCCGAAATTTTACGAAGCAGGGAAAACCGGTGCCACCAAGGAGGAACGCAAAACGCGTTTCGCCGAGCTCAAGCAATCCTTCATGGAGTCCTTGGGTGAGGACGAACTTGCTGAGAAGGGCGGTTTGGCCAGTGCATACATCAAAGAGGCCCAAAAGAAGGCCGTGCGTGACTTGGTATTGAATGAAGGTCTGCGTTTGGACGGACGAAAAACAACGGACATTCGCCCCATTTGGACCGAGGTAGATTACCTCCCAGGATGTCATGGTTCATCCATTTTCACCCGTGGGGAAACCCAGAGTTTGACCACCTTGACCTTGGGAACCAAATTGGATGAGCAGCTGATTGACGGAGCGCTCGTTCGCAAGACTGAGAAGTTTTTGCTCCATTACAACTTCCCACCATTCAGCACGGGTGAAGAGCGCCCGTTGCGAGGAACGAGTCGACGTGAAGTGGGTCACGGCAACTTGGCCCTGCGCGCATTGAAGCCTGTATTGCCTCCTGTTGAAGTGTGCCCATACACCATCCGGTTGGTGAGTGAAATCCTCGAGTCCAATGGTTCGTCGTCGATGGCCACAGTATGCGCCGGAACGCTTGCACTTCTGGACGGCGGCGTTCAAATCAAGGCCCCGGTCTCTGGAATTGCGATGGGGCTCATCACCGATCAGGACACCGGAAAATATGCCATTTTGTCAGATATTTTGGGAGATGAAGATCACCTGGGCGACATGGACTTCAAGGTCACGGGTACCGCAGAAGGCATTACTGCGTGCCAGATGGATATCAAAATCAAAGGCTTGAGCTTTGATCAATTGCGCGAGGCGCTCGAACAAGCGCGTGTAGGACGCCATCACATTCGCGAAGCGATGCTTACCGAAATCTCAGAGCCTCGTGAAGATTACAAGCCGCATGCACCCAGAATCGTCACCATCGAAGTACCTGGTGACAGCATTGGTGCCATCATTGGCCCTGGCGGGAAAATCATCCAAGAGATCCAAGCGGATACTGACACGACGATTAGCATTGAGGATATCGATGGCAAGGGAATTGTTGAAATTGCCGCATCTGACAAAGCTGCCATCGACGCCGCTTTGGCGCGCATCAAACAAATTGCCTTCCCACCGACTGTTGAGATTGGCGAAGAATACGAAGGCAAAGTGAAGACAATCATGCCTTATGGGGCATTTGTGGAGGTTTTGCCAGGTCAAGACGGTCTCTTGCACGTCAGTGAACTCGATTGGAAGAGAATTGACAATGTCGAAGACGTCTTGAAGGAAGGCGAAATGGTCAAGTTCAAAGTGGTTGGCCGCGATCCAAAAACTGGCAAAATCAAATTGAGCCGGAAGGCCTTGCTTCCCAAGCCTGAAGGTTACGTCGAACGCCCACCAAGACAGGACCGTGGGGAACGCGGAGACCGTGGAGATCGTGGACGTCGCGACTGAGGAGAAAGAGGCGACCGTCCTCGTGGTGACAGAGGTCCAAGACCTGAATGAAGAGGAGATGATGGTGAAAACCTGTGAAGGTCACAACCTTTGATTCTCTTCCCCCGTTATCCTTTTTGTTGAATCCCTTTGAAATGACATCATGAGGCAGCTCAAAATCACGAAGCAGGTAACCAACCGCGAAACTGCATCCCTCGACAAATACCTCCAGGAAATTGGGCGAGTCGATCTGATTACTGCAGAAGAAGAGGTAGAATTGGCGCGAAAAATCAAGGCAGGCGACCAGGCTGCGCTTGAGAAGCTCACCAAGGCCAACCTGCGTTTC
Organism: Bacteroidota bacterium; assembly: GCA_041163465.1. Lineage (GTDB taxonomy): Bacteria > Bacteroidota > Bacteroidia > Flavobacteriales_D > Sanyastnellaceae > UBA11663. The sequence continues at coordinate 21,486 of JBEARC010000072.1, forward strand.
GTGGTTTCTGTATCCAAGCAGTATCAGAACCAGGGACTCTCGCTTCCTGATTTGATCAATGAGGGAAACCTCGGCCTGATCAAAGCGGCCCAACGTTTTGACGAAACCCGTGGTTTCAAGTTCATTTCGTACGCCGTTTGGTGGATTCGCCAATCCATTCTTCAAGCCTTGGCTGAACAAAGCCGCATTGTGCGCTTGCCGCTGAACAAGATTGGCTCCATCAACAAAATCAACAAGGCATTCGCGCGCTTGGAACAGGAGTTTGAGCGTCCACCGACGGCAGCAGAATTGGCTGAAACCTTGGATATGACCTTGGACGAGGTCAAGCAAAGCATGAAGAATGCGGGGAGGCACGTGTCAATGGACGCTCCTCTGAAGGATGGGGATGAGAGCTCAAGCAACATGTACGATGTGTTGCAAACGGGAGATACCCCCTCGCCTGACACCGATTTGATGAATGAATCACTTCGCAAGGAGATTGAGCGCTCATTGCGCACGCTGACTCCCCGTGAAGCTGATGTTGTTCGCCTGTATTTTGGGCTTAACGGTGAGCATCCAATGACTCTTGAGGAAATCGGTGAGCGCTTTGACTTGACGCGTGAAAGGGTTCGTCAAATCAAGGAGAAAGCCATCCGTAGACTGAAGCATACGAGCCGCAGCCGAATTCTGAAAGGTTATTTGGGCTGAGTTCCCACGGGCTTTTCAAGGAGCTTCCACAAATACAACGAAGCTCGGGTTCGATACGGACACCACAACAGGGCTCGCGCTTCAAAGGCTGCGAGCCCTTTGTGTTCGGGGACCTGTAGAAATTCGATCATGGCCTTTTTCAAGGCAAAATCTCCTGATGAAAACAAGTCTGGCAGTCCCAAACCAAACATCCCAAACATGTCCGCTGTCCATGGGCCTACACCAGGAATTCGAAGCAATTCTTGACGCATGTGTGGCCAGGGACCCTCACAAAGGGCCTCGAGTTGATGACCGCCAGGTCCAGCAAATGCGGCCAATGCCCGAATAGTGCGTGCTTTCGCACCACTGAGCCCAGCCGAGCGAAGGATTGGGTCTGTTGTTGACCTGAGGGTATCAGGAAGAAGTTCACCATCCAAGACCATGGTCAAGCGATGGAACACGGTGTTGGCCGCAGCCGTGCTCAGTTGCTGTCCGACAACAATCCTCACCAGGGATTCGAATGGGGGCCGACTTGGCGGAAGAGTTGGGGTCGGAAGATTGGCAATGAGATGCAGAAACTCAGGATCCACCTTGGCGAGGTGCGCACGAAATGCGGCATCTTCACGTTCATTCATGGCCTGAAGTTGAACATCTTTGTCCCATGAAACAAGCAAGCGTCTGTCTCAATGTCTATTCCTTCCTAGCCATTGTTGTGCTGGCGACCTTGATTGGTCAAGGGTGTCGACGGGAAGTTTGGGATACCAACCCAAATCACGTGCTTCGCTTTTCAACCCTTGATGCAGATGGCGTGGAGGATGACACCATGTTTTTTGACACGGTGTTTGCCACAGTTGGCAGTGTGACGCTGCCCTTGAAGGTGTACAATGACCATGCAGGCACCCTTCTGATTGATGACATCGAGCTCGAGCGAGGTTCGGGAAGTGAATTCCGGGTGAACGTCAATGGGGTTCCCTTGCCTGCTTCAGGGCTGCGTGACATTGCGCTGGCTGGAGGAGACAGTTTGTTTGTCTTCGTGGAAGTCACGGTCAATCCCAACCTCAGCGCGGGTAACATTCCTTTTTTGATCTCAGACTTTCTTCGTTTTTCCACCAATGGGGTTGAACAAGAAGTCGGGTTGCTTGCCAAAGGTCAAAATGCCGTTTTTCACGGAGGCCCAGAAGCATACACCTTGCTTGAATGCGATGAAATTTGGGATTCATCCTTGCCACATGTCATGTACGGTCGCTTGATTGTTGACGAAGGTTGCTCGTTGACCTTGCTGCCAGGAACCCAGGTGTATGGGCATGATGGGTCGGGGCTGTGGGTGAGGGGAGGGACGCTGCTTGCAGAGGGCGAATTGAACAATCCTGTGGTCTTTCGAGGTGACAGGCTGGAAAATGCGTATCAAAATGCCCCGGGTCAATGGGGATTGTCCTTTGAGTTGACAGATACGCTTTCGGGAAATCTCGTGAATTACTCGGCGTTCCGTGGCGGCATTTGGTTGGACAGGGCTGTGGATTGCAGACTGGATCATGTCGAGATTCACGACGCAACAGTGGCCTTGTGGGTTGACAGTGTCGGTGCTTCATCCGACGTTGCCCTGACCCTTTCCAACACATTGATCCGAAATGCGGAATCAATTGGCATCCTCTCACAATCAGGGCACATCCAGGGCTTCAACAACTTGATTACCAATTGTGGTCAGGCCTGTGGGTACTTCGCGCTGGGCGGAGACATCCGGATGCACCTGACTACGTTTGCGAATTTCAGCAGTTTGGGCGGAATTCGACAATTTCCCACAGTGTACATCAATGATTGGTACGAGGCATTGGATGGAAGCATTCAATGGAGGCCATTCAGCAACTCCACAGAATTCAGAAACTGCATTGTGTGGGGAAACAATGTGGGCTTGAACGATTTCAGTGAATTTGTGCCTGATTTGTGGGACAGTGAAATCTACACAACGCCAATGTGGACGCATTCTGCCATCCATCACCAATGGGACGACTTTCCGGAATCGATTGTAGGTGCATTCACCACAGTGGATTTGGCACCGCCCTTTGTCGATGTGCAGAATGAAGATTTTCACTTGGGTGGGAATGCATCGGCCTGGCTGGGGACGTCGTCTTCACCACCATTTTCTTTGTTTGAGGTGAGTTTTGACCTCGACGGAACACCCCGCAGCACCACGGCCCCAACCAAGGGTTGCTTCGAGCGGTTGCCCTGAGGAAACCTTCTTGCCCGTGGTCTCGTAAGGAGCGACCGAGCCACACAAGGACATGACGACCAGCATTCTCGAGGCATTGATTCAATTGTTCGCTCTTTTTGCCGCAGGCCGCGGTGAGGAGGGAGTCGCATTGGGTCGTGATCATGCCGCGAGGTACATGCGCAACCAACTGCCAAAGCCCATTGTAGATCAGAGTTTGGTGAGATTTGACAACTTGGTCGACCTCTTCCAAAACATGCCCAACCAGGGGCCTGACATGGTTGCGAAGAGATTGGCCAAGCTGAGTGTGAAGCTTCTCAGGACTTGCAGTTTGATAAACAAGGGACTTGAATGGCACGAGAAGCACGTCGTGGTGGTCAGGCTCATGGAGTTTCTCCATCACACCCCAGAACACCACACCGGTCACATGTTTCTACGTACCGTATGTGAGAGTTTTTCCATGACATCGGCACACAAGGATGCCCTGATGGCTTTGGTCTTGCATGGTGTAGAAGCCGAACACCCTGCGCTGTTTTCGCTGGACGAACGCGTGTTGGGGAAACGCTTTGGAGGAAGGATGGTTGGCCTGCATTTGACAGAACAAAACCTGTTTCTGGTCCGAACTGCGCATCCTGGTACGTTGCGAATCAACCACCAGGAATTGAAAGGGGAGATGGTTGCCATGCTGGCCCCCGGCGGCAACATGCGTGACAGTTTGGGCGGTGTGCTGTTCCACAGCGAGCTCGTATCTCACTTGGAACGGGCATTCAATCACAGGGAACCTTTGGTGCTTCGAGCTCAAGATGTCAGTCACTACTTTGAATTTCCAAAGGAACAGGCATTGCACCAGTTCAATTTGGAGGCTGAAGGCGGCCAGCTCGTGGGAATCATGGGGGGAAGTGGCTCGGGGAAGTCAACGCTTCTTGGCGTGCTAAACGGCACGACCAAACCGACGTTTGGCCAAGTCACCATCAATGGCGTCAGCATTCACGATCATCCCAAGCTTGTGGCTGGTTGGATTGGACATGTGCCCCAAGAAGATGTACTTGTTGCAGAACTGACGGTTCGAGAAAACTTACTGTTCAATGCCCAATTGAGTTTGGGCCATCGGACCACGCAACAGCAACATGACAGGGTGGATGAGGTTCTTCATCAATTGGGATTGTGGGAAGTTCGGCATCTGCAGGTGGGATCTGTCATGGACAAGGTCATTTCTGGTGGACAACGCAAGCGTGTGAACATTGGAATGGAGTTGCTTCGAAAGCCGCCCGTTCTCTTTCTGGATGAGCCCACCAGTGGACTGTCGAGCAGTGACAGTGAACACATTCTGGACATCCTCAAGGAATTGACATACGCCGGACAGTTGGTCTTTGCGGTGCTTCACCAACCATCCTCCGACTTGTTCAAAATGTTGGACAGGTTGTTCATGTTGGACACAGGAGGACACCCTGTCTATTGGGGAAACCCGCTCGACGCTGTTCGACATTTCAATGCCATCGCCAGTCGCGTCCATGCCGACGAATGCGAGTGCTCGACGTGTGGAAATGTCAATCCAGAGCAAATTTTTGACGTCATTGAAGCCAAGACCGTCGATGAATTTGGACGAAAAACGGAGGATCGTCGAACAACTCCTAAGGAATGGAATGACTTCTACACAGTGATGCTCGGTAACACGTTGCCTCCAGCAAAAAGAGAGGTCCAACCCCTGACTCCGAAAAATCGCGTTCCCAGCGGACATAGGCAGTGGAAGACCTATTTGAATCGGGATGTGTTGGCCAAACTCAGAAACAAGCAATACCTCCTCGTCAACGGCCTCGAAGCACCGGTTCTTGCCTGCATCATGGCCTTGTTCATGAGGTTTCAACCTGAGGAGGCAGAGTACACCTTTCGGACCAGTGAAAACATCCCAGCATTCTTGTTTATCTCTGTCATTGTTGCCCTGTTCTTGGGGTTAAGTGCAAGTGCTGAAGAGATTTTTCGAGACAGGAGCCTGCTGAAAAGGGAGCGGTTTCTTCAACTGAAATGGCATCACTATCTCCACGCCAAAATCACGGTGGTGGCCAGCGTGTCTGCCTTTCATGCGGTCACTTTTGTGGCATGTTCCCATCTCATCCTAGACATTCCTGCATTTTTCTGGACGCATGCTCTGGTGTTGTTCGTGGTTTCGCTGTTTGGCAACATGCTTGGACTGTGCATCAGTGCCACCTTCAATTCTGTGAAGGTGATTTACATCACAATCCCCATTTTGGTCATTCCACAGATCATTTTCGGTGGTGCCATCGTGCGATTTGAACGATTCAATGACGCTTTGACAGATCCAGATGCTGTGCCTTGGTTTGGCAACATCATGGCTTCTCGATGGGGGTTTGAGGCGCTCGCCGTGGATTTGGCGCGAAACAATCCGTACGACACACATTTCATCGCGTGGGAAGATCGGATGTATCGGGCAGCATGGAGACGGGATTTTTGGACACAATCGGTCAAACACGTTGCTGATTCCGCAAGGGTGATGGCTGAACTGCATCGTAGCAGCGATGAGCTGTCAAGGTGGGAAGGACAATCCTTTGAATGGCCGTGGCAGCATCCTGACGAAGTCCAATGGTCCGAGATCAAGACACGATACAACGCCCATTATGCCCAAGCTTTTGAGTCACGAGCCTTGCTGAGGAGGGAGTTCCCAGGCGACCTTCTTGCTTTGAAAAACGAATCTCACAACGATGAATTGTGGGAATGGATGCTTCAAGACGATCGAACCGAACGTGCGCCTTTCATTCATGGATCCTACGTCCAAAAGGCAGGTCCCATTCATCGATTTGATCCTGAGAATTCTGCCTTAAAAGCCACGATGTACTCACCCTACAAGCGGTTCAGCGGTCTCTTCTTGACCACGCTTCAGTTCAATGTGCTTGCACTGCTCGGCATGAGCTTGTTGTTGTGGAGCATCTTGCTTGTTTGGCCTCTCTTGCGGGGAAGAGCGTCCTAATTCCTGTGATCCCTTCAGTCAAGCCGTACCATCCATTTCCACCAGCACGAATGGAATCTGGATGATGGCGGAATAATCTTCGCCCGCCTCGAGCATGTCCTCATCTTCAGTCTCGTAGTACCAAAACACCTGGGCCTTGCAGCGACACTGTTCCACGCGGTTGAGCAAATCCATCAGGCACTTGGATGAACTGGTGTTGAAGTACTCCAGTTTGATATGAATCTCCAACGAGGAAGCCCCCGCAGCACAAAACGATTCAGTCCAATCGAGAAGGGGCTGATAAAACTGAATGGAATTCTCCGGAATGCTTCGGCCAGACAGGGTCAACTTGCAATCCAATGCCAAGAATTCTACGAACGGTGTTTTGTCCGTGCGTTCAATGATCAGGTCTTCCATAGATGTCGTTCGTTGTGAAACCAAACCTTCAAGTCCAATGTCCACGATCCTGAGGCGCAAGGTATACATTCTGCACATACGTTGTCATCAGCGCAAGACCGTAAGTCGAGCAGGCCGAGCCCTGCACCACCCGATTTGGTGCGCTCTCCCGAGGACCGTTGGTTTCGCATGGTCTCTCTCAATTCCTGGAAGGCAGGCTTCCAAGCCAAGGTCAAGGCCCTTTGCAAAGCCTCTGCCTCTGCGCCCACAACGTTGTTTCGGGAATGGAATGTCACGCGATTTTCAGGCCCTATCGACACAATGAATTCGCCACGACGTGCGTGTTTGCTGATGTTTTGGACCATTTCGATCACGCAGCGCAGCATTTTTTTTGAGGGTGGCATCGCCAATCCCCAAGAGGCGATGATCGTCTCGGCCCAAGAAATCAACATGTCGGCCTGCCGCTCCTCCAACACTCCGGAATACCGCAAGACAACCACGTCTTGGCCCTGTGGAGACAATGAATAGGAGGAACCAAATTTCATGCAGGTCAAAGAACGCAGTTTCTGAACGAAGTTTGAGGGCCCAAATGGGAGGTTAATGCAAGAAGCTGTGTGGAAAACGGACAGGGAATGGTTCAAGGCTTGGTTCAATCATCCGGCCTACCACGTGTTGTATGGCCATCGCAGTGAGGCTGAGGCTATTCAATTTGTGAATGAGCTTGCGAAGCTTGATGTGCTCGAGTGTCGGGGAGAGGTTCTTGAGGCTGGATGTGGTTCAGGAAGGCATGCACGAGCATTGCACGCAGCAGGATGGAGGGTGACCGCTTTTGACCTCAGCCCGGAGAGCATTGCATCAGCTGTGGTTCAATCGTCTCCGGACATCCAGTTTCAGGTCCAAGATTTGCGAAGGATCAAGAATGAAGATGCGTGGGAGGGACGTTTCCAGCTCGTGACCAACCTCTTCACCAGCTTGGGTTATTTTGATGATCCAAAGGATCAACAGGCTGTACTGCTTGGATTGAGGCATTGCCTTCACGATCATGGCTACCTCATCATCGATTACCTCAATCTGTCTTTTGTCGAGAAACATCTCGTGCCTTTCGAGAGGATCACCAAGGAGGGTACAACCTTCGAAATCCATCGACGCATTCACGAGGGTTGGATTGAAAAGTCCATCGCTTTTGAGTGGAAGGGGGAGCCCCAACACCATGTTGAGCGCGTTCTCGCATGGGGTTTCACTCAGTTTGAACAAGCACTCGAGGATGCCGGCATGCAATGGATCCAAACCTGGGGAGACTATCATTTGAATTCATGGTCTGCAAGCAGTCCTCGCTGCATCATGCTGGCCCAACCCAAACAACCGTGATTGCACCTTCACTCATTCTACTAACCACCACGCTGTTGGGAGGACTGGCTTTCGTCCTCTTGGGGCAACGCGGGTTGAACAACATGGGACTGGTTCTGTCTTTCGGCGGATCCTTCATCATTGGGATGTGCTTCTTGCACTTGGTGCCGGAATCCTTTGCCGTGACACAACACGCAGGGCTTTTTGTTTTGGGAGGATTCTTGATTCAAGGGCTCTTGGAATACGTAAGCCAAGGCATTGAACATGGGCACTTCCACGTCCACGAGCATGGTGAGGCATGCCACCAATCCTTCTCCTGGGGCCGGTTACCGTGGGCGGCCTTGGTGAGTTTGGGTTTGCATTCGGCCTTAGAGAGCATGCCTGTCATCGACCACAGCCATCACGATCATCACGGTCATGCACACGGCCTGTTTACAATCGAGATGATGGATTGGGGGCTGTTGACTGGCCTGGTGCTGCATAAGTTTCCGGTGGCCATGGTGTTGATGGCCATGATGCTTGAACAACATGTGCCCAAACGCTCGGCTTGGTTGGTCCTTGCACTGTTTGGTGCCACACCGATGCTCGGCATGGGGCTGTTTGAGGTCCTCATTCACCGCATGCCCAACCTGGACATCGCCTCCACCTCAGCATGCATCCAAGCCTTGGTGGTCGGAATTCTGCTGCACATTGGCACAACCGTTTTGTTTGAGGCTGAAGCGGATCACCGCTTCAATCTGAAGAAGTTTTTAGCCACGTGTATCGGTTTGGGCATCAGTGTGTTGGCATTCTCTTGAACAAGAGACAATGCCTCGACAAAAAGCAAACAAGTGCCAGTTTTTTGCAGACAAACGCAACTTTTGGACTGATGAATCGTAGTATTCCAACGACATGAAACACTACCGCATTCACATCAGCACCTCCAAGGTTGAGACCATTGAATTGGCGCAGTCCACCTTTTGCTTTCGGATCATGTCTTACGGTCTAAATTGACAGCAGGGCAGGTGCAATCACGCAAAAAGGTCCGCGGACATGCTTTGGGCCAAATCCAAAGCATGCATGTCCTTGACTGACCACAACCCCTCTTGTTGAGCCCAATCGACAATCCATTCGGTCGGCGCATTTCCCACCAAATCATCTTGGGCCATCGGGCATCCACCCACCCCGCGCATGGCCCCGTCAAAGCGAAGGCAGCCTCCCCGATGGGCTGCCTTGATTTTTTCGATTCCTTCCATCGGGTGAATGTGAAGGTGTGCCCCCAATTGCTCTGGGGGACACACGGAAGTTGCCACCTTGAAGACCCTCTCCACCAACGCGGGCGTAGCGGCACCAACCGTGTCCGCAAGCGAAATCACAGCAGGTTCAATTCGTGATTGAAGCAGCTCAATCCACTGGGCAGGCATCTCTTCATTCCACGAATCACCATAGGGATTGCCAAATCCCATGCTGAGATAGACCACCAGATCCCGAGCATGCTGAACGCAGATTTCAGCGATGTCATCCAACCGAGACCATGCTTCATCCAGGGATGCTCGGGTGTTTCGTTCTTGAAATGTCGGTGAAAGGGAGAGGGGAAATCCCAAGGCTTTGACACTTTCAAATGTCACAGCTTCTTCCGCCCCACGCTTGTTGGCCACAATCACGAGTGCGCGCGTGGCCGTCAATTCCCACAATCCCTCATCCTCAAGCTGTTTCAGGACCTTGGACGTGTCGGCCATGGCCGGAATGGCCTTAGGAGATACAAAACTTCCCAGATCCAACGTGTCAAAACCTACGCGCATCAGCACCCTGTAATAAGCCACTTTATCCTCCAAGGATAGGGGATGAGGCCATCCTTGGATGGCATCTCTTGGGCATTCAACCAGGTGAAGTCTCGCTCGATCCATGTTCGAAAGTAGGGGAGAAACGACATCGAATGAAACCTTTCAGAACGCGCTGTCGTAGGGATGGAAGACATTGTACCACCTCACCTCTCCACGATGAAACTCGACTCATTCAACCGGCTCCCACTCGATCAAAAAACGAGCTACATGTGGGATCACGGGATCTGCCTGGCCCAACGCGTCATCGAAAACCGATACATTCTCTGCATTTTTGAAGTGAATGGTTTCTATGTGGAAGCCATTTATTCACGACGCAACAACAGGGTCAACGCGATTTTGCCCATTGCGGACATTCCTGAATGGGAAGGATACGTCGATCAAGTGTTGACGAATTTGCTGAAATTGAACTGATTGAATCGCTCACGCATCGACAGGTCGGTGCCCAACGATCCCATCGGCGGGTCCATTCCTTCAGGGGAATGGGCCCGCCTTTTTTGTTGGAGTGAATATCTTCCCACGTCGCATTTCTATGCTTCTCGATGGGACCTGGGATGCCCAGACGGTGAAGAATGGCATCTGTTCGTTCTGGCGTTTCGGGACCATGTCCCCAAAACCAAACCCCGTGGCCATCGGTACACATCCAAGCCGCTTGTGCACCACGAATTCTCACCCAAGTGAGCTCCTTGGGTTGATGATGCATGGCAAGGCCTTCGATGAGCATGGCCACAAGAACACCGGCCGTAGCCACCAGCCAACAAGGGCGAATCAGACTTCTGCGATGGGAATCCAACAAGGACATCCAAAGAATCCCCCACAAGCCCAGGGCGATTACCCAGCCAGGGCCTGACAAAAAGCACCGCAAACTGATTGCGCCCCATCCGGCATGAACCAGTGCGAGGACAACCTGCGTCATGGTTTCGCCCAACAGCACTGCCCCTTGACGAGCGACCGGCCATCCAATCGCACCCAATGCCATCAGAACTCCAAGTACGATCAACAAGGGTGCAATGAGGATATTCACAGGCCAAAATGCCAAGGGAAATTGGCCGAAGGTGCGCACTGTCCATGGCAAGGTGGCCCATTGCGCTCGAAGGGGGACCACCCACCAACCACGTTGGCTCATGCCCAACAGCGACGCAGTTGCGGTGAAGCTCAATTGCGTGCCAACCTGAAAGGGGGCATGCGGATCCATCAACGCCACCCAAGAGGCAGCCAATCCCCATGCATGCCAGGGTGAAGTCATCCTGCCTCGCACGAGCGAAAACCATCCCACAGCAATCATCAGCGAGGCACGTAAGGCCGAATGAGGGAGACCGCAAAGCACGGCATACGCCCAGCCCAAGATCACACCCAATCCACTCCATGCTCTCCAATGCCGGTTCTGAGCGCGCAGAAGAAGCAGAAAGAGCGCAGACACCAATCCAACGTGGTATCCACTAACCGCCAAAACATGGGACAATCCCACATCGGAAAAGGCGTCTCGATCCATGCGGGGCATCGCCGATTTGTCGCCTGCAAAAATGCCGAGCACAAGTGGAGCTCGTTCACGAAGTCCAGGCCAACCAGCAAGCCAATTGCGCCAATGCCAAGCCGCGTTTGCCATCAGGCGACGTTGGGTTTGGGATGGATCCAATGGGTAAAGAATCACACCTTCGTAGGATGCCCCAAGGGTTTGGAGGTATCCATCCCAAGAAAAGGGGTTGGACCAATCTGACGGCTGGACCTTTCGCAGCTGGACCATGGCCCAGTGGTTGGTCAGGGCGGCGGAATCACTGGGAAATGTCAACCACACTTGGATGGGGCCCGTGGGCAAAATCAACGTGGACAGACCACGTGGACCGGTCTTGCGCTCGGCATCAACCAGGAGTGGACCGATGCCAGGCACAAAGTCGGGCTCAATCCATGCCATGACGGCGGTTTGCACGCGATTCTCATCAGGGAGTTGACACGTGGTCGCCACGTGCATCGCCAAGCCATGTTTCGGGACAATGGCATTCAACCTCGACACGCCAGCAATTGCAGCACCTGCAAGCATGGGGAGTACCAGTCGACGCCACGACGCCATCGGAACAAAAAGGCCGGCAACCCCGACAAGCAGCCAGGTCGTCGAGCAAAAGCTCCAGAAACCAACTTGCGTCTGCTCCAAGGCATAGGTTGCGACCCACAAACCAACAGCGAATGAAACAGGCCAAGGCATGACGCAACTTGCGCATCAATCGCCAGTCTGCCACTTCAATTCAATGAGCGGGTATCGTCAATGAAGGGAAGCTCTGTATCCAGCTTGTTCCCTCGAATGAAATGAGCCCAAACCAAACTGTGAGGCCACCATCCAATGCGGTTTGGCCTGCGTGTCGGCGAGTTTCGAAGCGTGCGACGAAGTCTCAGGACACCCCAAAGTCGTGCATAGAATTGCGCGTGGGCAAGTCCCACTGCCAAAAACAGTCTGCCATGCCCGGAGATTAGAAAGCGCCATGCTGCCAGTCCATCGAGAAGCATGCGCCGAAACACAAATCCAGGCCACCATCCATCTCTGTTCTTCAGCATAACCACCAGGTTGTTCCTGAAATTCAGAAACACCTTTCGTGGGCTGTCAACCTGCAAGGTTCCACCTCCCAAATGTCGAACCCGCACATGGCCAACACACCCCACCCGATGCCCTTCATTTTTCAAACGCCAGCACAAATCAATTTCCTCCATGTGAGCAAACAGCGATTCGTCAAATCCTCCTGCAGCATTCCAAGCTGATTGACGGATAAACAAACACGCTCCAGAAGCCCAAAACACCTCACGGGAAACTTCATGGTGGGGAGTCACTGGGGAGCAGTGACCAAAAATTCGGCCGATACAGAAGGGAAACCCATCGCGGTCCATCAATCCACCGGCCGCTCCCGCGTGTTCACATCGATCCGGATCAGCGTCCTGCACAACCAGCGGGCTTGCCACATCCCAATCCCGAACGTTCATGGTATGAACCACCTCCTGAATCCAAGGTCCTGGAATGCGGACATCTGAATTGAGTAGAACGTAGAGATCGGCATCAATCCTGTCGAGTGCTCGGTTGTAGCCTCCC
>JBEARC010000073.1:0-18536 GCA_041163465.1 Bacteroidota bacterium
GGAGGCGTCACGACGTTCACGGGAATTTCCTCGTCTTCCAAAAGATCAGCCTCAAAATCCAAGGCTCGTGAAATTGCCACATCGTACGAGGTCCAAGCCAAGGCGGACAGAATGATGGACAGGGTTGCCACGAATCCCAGCGCTCTCCATGTGGTTCGCTTGTTTTCGAGGTCTGCTTGGGGGGTCTTTCTAGGCTCCATGGGCGCGTTTTCAGGGGGTGAAATTAATCAATCATTCGCGATTCTGCCGGGCCATTGTCCAAAGATCCCTCGGAAGATCCACAAGGAGACTCCTGTGCCGAGGAGGTCCGCCAGCACATCCCAGGGATCTGCACTTCGGCCTTGCATCCACGCTCCTTGCATGGCTTCAAGGACCATGCCGAAAATCAAGCCGGTCAACAGCATGCGAATCGCAAAGGCGTGGGGCTTTTGGAATTTGCGTTGTTTGGCCCATGCGATGGACACGCTAAGCCCCCAGACTGCGAATGCCACTGCGTGGACCACTTTGTCGACATGCCACACGGCCCACCAATCGTCAGACTTAAAACTTGATCCGGGGATCGCATGCATCACGAGGACTGCACATGTTGCGGCCATAGGTGGCCACCACGCGCGTAAGCCAATGGTGGAGCCCGTGCCCGGCATGAGCGCGCTCCTTAGGCGATGTGTGCCTTGTACCCCTCGGCATCCAACAGGCCCTCAGCCTCCAAAGGGTCCGTGAGCTTGATTTTGATCAGCCAACCGTCTCCGTAGGGATCTTCGTTCACCAGCGAAGGGTCGTCCTCGACGGCCTCATTGAATGCGATGACTTCGCCTCCCAACGGCATGAACAGGTCGCTGACCGTTTTCACTGCCTCCACTGTTCCAAAGACCTCGTCAGCGGCCAACTCTTCATCGACGGTCTCCACCTCGACAAACACAATGTCTCCCAACTCGCCCTGGGCGAAATCCGTGATGCCAACCACAGCAACATCACCTTCCAAGCGCACCCACTCGTGCTCCTTGGTGTATTTGAGGTTTTCTGGAACGTTCATGGCGACGAAGTTACACTGAGCCCATGCAATTCCGCACTCCCGTTATTGCGTCAAATTGAATCTGAGAGCCACGCCCGAGCTGATGTTGGTGGTGGCAAACGAAGTGGACACCTTGGGCTTGTTGATTTGCTGATCGTAGAAGACGCGAAGTGTCATCTTGTCGCTGACCTCCAAATCTCCGCTCAATTTGATCGATACCAAGCGTTGACCAGCCGTCACCTGGTTTTGACGCTCCACCATTTTCCGAATCACCGTGCTGTTTTCGCGGATGTTGATGTCGGCCCTCACCAAGAAATCCGTCTTCTTCAGCATCTTGATGGGAAGCTTTCCGTAGGTCTTCATGAACGGGTTGGGGACATCGTCAAACTTGTAGCCCAATCCAATGACCACCCCCTTGGTCTTGGTTTCGGTGATTTGGTAGTTGGACAACCCGAGGTTGACATTTCGATCTCGCGTGATTTCAACCCGTACCTGAGGTTCATTGTCATTGGCCGTCTTGATGCTCATGTCCACTCCCACCAAAGGAGAGAGCTGCTCTGAAATCGTCACCGAGTTAAACTGACGCTGGGAAATGTAGTCTTCGTACTCGCCTTGGTCGGTCAAAGGTCGCCCCGTGACCTCATCCTCGCCGTATTGCAGGTTGGTCGTGTAAGAAGTCGACATCGTGCTTCGGTAGGTGTGATTGATGTTGAACCGCTTGAATGTTTTCTTCAACGTCGGGTTCTTCGACAATCCATCATAACTGACTCGCCAGTTGGGTGCGATGGGCGCCTTGAAGACATCCAAAGGCACCTCATCCGTTCCGAGGTTGAGATAGGCACTCATGAATGCCGGAATCACCACATTTTGGCTGATGGGGCCAAAACCCGGCGCAAAGCCGATCTCGTTCAATTCGTCATTGAAATTCAACTCGTTTTGACGCAAGCTGATGTTTCTTCTGTTGTTCAAGAAGGATTCCCAGACCGGATTGGTATACGTGCTGTCGTCGTCAACAAACGCCGTGGGCCATGTGAACACAGTCGCCGTGAAATTCCCAGTCTCGTTGGCCGATTCACTCACATAGTCCTGCAAGTCCTCATCCCAGCGGAAGAAACTCTGGTAGTTCTTGCTCAAGTTGCGGTTCGCTGTGACCTCAATTTTGAAATCCCGAATGGGCTCCAAGTTGGCCCGAACGTTCACATTCTCGCTGTAGGTCTCCGTGTATTGGTTGTTCAAATACGGCTGCTGAACAAGCCATCCATTGTCTGCTGCCTGGTGGGCAAACGTTCCATCCCCAAACCCATTGCCATACGCATCTGTCCATTGGTGACCCAACAAAAAGGGCAAGCCGGGGGCCACCAGTTCCTTGTCGAAACCTCCGTAGGTCGCGCGTTGCGCATAGCCAGGAAGCATGGTTCCCTCGTTCCTTGCGAAAGTGCCACTGACGTTGTGAAGACCCATGGCAAACCGAAGGATGTGCTCCAAGGGGTTGATGTCCTTCTTTTCCTTTTCATCGTCCTCCTCAATGTTGCCAAACCCGTCACGTTTCTCGTTGCTCACATTGCGGTCCGAAGGCCTTGGCCGACGCTTGTTGTTGATTTCCTTCAAATAGGGAACCTTGTTGTAGAAATTCTTGAAGTTGGCCTGGGCATTCAAACTCAAGTTTCTGCTGTTTTGAATGGTGTTCCCCAACGTGTCTTGCGCGAACGGCGCCCGATCCCAGCGGAACGAGCTTTGGTAACGTGCATCTGAACTTACCCAGTCGGTCAACGGGAATTTGTCCAAGGGGAGCTTGTAGGTTCCATTGACCTGGTGATTGTAGGTCGTCACATCTCCACCAGCCAACAAACTTTCACGCACACCCTCTCGGTAATCGTTGTATTGTTGGGCGCTGTCCAAGGCGGAAGGGATCGCTCCCGGCCGTTCGCGAACGAGCGACTGAGCCGTCCCTTGGTAGTCCAACTTCAGCGCTTGGGTCAAATCATACTTGACCGTGTAATTCCTGTTCCAAGTCCAGGATTTCACGACCTGTGGAATGGTGATGGGTGAGGCCCCTTCAATGGCCAAAGCGCTGCTGTTGTCGCGCACCGTGCTCACCTCATACATCCTCATCATTTGGTTGTTGGCCGACACCTGCTTGGGCAACAAGTAGAAATTGACGTCCCGAATCAAGCGGAAGTACTCCGAATTGCGCAAGAACCCAATTTTCGAGAATGGCTCCCGCTTTTTGGGCTTGGGAGACCAGGTGTAATTCAATCCTCCACGGTGCTCCACATTGCGGAAATTGTCCGTGTAGATGTCCTGACGATACTGCTCGTTGTAGCTGTAGTTCGCCGAGAAATTGTTGGGGTTGACAATGGACAAAATCCCCTTGCTCATCGCCCCACCACTGCTTCCTCCCCCACCTCCGGGTCGCTGGCCTGGGTTGTTGGAACCAAAACGCTCCCTTTGCTCGGTCATTTTGTCTCCTTTGGCATCGTTTGCTCCCCCACGGTTGTTTCTGTCCTTGCTCCCTCCTCCGCCAAACTGAGGAGACACCTTGACATTGGAGAAATTGATGCTTCGAATCTCATTGATGGTACGGGCGTCCATCTGTCGGTCACCGAGTGCCAGTCGGTCTTCCGCACTGACCTGCTGTTCTTCTGCAAGTCGGGCCAAATCCAGCACCTCCACATCGGGGGCCAAGGGGTCAAACTGAGGGGTGCTCGTTTGGTTGCTATAGCCCACATACATGGGCAATGTCACCCCGAGCTTTTCAGGGAGAAGCTTTCCCAGTTGGATGGTCCCATTCGCATCGAGACCTTGAATCGTTTCTCTCTGGCGTTCTTGGACGCGCTGCTCCAAACCACCCCACCCTGGCACCGACATGTTCGCTGCCACACTCACATTGGCCAAATCGGCCAGGGTGGCATTGGCCTGGGCCACCGCTGCCCATCCCCCTTCCTCATTGAATCCCGCCAAGCGCAATTCATTCACCCAGACCTCCGCACATTTGGGTTGACCATCATCGCTGGGTGTGAGACGCACTTCCAAGTCCTTGTCAGGGTTGCGAACCCCCACCATGATGGTCACCACATTGGCCAAGGTCGGGTTCCCCTTGACCGACAATCGCTTGCCATCACTGACCACCGAATACACCCCTGAGTTT
This sequence comes from Bacteroidota bacterium, assembly GCA_041163465.1. GTDB lineage: Bacteria > Bacteroidota > Bacteroidia > Flavobacteriales_D > Sanyastnellaceae > UBA11663. The sequence continues at coordinate 4,161 of JBEARC010000073.1, forward strand.
CCTTGTTGACCGAGCACATACCGGTTGCGAAGCTTGTCCAAACTCAACGCCCGCAATGAATCGAGGTTGATGTCGATGTTGTTCGCGATGGGCCAAATGTCGTAATCCGTCAAGGCGGTTTGGTCAATGGGCGTAGGCGTCAGAGGAACTTCGTATTCGTAGTAGTTCTGGTCGTAATCACTCCCCAAGCGAATGAAAATGTTCAAGTCACCTTCCTTCAGGACCTCGTCTACCCGGCCTGCCTCTGCGTGCACAAACATGCGGAGACGCTCATACATCCGCATGTCAAAATTGATGTTGCGGTAAGCCGCACGTGCATCCCCGTCTTCCAGCCCGCACACTTCAAGTGCCAAAGACTGTTCATTGAGTCTGCGCTGGTTCAAATTGGAAGGGTCGATTTCCTGGTTGATGCCCGGGGGAATCACATATGGCACAGGCTGTCGAACTCCATTTTCCTCGAGGTTGACCGCGGTCAGTGCGAATTGCGTGCCGGTGGGATCGTCAACCTCCACTTCCTGGATGCCCGCCAGGCTCTGCTCGTAGCGCCTCCACTCTCCGCGCACCAATTCCATTCTGGCAAAACGAAGGGTCACCTCCTCACTCCAGCCCGTCATGAACATCCTCATGAAACGAATGGAACGGAAGTCGCTGATGCCATTGAATGCCGCTTGGTATTCCTTGACGGGAATCTTGAACTGATACCACTTGATGGGTCGCTGTTCTCCCGCGCCATTGGTTTTGGACACCGTTTCCAAAATGTCACTCAAATAGCCCTTCCCAATGTTTTCGGGGGCCAAATCGGACCTTGTCAGGGGGATTTCGTACTGGTAGTAGCTTTCAATGGTCCCGAGTGTCAAATCCTCGTTGATGTCCTCCGTGTTGGGAATGGTGGTGGCTGTGATGGGGTAGCCATCGGGCTGCTGCGTGTTGGAATTCCCTTCGTATCGGCTGAAGAACCGGTAACGCTCCAGAATGTCCTCCTCGTTGGCTTGAGCCACGGGATCGCGGAAGTATCGAAAATCGTCTGCGGATGGATCCGCCTCATAGAGCGCGAGAGCGTCGGGTGACAATTCAGGCTCCAAACTGGACAGCCAACTCGCAAAAAACTGCCTTTCCGCAGCCGAATTCAACCCATCCAATCCGACGTCCTGAAGGCTGTAGTCGTTGGTGCTGTTGTCAAACGCATTGACCACATTGAACGTCGTCGGATCGGGGTAAATACCCCAGGTGCTCGTGTCCGTTTCAAGCTCCGTGTTGTTGGCGGAGGGCAACCCGTTTTCAAACTCGAGTTGGCTGTCGTTGAGCACATCCTCACTGACGTTGCCCAAATTGATGTACAACTTCCCACCCGATTCATTCTCCGAATCCTCATTGAACGGGTCCATCAGCCAAAACTGGACGTACTCAATGTTGGCCGCCTCGAAGTCTGTCGAGGTCAACGCACGCTGAATCCCCGCCCATCGCTCGCTCGGGTTTTTCAGGGTCCCATCCTCATTCAAGCCACTCGAATACTCGGACCCCGCAAATTCTTCGTAGTTGTAGGGTCCACGTTCTGTGGGTCGGTAGGTCAAATCCAGAGTCGGCAAATTGGTGGGCATCCCCGCCGTGGCACTGTTGCTGTAATCCCCTTTTTCGTACAACTCCCGCAACAAGATTTGGCGCATGCGGTGGTCCTGTCGCACCTCAGAATCCACCACGCCATCTTGCAATGCGCTTCCATTCATCAACGACGGATCGATGGTGTACCAGCTCAATCCCGCTCGGTTGTAATTGGACCTCAAATCATTCTCCAACCGCGCTTCAGGAAACAACTCCACCGCGTTGTCACCTCGGGGAATGGAGGCAAGGAACCATCGGTTGATGGCTCGCAAATCAATCGTGCTTTGGGAACCTTCAAAATCGTCGATATACGCCGTTCCCTCCTGCCCCACAGCCCGACTGTGCCCTGGAATGAGGTAGGCGCCTTCAGCACTGATGTCGAACGTGGACTTGGCCGTGGTGTTGTAAAACGGCAGTTTGTCCATCAACTCCGTCAACAACCGGGATTCCGTCTGCCATGAAAAATCGGCCCCAACCACACTGTTGTTCACGGGCTCATCGCCCATGTTGACCTTGCGGGTCAGGGGACGTTCCCGCATGTTCAAAAGCGTGGTTCCAAACGTCAAATCATCACTCACCACATAGTCAAATCGCGTTCCAAGCAAGGTCTTGGTTTGAATGTTGAACAGCGAATTGGACTCGAGAGAAACCCGAATGGTTTGGCCTGATTCAAGCAACCCATCGTTGATGATCCGAACACGACCAAGGTTGTAATCCACCGTGTAGTCGCGGTTCTCGACCAAGCGCACACCCCCTGCTGTGACAGTCACAGACCCCTCGGGAACGTTCAAGGCGTTCAACTGGATTTCAGACGAACTCTGAGACTGGAATCGGCCCTTGATGCGGTACCGATTCAGCGAGGGAATCTGCTGGGCCGCGGTCTTCGTGCTGTCATAGAGCGGTTGAAAAACCAAACTCTGCACCAACGCAGCCCGTACCGTCTCCTTTTGATCTTCAGGAATCGAGTCAGATTGGTTCACCGCGTTTTCAATCTTCCCCGCGAGGTTGCTTCCAAAAGGTTCCACAGAAGGCAGGTAAATCCGGCCATTTTGGCTGTTGATGGTCCCTCCCTGCACAGCGGCATTGTCCACGTAGTCAAACACGCCGTCTTGGTTGGGCATGCCATTCACATCGATGCGATCCATGCCCAGCACTTGAATCAGCAGTCGACCATCGAGCGGTACCCGTGGAATGTAATTGAGATCCACCCCAGAATTGGGGTCGTTGTACCAAATGTCCAAACGAAAATCCTCGTTGCTCACCCCAAACGCGCTCATGGAGTACACGTTTTTCATCATGGTCCGCCACAAAGGTGCTTGGTCGCCATTGTCCAACTTCACTTGAGTCACCGACGATTTCAGCATCTTCAAAATCAAGGCACCGGGCGCTGCATACCCATCCTGACTCAGGGTTCCCACCTGGTACGTTTGGCCATCCAAGGTGTATTCGTACGCCACACCCAACACTTCCGCATTGTTCAAAGACTGCCGAAGTGAAATGAACCCCAACCGCGCGTTGTAGGTGAATTCCGACGCGGTGAGTTTGCGGGCATTGCCGACGCGCTCATAGTGTACACCCTGCTTCAAGGGCTGATCACCCCACTGAACCGTCGAGATTTCCTCGTTGGCCCCGGTGAAGTTCATGATGTTCTCATTCAGCGTCAAACTGCGGAACAAGTCGTTGTTGTAGTTGTTGGGCGCCCGGTTGGCCGTGGCCTCCGTGCTGGGTTCGAGGGCCAGCCCATCAAAGATGCTTTCGTTGTTGACGAGGTTGCCCAAGGGCAAGTTGGAACTGATGTATTCGGGGTGTTCACCCAAATCGGTGAACGCAATGACATTTCGGACATCCTGGGTGTTGGCTTGGGTGTTGACCACATACACCTCGATGCGGTTGATCATGGCGCCTGAATTGGGCACCGGAAGTGACCTCATTGCCTCGTCGTAGGCATCGACGAAATACTGAGACAGGAAGTAATGTCGGTTGGCTTCGTAATCATCCGCACGGATGTCAAATTCTTGGGTCTGGGCCCCACCCTCCACTTCAATTTCACTCCGCTCCCCTTTTTGCTGGCTGAACACCGTGGTGTTGTACAGCCTGCCCCATTGCGTCTCCAACTTCAACCCAAACAAGCTCTGAGAACCGACAATCAAACTGCTGTTCAGAGGCATGCTGATGTTTCCTGCCTCGATGTTCTTCAAAATGTCATCCTCCTCGCCTTGGAATCCAATGTTCATTTGGTTCTCAAAATCAAACAGCGATTCCGTGTTGTACTGCGTCCCCAGCTCGATTTTGTCCCCAATCTTCCCCCCAATGTTTAGCTGAATCCGCTGGTCAAAGTCCACTGAACCTGCCCTGCGTTGCCGCTCGGGAATTCGAGGGTTTTCGGTGTTGTTCCACGTGTATCCCAGGGTGATTTCGGCCGTGCCTTGGGGTTTGATCTCAATCTCATTGCTGCCAAAAATCATCTCAAACAGCTCGCTGTCAATCTCGAGCTTGGGGGCAAACGCGCGATCTGCCTCATCCTCCTCGGTTTGGAGTTGATTCCAAAACTCCGTCAGATTCCCCTCGATGTTGTAGTTCAAGTACTCATCCAAGGAAAACAGGCTCGAGGGACGGAATTGAAGCGTATCTCCAATGGTCTGTTGGACCTCATACATCCCCGTCAAGGGATTGTAGACGACTTGGTAATTGAAGTTGCTCGGCCACTGCAAGCTAATGCCACCGGGGAACTCACTGGGGTTGTACGGGTCTCCGGTGTCGTGTGGGAACGGAAGTCGAAACGAGGTTGAATCCGAAGATTGAGCCCAAACTCCTGACCCGAATCCAAGCCAACATAGCGTTACCCACAGAAGGGCAAAGCCCATCCGAGATGGGCCTGGGACCGTCGTCTTGTGGGTCATGTTCTTGTCGCGTTCAATCGTCGGTGTCCTGTCAAAGTTCGCGCAAAGCCGCCTTAATCAAGCCCTCCAAGGTGGCTGAATTTCCTTGGGAAGCCAAGAGGTCATCAAGCACCTTGTTGCATTTGGCCTTGTCGAAGCCGAGCGAAGTCAGTGCCCCCAACGCATCGGCTTTCATTGTATTGTGTGGACCCGAAGAAATTTGTCCGACGCCTCCCACGGGACCCGAAGCACCCACTTTGTCCTGCAAGTCCACAATGATTCGCTGTGCCGTCTTCGCTCCGATTCCCTTGACGCGTTTCATGGCGTCGACATCTCCTTGGGCAATGGCCGAGGCCGCTGTCTCCGCATCCATGGCACTCAAAATGAGCCGTGCTGTGTTGGCGCCCACGCCATTGACTCCGAGCAACTGCAAAAACAACGCCCTTTCCCCCTCCGTCGCAAATCCAAACAGCAAGTGGGCATCCTCCCTCACGACCATGTGGGTCAAAATCTTGACGGACTCTCGGTCACCCAATTGATCGTACGTGGTCAAGCTGATGGCCACCATGTACCCCACCCCTCCGCATTCCACCACAACGTGCGTGGGGTGCTTTTCAACGAGTCGACCTTGCAAATGATGGATCATGCCAAGTCTTTGATTTGGGCATCCACCACGGCCAAACGAACCATGTCGAGGATTTCCTTGGCACTCGAACCCATCTGCAAAATGTGCACGCTTTTGCGCATGCCCAAAAGAACGGGGCCTTGCGCATCCATGCCAGCCATTTCCTGAAGGAGTTTGTAGCTGATGTTACCGGCCGCCAAGTTGGGGAAAATCAACGTGTTGACGCGACGCTTGTGCAGGGCACTGAAGGGAAAGCTCTCTGCGAGCTTGTCTTGGTTCATGGCGAAATTCGCCTGAATCTCCCCGTCGACAATCAACTCGGGATGGTGGACGTGAAGGTACCGGGCGGCTTCGGCCATTTTCTCAGCATCTTGCCCTTTGGAACTCCCAAAGTTGGAATAGCTCAATAGCGCAATGCGAGGAACAATGCGCAAATTCCGAACCGCCTCGGCCGTCAGCAGGGTGATGTTCACGATGTCCTCTGCCGTGGGATTGGTGTTCACCGTGGTATCTGCAAAAAACATCGGGCCCTGTTTGGTCTGCAAGATGTACATCCCCGCCACCTTGTCCACGCCTTGCGCCTTTCCAATGGTGTGAAGGGCAGGACGGATGACGCTTGGATAATTCCGCGTCAATCCCGACACCAGCGCGTCCGCCTCTCCCTGATCCACCAGCATGGACCCAAAATAGTTTCGCTGCCTCATGTAGCGTTCGGCCTCGATGGAGGTCAAACCATGCCGCTTTCGTCGTTCAAACAGAACATCCCCAAAAGCCCTTCTGCGGCCATACTCCTCTTCTCCTCGCGGGTCCACGATGGTGGCCCCCTTCAATTCGAGGTTGTTCTCCGCAATCAAGGCATCAATGCGATCTCGACGGCCCAGCAGAATCGGGTGGGCGATGCCCTCATCCATGGCCATCTCCGCTGCCTTGAGAACCTTGTAATGCTCTGCCTCTGTGAAGACGACACGCTTGGGTGCCCTTGCAGCCCTGTTGGCGATGTTTCGCGAAAACGTAGAATCGTGGCCCAATCGCATTTCCAACTGTCGGCGATAATGGTCCCAATCTGTAATGGGGGCTTGGGCGATGCCACTTGCCATGGCCGCTTCCGCAACAGCTGGAGCCACGGTGGTGATCAAGCGGGGATCGACAGGCTTGGGGATGATTAACTCTCTGCCAAACGTCAACGACCCCTCTCCATAAGCCTCACTCACTTCATCCGGAACATTTTCTTCGGCGAGGGCAGCGATGGCTCGAACTGCCGCCAACTTCATGGCATCGTTGATTCCCGTGGCACGCACATCCAAGGCGCCACGAAAAATGTAGGGGAACCCAAGCACGTTGTTCACTTGGTTGGGATGGTCACTGCGTCCCGTGGCCATGATGACATCCTTTCGGGCAGCCATGGCCTCGTCGTATCCGATTTCAGGATCGGGATTGGCCAAGGCGAAGACAATGGGATTGTCAGCCATGGACTTGACCATGTCCGCGTCGACAAGGCCTCCCTTGCTCAAGCCTAAAAAGACATCCGCGCCCACCATCGCCTCCGACAAACTGCCATATTCAACCTTTGTCGCATACTTCAGTTTGGACTGATCCAGTCCCTCACGCCCCACATGAATGTGGCCACGGCTGTCAAACACAGCGGCGTTTTCTCGCTTCATGCCAAGCTGCTCATAAATATCCAGGCAAGACATGGCGGCCGCGCCTGCACCGCTGACCACCACGCGAATTTGATCGATGTCCTTCTCCGCAAGTTTCAAGGCGTTGAGCAGTGCTGCTGCGCTGATGATGGCCGTTCCATGTTGGTCGTCATGCATCAGAGGGATGTTGAGTTCCTCCTTGAGACGGCGTTCAATTTCAAACGCCTCCGGCGCCTTGATATCCTCGAGATTGATGCCGCCAAACGTCGGAGCAATGGCCTTCACGGTGGCCACAAAATGATCCACATCCGTGGCGTCTACTTCGATGTCAAACACATCAATGTCCGCAAAGACTTTGAACAGAACGCCCTTTCCTTCCATCACCGGTTTGCTCGCCTCGGGCCCGATGTCTCCCAAACCCAAAACCGCTGTACCATTGGTGATGACAGCGACCAAGTTGCCCTTGGCCGTGTACTTGTAGACATCGTCGGGTTGAGCCGCAATGGCCTTGCATGGCTCGGCCACCCCTGGGCTGTAAGCCAAACTCAAATCCCTCTGGGTGCTGTACGGCTTGGTCGGCACCACCTCCACCTTGCCACGCCGATCGCGGGCGTGATACTCCAAGGCATCTTTCTTCAGGTTGCTTTGCATGAATGTGCGAAAATCTACACGAAGGTCGTGCAAGGGAAGGTCAACATGTGCAAAGCATGCACAAGGCGTCGTGTACAACCGCAGACACAGTTAAAATCCAACCCATGCCTACCAATCAGTCTAGAAACAGGGACCCGAACACGTTACGCCAGGGCAAAATGGATCATGGGTTTGGATTAGTGAATCAGCAATCGCTGGGTCTTTCGAATCTCCCCGTCTACCTCATAACTCACGAGCCAAACTCCTTCCGTCATGTCATCCAAGGCGATACGCTCATTGGTTGAACCAGCGACCACCGGAATTTCACGCATCACTTGACCCACGAGGTTCCAAATCTTGACCACCCCGTGTTCAGCGTGGCTCAGTGTCAACATCACATCCTGACGTGCCGGGTTGGGATGCAACGTCATGCTCATTTCCGGGCGATTCACGTCGGAAAGGGAGGAAGTGGCCACGACGCTGTAGGTCACAGAATGACATGCCCCATCAAGGACCGCCCCCACTGGATGAAAACAATAATTCAACGTGGAATTTCCGACCACACCGTTGGGGTAGAAATCTCCTCGGAAGGTGTTGGTCGACTCCCCTGGATTCAAGGTCAACAAGAACATGTCGTTGGTGGGGGAACTGTCAGTGCCATATTGAAAGCACGTGGGACCCCAGCAAAAGCGTTCGTAGCTCCCTGGGGCACCTGATTCCCAAGGGTAATTGAACGGTGAGACCGTTTCCCCGAAAGTGCGCGTGACCATCAAAGTCATGGGGCTGTCCGTCTCGTTCAACACATCCCAATGAGCCTCAGCCGGTGCCGTGCCCATGGTGTCCAAGGCCATGTAGATGGTATCTGGAGCATTGACAAGGGTCGCTTGGGCCTGGACCCTGTGTGAAATCGACACGCCACCCGCCAAGACGAGCAGGATGCAAAGGAGAGATTGAAAACGAAGCGCAGTCATTCCCCAAAGATACGTCCACGACCCTTGAGTTCCCGCCTCGATTTTGTGCTCGACGCCACCGGGTTCATGAGCGGGCGTGTATTTTTGGCCCGATGCGTGTAGAGTTGGAACCATCGTTCTTTTGGAATCGATCATCCTCTCCACGCGAAAACACCTGCAAAAAACGATTGATCATGCAAATTCTCCGCGCTGTGTTTGCCCATCCTGTTCAAGGACTCGGGTTGACCATCATGCTTTGTTGCTCTGGCCTCGTGCATGCCCAAAGCCTGCCTGACATCACCCTGAAAGACATAGAAGGAAATGCACTTTCAACCGCCTCTCTGGTCAACGCTGAGGGCCCGACCGTGTTTTGTTTTTGGGCTACCTGGTGCAGTCCTTGTAAGCGGGAACTGAACAACTACGCGGAGTTGTACGAAGATTGGGTGGACGAGACTGGAGTCCAAATCGTCGCAGTCAGCATCGATGACCAACGAAGCGTGAACCGCGTGGCACCCTACGTGAACAGTGTGGGGTGGGAGTACCAAATCCTGCTCGACCCCAACCGCGATTTGGCCCGGGCTCTCGGGGTCCAAAATGTACCCCACACCTTCGTTGTCAATGCGGAGGGAGAGGTTGTTTGGTCCCACAACAACTACGCCGACGGAGATGAATACGAGCTGTACGAGGAGCTCTTGAAGCTTTCCGAATGAGTCCATTGCACAACGACCACATGGGCCGTCATGTGTTGTGGCTCGCCCTGATTTCCATGGTCCTTTCCGGCGCAGCTTGGTCGCAGCAGGGCGAGGGTTCTGCGAATCCCTCGATTCAGGGGAACGTCAGCGTGTTGTGGCAATCCTACGCTGAAGACTCCCTGATCGGCGCCCAAGTTCCACCGGGAAAAACAGGCTACAACGCATTCGCGAACCTCCTTTACAACCAAGGCAATTTCAGTGCGGGGGTGCGGTACGAAAGCTACCTCAACGCCGTGCTCGGATTTCCCGGGCGATTCAAGGGATCAGGTGTGGGATACCGATTCGCCCGTTACCAGGACCGCGACCATGGTGTCGATGTCACGGTGGGAAACTTCTATGACCAATTTGGAAGTGGACTGGTCCTTCGAGCCTACGAGGAGCGCAACCTAGGCATTGACAACGCACTCGATGGATTCCGGCTCGTCCTGACGCCCATTCCCGGCATCGAGGCCAAATTCATCTACGGCAAGCAGCGTTTTGATTTTGAGGATGGCTTGATCAACGGCCCGGGCACCATTCGTGCTGTGAACGGTGAGGCCGATTTGAATCAACTCCTCGCTGGTTGGGATGAACGCCCACTGAAAATCACGCTTGGCGCCAGTTTCGTGAGCAAATTTCAGCCTGGCTCGTCGTTCAATGTGGATTCGCTCGTCTTGGGCATGCCCCTGAACATCGGGGCCTGGTCCTACCGCGTGAATGCCGTCCGCAAAGGCTGGACCGCTCAATTGGAGTATGCCGGAAAAATCAACGACCCCAGCGCAGACAACGCCTTCACTTACCGACCTGGAGAAGGCGCCTTGGCCACAGTCGGGTACAGCCAAAAAGGCCTGGGTGTCCTCTTGACCGCCAAAATGGTGGACAACATGAGCTTTCGTTCAGACCGCGATTTGAGGTTGTTTGATCTTCCCGTAAACTTCATCCCCGCGGTGACGCAGCAACACACGTACAACCTCGCGGCCACCCTCTATCCCTATGCCACGGTGATTACAGGGGAGACCAGCGCAAGTGCCGAGGTGTTTTACACCATTCCCAAAGACACATGGCTCGGCGGAAAGTATGGGACCAAACTGACGGCAAGTTTCGCCGCAGCCAACAGCCTGGACACAACACAGTACGCGGCAGGCGACATCAACGCGGTCCTCTACGGCTATGAGCGCAACAGCTGGGGGCCAGGGGATGAATTGTACGTTCGGGACTTTAACCTCACGGCGAGTCGGAAGTTCAACAAGAATTTCAAAGCCAAGTACAGCTACTTCCATTTTGAATTCAACACACTAACCACGCCGGTCACCACAGACTACAAGGGCATTGTAGATGCCAACATCCACGTGGTCGAAACCCAATGGAAAGTGACTCCCAAACAGAGTCTGCGAGCCGAATTGCAGGGATTGTGGGTCGGTGAGGACAAAGACCACCCAGGACAACTCCAAGACAAGGGCCATTGGGCAACCCTGGTCGCCGAATACACCTGGAGCCCCCATTGGTTCGTGAGTGTCATCGACCAATACAACTTTGGAAACAACGATCCCGACCAACGGATTCATTATGTCTATGGGTCAGCTGGATACATCCAAGGGCCACACAGGTTGAGCGTCGGTTACGGAAAGAGACGAGAAGGAATCTTCTGTGTCGGAGGAGTGTGTCGCGCTGTCCCCGCGTCCAGCGGATTTGAAATTGCCTTTACCTCGAGCTTTTGATGGCAAAAACATCCCCGTGCAACGCCTGAATCCTTATTTTCGTCTCTACTTTCGACGCGACTCTGAAAACGAGCCGCTCAAAACACCTGAAAACGAACATCAAAACCAACCCTCAATGAAACAATTTTTCGCCCTCATGGCAGCGGCCATGATTTCAGTTGGAGCGTATGCTCAGCTTCCCGACGGCAGCACTGCTCCAGATTGGACAGCCACCGACATCAACGGTGTGGAGCACAACCTCCAATCCTACCTCGATCAAGGGATGACCGTCATCATCGATTTCAGCGCCACGTGGTGCGGTCCATGCTGGAACTACCACAACACACACATTCTGCGTGACTTGTACGACACGTTTGGCCCCAATGGCACCGGCGACTTGATGGTCTTCTACCTCGAAGGTGATGACACCACCACGCTGGACGACCTCCACGGAACAGGCACAGCAACTGCAGGTGATTGGGTGACTGGCACGACCTACCCCATCATTGACAACGCAGGCAACATCTTTGACGACTATGCCGGCGCCTACTACCCCACCATCTACACCATCTGCCCGGATGGTATTTTGGTGGAATCGAGCCAAGTGAGCTTCGACCAACACGTGGCCATTGCCTTCCAAGATTGCGAGAACACCATCACCGGTCCAGCACCTTTGATGAGCTACAACGGTGCAACTGCTTCTTGTGGTGGTGCTGCGTGGACAGCGTCTACCGAATTGACCAACCTCGGTTCTGAGAACGTGACGGGCGTGACGTTTGAAGTTACCCTGAACGGCAACAGCTCCATCGTGAACTGGACCGGAGACCTTGCTTCTGGTGGTTCTGTCACTGCGGACTTGGGAGAGTACACCGATACGGGTGACTTGAACATCGCCATGCTCGAAGTCAACACCAACAGCTGGGAAGCTTACGAGGACATCAACGTTGTTGGGTCCACGGAAAGCACAACGTACGTTCAAGTTCGAATCACCACGGACAACTGGCCTCAAGAGACCGGATGGGTCATCAACGACGAAGCTGGAAATGCCGTGGCTTCAGTGGCAACAGGTTCGTTGACCTCTGCGGACACCCCATTCACATGGGACGTGGGATTGCCATCCACCGGATGCTACACCTTCACCATGTTGGATACCTATGGAGACGGTTTGTACGCCTCCCAGTGGGGCAACTTCGCCAACGGAACGGCTGGCGTGTACAGCATGGATGGCGACATGGAAATGGGCGTGGTGTGGGAATACGACGGTGATTCCGGCATCGAATTTGCTGAGGTCACAGCCGGCATGGAAGCAACGTCTGTGGCTGGCATCGAGGAAGGCGCGTTGTCTTCGACGGTGAACATCTTCCCCAACCCAACGTCCAACAACACGCAGGTGGAATTCACAACCAAGCAAGCTGGCATGGCGACCCTCGAGGTCTTCAACCTGATTGGCGAGCGCGTCGTGTTCCAAACGTTGGGCAACTTGCCTGTAGGAACCAACCGCGCCGTGGTTGACATGGCTGGACTGAACGCTGGTATCTACCTCGTGAATTTGAATGCAGGTGGTGAAACCACCACCATGCGTGTCACGAAGCAGTAATTCCCACGATCACTGATTGCGATCCGCGCGGTGCCAAGGTGCCGCGCGGATTTTTTTGTCCAAGCCAATGGTTGTGAGGTATCTTGGAGCCTTGGAGTTCCGTCCCCAAGGGATGGGCCGTTTTGTCAACTGCAACACATTCTCATGAGACTTTCGTTCGTCGCATTGTTGTTGGCCTTTTTCAGCCACACTGCCCTCGCCCAGCTTCCCAATGGAAGCATCGCCCCCGATTGGACTGCCACGGACCTGAACGGGACTGAGCACAACTTGTACGCATTGCTTGACTCGGGATACCAGGTCATCATTGACTTTTCGGCGACGTGGTGTGGTCCTTGCTGGAATTACCACACCAGCGGTGTGCTCGAGACGTTGCATGAGCTGTACGGTCCGGACGGGACCAATGAACTCCGCGTGTTTTTCATCGAGGGTGATGATTCCACCACCCAAGCCGACTTGGAGGGAACGGGACCGGCAACTGCCGGCAACTGGATTGCAGGAACCAACTACCCCATCATCGACAACGGCGGTGACATTTTCGATGCATACGAATGCACGTATTTCCCCACCATTTATACCATCTGTCCCAACAAGATCCTGACCCAATCAGGACAAGGCAGTGTCCAAGCCCACGAAACCATTCTCAATTCTGCCTCATGCACAGCCGCATCGATGCCCAACGACGTGTTGCTGATGGACTATGTGGGGGACATGTCCACGTGTGGTGACAACCCTGCGTCCCTGGCCGTTCGCATGATGAACCAGGGGCTGGACACCTTGACTTCATGCACCATCCAGATTTCAAAGCTTCTTCCCTTCAACCAAACCGAAGTGCTCGGAAGTGCTGATTGGACGGGGAGTTTGGCAACCTATGAATTCACCACGGTGTCTTTGATTGACGTGGTTTTGGACAACTCGACCATCTACGTGTTTGACGTCATTTCTGAAGATGACAACGATGGAAACAACACCACGATGGGTTCGGTCAACTCCAGCGAGGAAAGCACCAACAACCTCGAAATTCGATTGAAGACGGACATGGCTCCCATCGAACTAGGATGGACCCTCACGGATGATTTGGGCAACGTGGTGCAAGAAGTTCTCCCTGGGTCAGAGATGACGCAAAACCTGACAGAATACCTCTGGGATGTGACGCTTCCATCCTTGGGATGTTACAAACTCACTTTGTACGACGCCGGTGGCGATGGATGGATTGCTGGAGCGACCTCGATGGCCGGTGTAGGCTACCTCATGGTCAACAGCATGGACGGAGAAGTGGTGGTCGATGAGGAAGTCTTTTTCCAGAGCACCGATGCATTCACCACGGTCGAATTTCAATTCGAAGCGGCCACGGTGACCGCTGTTCAAGAAGAAGCTGCCGCTGTCAAGGCGTTTTTGCATCCGAACCCAGCGGCAGACCTTGCCACCCTGACGTTCTCCACGTCCCGAGGCAGCGTTGGTTGGGTCGACGTGTTTCATGTCACGGGAAAGCACGTGATGCATTGTCCTTTGGGACAACTGGCGCCGGGCAATCACCTCCAAACCTTGGATCTCACGCGCTTGGAAGCTGGCACCTACTTGGTGCAATTGCATGCGGGTGACCACATTCAGTCTTTGACTTTGTTGCACCCATGATGTTGAGAAGACCCTTTGTTCTCCTCGCCCTGGCAGGGGCTTTGTTGGGGTTGGGTTCCTGCGACACAATGGACAATCCTGTGATTGACATCCTCCCCCCTTGTGACGCCACGAACCCTCCGGAGTTCATGGCCCTGACCTCCGACATTCAGCGCGTTCTGGTGGAGGATTTCACCGCCCATCAATGCGGCAACTGTCCCCCAGCTGCCGTCAAAGCTTCAGAACTTGCTGAGTCACATCCCGGACAAGTCATTCCGCTAGCCATTCACGCGGGCGAATTGGCGAGCATCAACAACGAATATCCAACGGATTGGACATGCCCTGAAGGAGATGTGTTTTGGGACGACTTGGAGTTTCAGGTCAACCCCGTGGGGCGCGTCAATCGCTTGGAGACGG
>JBEARC010000074.1:0-6715 GCA_041163465.1 Bacteroidota bacterium
CGTAGCCAATGCCGATGCCCTCGTAGGGAATACCTAAAGAATCGATGGCGTTGCTGAAGTTGGTCGTCAGCGGGTTGTCGATGCCATCCGCATCTTGGTAGGGACCTTCAAAGAAGTCCACTCCCACCGCCGGAGGGTTCTCCCCATATCCTTGGGAGCTCGAGGATGGCTCATCCACGGCATCACCGTTGTACGCGTAACCGAGCCCTCGCTGCACGTCACATCCCACGTAATCATCCGTGGCGGTTCCAACGTCCGCATCGACCCACACGCCAAAGTACGTGTTGGCCAAGGTTTGGGTGCCTTGGTTGATGAGCACGTAGTTGTGGAATGTCATGTTGTTCACCTCGTCGTTGGTCGAGAAGGCGAAGGCCTGGGCACGAATCTCCATCCCGATGGGCTCTCCCTGCGACTCCGAGTGCACGTTGCCCTTGTCGTTGAAGATCCAGTAGAAGTTGCGGTCGCCGTACAGGGGGACGATGTCTTCACGACGGCGGTTCTTGCAGTCGATTTCTTGCAAGAAATCGTACCAAGGGTAGTCTCCATTTTCAGGAGAGTAGAAGCCATCGCCGTCGTAGTCCTTGAAAGGAGCGAGGTAATAATCTTGGTTCAACTCTGTGTTTCCGTGGGCAGGGTAGTCCCGGAAGTAGCCTGGCATGGCGTAGCCTTCGGGGAATTCCTCATCCACGGTGCCTGCCGCCACGGCGTCAAAATACTGACGATGGCGCTGCGCATCGGCCCGGGTCGAAACGAAGAATTCATCGTACTCTGAGCAAGTGTTGGCATCCACTTCAGCCGCTCCGTCGTTGGTCAGTGGACCAGTCCAGTAGTCGTTACCACGGTTGCGGAACGTCAAGGCAGCCAGCTTCAATTGCTGGTCAGGGCTGATTCCACCCATCCAAAGCGCACCGGCGTAGAGCGAACTCAATCCGCTGCCCTTGGGCACCTCGTAGGCAGCTTGGCTTGTGGCACGGTCCTGCCACAGCGATCCACCCGTTTCAATCAAGGCCCGAACGTTGTTCCATTCGAGGTCGCGAAGGCCAGTGGCAGGTGCACATGCCGCAGCGCGCAAAGCAGGCTGCGTGTTGCTCCCGGCGGTTTCACCAGGGGTTCCTTCGCCGACGTATTTGTAGCCCCACGCGGTGGACCCGAGGAGGCAAAGTGTGGTGAGTGTGAGAATGCGGTTCATCTGCTTGCTTGGCATGATCAGAAGTCAAACTTGACACCCAGGCGCACCGTACGTGGCAGGCCCAAGTTGAAGGGGTTGTCTACATACATGCTGTAGTAGTTGCGGAAGGCGTTGGGATCGTTTTGGCTGTTGATCAGCGGCTGGTATTGCGCTGCAGCCAAGTACCCATCGTCATCCGAAACCCCGGTGAAACGATACACAGAATTGATGTTTCGCGTATTGAGGAGGTTACCAATCCACAGATACACATTGAGGTTGGTCGTCTTGGCTGCCGCTTGAGGTGCCGCATCTCCTGAGGACGCCGTGGACGGGGCTTCACGCTTGCCTCCGCCGTACGTGATGGTGAAGTTCTTGTCGATGTTGGCGTCCAAGTTGAACTGCCATGGCAAACGGCTGCCGTTGATGGACCCTTCGGTGGACGGGCTGATTTCACCTGTGATGGGCGTGGCAATGGTCGATGCCGTGTACGGCGTGCCTGATCCGAGGTTGGCAATGAAGTTCAATCCCGTGTTGGCCAAAATCTGGCGCTCTTTGCCACCAATCATGGCCACGGGCCCGTTGTAATCGGCTCCCTCACCATAGCGGTAGTCGACGTTGGCCACGATGCGGTGACGCTGGTCGTAGTTGAAGGGGTTGATGGAGCGCAAGTTGGGCAAGCCTGCATTGATCAGAGCGAGTGCCGTTTGCGTGGTTGAACCGGTTCCGTCTGCGAACTGCAAGGTGTAGTTGGCATTCAAGCGTACGTTGCCTGTGCGACGGAGGTCGTATCCGATGGTGAAGCCCTTCACCGTTCCAAAGTCGAGGTTGCCAAAGGCCTTGTAAGGACGTGGGTAAGCACCCGTGAAATTCCGCACCTGAATCATGTCCCGCATCTCCTTGTAGTAGGCGGAGATCTTCAGGCTCGAGGTTTTGGTCAACACCTGCTGGAAGCCCAACTCGTAGTCGATTGTTTTTTCAGGACGCAAATCCGGATTGGAAATCAGGTTGTTGCGGCTCTCCAAGAACAGGTAGTCGATGGGGGAGAAGCGGTTGCTCGACGTGGGACGCTGCGTCAAGATGTCGTAGTGTGCAAAGAAGACCGCCTCATCGCTGATGTTGAACGAGAATGAAATCCGCGGCATCAGGTTGACGGCAGGGTTGTAGTCCCTGAACGCTTCGGAAGTCAGCTCAAAGGGATCGTCACCTGTGGCGTTGTCGTTGGGCTTCAGCCATGGGGCAGGATAGGCCGTGTTGACCGCCAAAATGTCTGGGTCCGTGATTTCCGTTCCCAAGGCGTTGTACCAGGTGTCACCGCTGCGGAAACCCACAATGGCGCTTGGGTCCTCCAAAGCATCCACGTACACCGTGAAGTCGTCTCCGATGTTATCGGGAATCACTGCGTTTCCATTGAGATCGTTGATGAGTTCACCGCGAATGTCTCCCACGCTGTAAGATTGGCCCACCACATAGGGATCCTTGAGCACAGGCTGGTTGGCGTCAAACCGGTCGACACGCAAACCCACGTTGAAGATGATGTCGTCAAATGTGAACTTGTCCATGATGTATCCCGCGATGTAGATGGGCTCATAGGCACCGATGGGACGCGTATTGTATCCCGCATCGTTGGTTTCGTTGAAGAAATCTTCGATGGTTGGACGTCCCGACGTGCGGTTGCCGTAGGGGTCGTACCCTCCGTAGCTCACATAGTTGCTTCCCTGGTTGAGCAGGTCGTCGGCACCAAACATGTCCAGCGTGAAGAACTCGGGATCAATCGCGTCGACATTGATCAGTTTGGTTTCTCCTACCCCGAGGGCTGCGCGCAGGTTGCGGTCAAACTCAAATTGGTTGTCCCCGAGCAATCGGTCGTACGTGACATAGTATTCAGAACCCACATTGGTGATCGTGCTGTCCTTCAAGTCGAGCTCTTTGATGTGCGAGTTGGTCGTCAAACGAGCCAACGTCCACAGACCGATGGGGCTGAGCGAGAAGAAAGCATCCCTGCGCTGCTCGTATTCAAAGCCCAATTGAAGGGCGTGGTCCCCGATGTCACCTGAACCCGCAGCCGAAACCCTGAATTGCGTGTTGTTGCTGATTCCGTAGCTGTTGCCTTGGGCCCCGTAATAGCTCCACAAGCCGTAGGTCCCAGCGGGATTTTGGCCGTTGAGCAACGCATTGCCATTCTGCACCGCCAACAGGCTCGAGTAAGGCCCAGGTTCAATGGTGACCTGGTTGCCGTTGAAGGAAATCGAAGGCGTGTTGTCAAACAACGAGAAGTACTGGTTGTTGATGGCGGCAAGCTCCGGATTGTACGCCGACGCTTCGTACCTCACAAGCGTGTCCTCCCATCCGTTGTGGCGGAAGTACCCGGCAGCTGGATCGTAGGCATAGCTGTTTCGTTGGAAGACATCGAATTTGCCGACGTGACCGTACTTGAAGAAGTCGTCGCCGTGCGAAGCATCCTCCACCCGGCTGTAGCTCTGCGAGAAGTCGGCCATGATGGAGTAGAAGACGTTTTTCAATCCCCCCGAGCTTCCCTCGCCCTCCTCATCGGTGAAGCGCTGGCTGAATTTGACGTACCCGCGCCAATCAAAGCCCGTGCTCAGGTTGTTGTTCTCCCAGTTCATCAGGGAGTTGGCGTAGCTGAAGTCATTGCTGCGGCTTGCCGCACCTGTCAAACCAAACGTCAAGCTCGTCGTTTCGTTGGTGTTGACGTCGATTTTGGCCACCAAGTTGGCGGACTGGTTGGCGTTGTTCAACCGTGTAGGCGTGCGCAAGAAGTCGTCTGGGGTCAAGAAATCGGCATTGAACAGCGCCCCGTTGACTTCGCCTGACGAACTGATGTTTTGGCGGAGCGGGTTGGCCAAAATCTCCGCGCGGGCACTGTCACTCATGCGGTACACACCGCCGAAGGTGGGGCGGGTGTCTTTTTGGTATGTGTAGTTCCCCGACAAGAACAAGCCCAACAACGGGTCCGTGCGCTCCCCGTCGGCATTCTTGCGCCACAAAATCGGGCCAGACAACGAACCTTCTGCCAAGTTGTATCCAAAGCGGTCAAGGCCGATGGCGGTCTCGTCCAAAGGAAGGCCTGACGTGATCACCTCACCACCCCCAAACCAGGTGCGGCTTGAGTTCCTCAAGGAGATGTTGATGACACCACCCGTAGCGTCCCCGATGTTGGCGGGGATGCCGCCCGTGACCACCTGGACCTCTTCAATGGCCGATTTGGGAAGGGCAGACGAGCCGCGGACCTTGATACCGTCGATGTAGTACCACGTCGACGAGGTCCGCGCACCCCGGATGCTCACGCCTCCGTCGGTTCCCGCGGTGCTGGCACCAGCTACGGTTTGGGCGATGCTCGTGGCAGAACGACCGGGAAGCTTGTCAATGTCCTCGCGGCTCACCGTGCCACCCGAGGCACCCCCGTCCTTGTCAATCAGCGGAACGGAGTATTCCACAACTTCTGCCTCTTCCATCATCACCCCTGCGCCGAGCTCGGAGTTGACAAACTGAATCTTGTTGGCAGTGATTTTGACGCCGGTCACCTTTTTGGACTGGTAGCCCACAAAGCTGAACAACACGTCATACGTGCCTGGCTGAATGGGCTTGATGGTGTATTCCCCATCAAAATCCGTGTTGGTACCAGCCACTTGGTTCCCGTTGAGGAACAGCACCACTGAAGCAAAAGGCAGGGCGTCTTTCGTGTCAAAATCGGTGACACGACCCTTCAGCGTACCCGCTCCCACTTGCGCCATGGCGCTGAAGGAGACGAGGATCGCTCCCAAAAACGTTGCAAACCGCATCATGCGTCTAAAATTTCAGGCAATACAGGTGTAGGGGTCAAATATAGGCCACAACCCTTGCGGAAGCGAAAAAGTGTGAACAGGCTGCAAACCAAGGGGATGAGCGATGTCACCCCTGCGCTCGCCCTCGCGCACGCGCTGGCTTCAGGTGGCGCGAGTCGGTCGACAAGTCGGTCGAAGCGCGTCGCCCGCGGGGGTGCCTCTGAAGGAGGCGACGCCACCAAGGAATGGTTTGGCCTTTGGCGTGTTTCCTCGCCTTTTGCTGGCCCTTGCGGAGGGTCCTTTTGACGTGCTTTTGTTGCCGGTCGTAATGTTCTTCTTGCAGGCGGATGTAGTTCTCTTCCCACGCTTTGTAGGCCTTTTCAGCCTGCTTTTCGACGTCTTTGGCCAAACGTTTGGCCGCACGTTTCTCACTTCGCGAGACCGATTCACGGCTCTGTCCCCAACCCACCGGCGTCTCGAGGATTCCGCCCCACAGCGCAACCGTGCCCAGGAGCATCATGAGCAGGGGGCGAACCCCGGCCCAACGGATGTTTTGGCGCCTGGTCATGGGGCAGGGTGGGTTGAATCCGATGCGTGGGTTGAATCCGGCTGTGAAGCACGGCCCCTGTCTCCGCCGCAGAGCGCGGCCCATTGGGCCATGGCTTCGGCAGGGCTTGCGCACGGCAAGCCACAACTCCCCTCCACGCAGACAAACCAACGCACTTCTCCCGTTGAGGTCGCCTCTTTGCCATCCATCCACCCGGGAATGTCCGTGGCTCCAGGCCAAACCGCTTCGACCCATACACCTCCCATGGCGCGACCTTCTTTCCACCAGGTCTGAAGCGCATCGCGTGCGGCGTCTTGGTTGGGGGCGGCCAAACCGAGGGTGGCGTACGTGGGGGACATGTCCCTCCAGGCCCGTGCCCATCGCCCAGCTTGGGAAAGATGGGTGGTGTTCAACAGGTGATGACGGGTCAAGGCGAGGGCCATGTTTCGCCATGCGGGGATGTCGCATCCCCACCCCAAGCGCCACAGGTTGTGCGCCATCACGGCGTTGGCCGAAGGCATGACCCCATCATCGGTTCCTTGGTAACGCGCAAAGAGGGCCTCTCCATTGTTGGGAGTAAACCAAAATCCCGCGACTCCACCGCCGTCGAGGTCCATGAACCGATCGATGGCCGTGGCCATGAGGGCGCGGGCTTCATGCCGCCAGGTCACGTCCATGGTGGTTTGGTGAAGTTCAATGAGGGCTTCAATTGTGAAGGCGTAATCTTCGGCAAAGCCCTCGAGGTCGTTGCCAAGGGTTCGGCAAAGCCGCTCGGGGGCGTGGGGAAGGCGTGCCCCGTGACATAGCCACGAGCCAGCCTTCGAGGCGCGGTCGATCCATGGGGTTTGGCCCATGATGCGCCCGGCCTTGACAAGCCCTGTCACAGCCAGGGCCGTCCAAGCCGTGATCACCTTGTCGTCCAAGGCCGGGCGAGTGCGTCCCGAGGCGGGGTCGTCGCGCCAAGCTGCCATGCGTTCCAGGGCCGCGTCGAGATGGGCCCACGCAGACGATGGGTTGTCGGAGGAGCCAGGGGCTTGGTTGGGGTGAGGGGGCGGGGGCGCGGGGTCCTTGGCGGGGATGGGGAGGTCCTTGGTGGAATCGGGGAGGTCCTCGACCCGCTGAATCACGTGCTTGCCATCCTCCCACAGGCTTTTCCCGCCGATGCCAAAGACCCGCTCGATGAGGGTGCGTTCCGCTTCGTTGGGCAAGGCGCGCTGA
>JBEARC010000075.1:0-25519 GCA_041163465.1 Bacteroidota bacterium
GAATGGGTGGCCACTGCAGAACCCGTGGAGGAGCGTGGGTTTGAACTTCCCGCGAAGGGTTTGGACGTGGACATCTACCAAGACATGGTAAAGCCCATGACTCCGACAAGTCGATTCAAGAATCTCGCAGCCGACGTGTACGTTCAAGCCGCAAGACACGCAAGAATCAAGGGCTGGGGTGATGCTTTGATCCTCAACCAAGACCAAAAAATCATCGAATCGTCGCGCTCCAATTTGTTTGTGGTCTCCAACGGCGTGCTGTACACCCCGAGTTTGGACGACGGATGCGTGGCAGGGGTCATGCGTGCGGTGGTGATTCGCGTGGCGCTTTCCCACAACGTCAAGGTGTACGAGTGCACGCTCACGCCTCAGGCATTGTTGCAGGCGGACGAATTGTTTTTGACCAATGCCGTTCGCGGTGTGGAATGGGTCGCGAGTTACAAGACCAAACGCTACTTCCACGCCATCGCTGAAAAACTTGCCACATGGATTCAGGAAGACGCATCGTTCGTGGCGACTGAAATCGGGAGCGAAGAGGCGACTTCGGTCACAAGCGAAAAAGCCACTTAGGTCGCAAGCCAAGAGGCGACTTCGGTCGCAAGCGGTAAAGCCTAGGAGGATGTGTCGACCCCATCGCGTGGCTCCGAGCCATCGAACGCGACTCGTGCATCGAAGGCGACTCGTGCATCGAGTCGCGGTCCTCAGGTCAGTCTCACCCGTGGATCGAGCCACCCATACATGGCGTCCACGAGAACATTGACGACGACGAATGTGGTTGCAATGACGAGCACGCCACCCATCACCATGGGAAGGTCCCCTTGCTCCAACGCCCTGAACATCAGAAGGCCCATGCCATTCCACCCAAAGACAAACTCGACAAACACAGCCCCAGCCAACATGCCGGCAAACCACCCACTCGCCGCTGTGATGACGGGGTTGAGAGCATTCCGAAGGACGTGCTTGAACATCAAACGCGGACCGGACACGCCTTTGGCTCTTGCGGTGCGGATGTAGGATTCATTCAACACATCCGCGGCCGCATTGCGGGTGAGCTGGATGACCACTGACAGGGGGCGTACTCCCAACGTGAGCGCGGGTAGGATGAGATGCTTCCAAGCCACCTGAGGGCCTTCAAAGGGATGAATCACTCTCCATCCACCCGTGACCGGAAGCCCCGTGTACGCATGCCACACATGACCCAACAGCCACGCCATCAAGAGGGCCACGAAAAAGGACGGGGCGCTCATGCCGAGCGTGGCCGCGCCAATGACCCACCGCGCTACACGGCCCTCACCGATCCATGCGAGCCAAAGGCCCGCAACGATACCAACGCACAGTGCCAAACCCATGGCCGTGACGGCCAACAGCATCGTCGCCGGCAACGCTTCCGCCAAGGCCTCCACCACGGGGCGCTCTCCCACATAGCTCTTCCCCAGACTCGGCCTCTTCCATCCCCAACTTCCAACATCCTTGCGACCCCAGGGCAGCATCCCTGCCAAAAAATGGATGTACCTCTCTCCCACCGACAAATCCAAACCATGGGCGGCGCGAAAGGCCGCCACGGCTTCGGCGCGTTCGTTTTGGCCTGCCATGGCCCGGGCTGGATCAGGGACTTGCGAGAAGATCAAAAACACCAACGTCAAGCTGCCCCACAGGACGCCCGCACCTTGCACAAGACGACGGAACAGCCCGGCCATGGCTCACGGGGCCTGTTGAATCAAAGCAGCAACCTCCTCGACTGAAGGAACGTCGCGACCCGCCCATTTGGCCAGCACGATGCCATCCTTCAACAAAACCAAGCCCGGATTGGATCGGATGACAATTTTCAACTCCGTTTGGTCGCACGACAAAAACGGGTACATCGCCCCTTGTGCTTCCGCAAATTCAGCGTGCTCCTCCGGTGTGGCATTGGTCAGGCCCACCATCACCCAGTCACGCGCGCCTGCAGCATCTGCCAAGGCGTTGAACTCAGGCTGCCACGAGGTTGACATGTGGGCCAAATCTTTGGACACGTGGATCAACAAGGGCGAATCATCCCCCAGCAACTCGTCGGCCAAGTCGGTGCCGTCCGCATCGACCATTTGGAAATCAAGGATGCGTTGCTCGTAGCCATCTTTGATTTTAACCTCGCGGGCATTGTCCCAATCCGCCTCTGGGTACGTTTCATTGAACGTCTTTCCGGGCTCCTTCTGCTTGTCCCAAAGCTTTTCCTCCATGTACCGGGACTGCATGACAAGGGTCTCGGCCCCCGTCGCAGGGTTGTAGAACCGAATCTCCTTGTCCATCTCAGGCCCCTCCAACCCCAATTCTTCCGCCGTCATGCGGTTTTCAATCACGCTTTCGCCGACTGCGTAAGGACGGTAGTCCTTCAAAGGAAGGTGCGCCAGGGTCCAATACTGCACGACACCGCTGACGACCACCACCGCGAGGGCCATGAACCACTCCTTGTGGGCATGCGAGCTGCGACGCTTGACTGCCTCTGCTGCAATGAGGTTGAGCGCGAGGTACAACACCGGGAATTGCCACTCCAACATGCCCTCAGCAAAGAAATACGTCACCGCCAAGGCTCCGGTGAAGAGGAAGGTGGACTGCCTAGGGGTGTTCAACTGGATGCGACCCAAGAAGGCACTCAACAGAATGGGAGCCACCAAAATCAACAGCACGACGTCCTTCAAAAAGCTCTGATGCGGCGTCAGCGGGATGGCGTTGCCAAAGCAACCACATTCCAGCACGCATTGGTTGGCGACTTCGATGGTTGCTCCCGTAGCATCCACCAAGGTTTTGAATCCAAACGGGTCGCACGTGGCCGTGTACCACGTGAGCCACGTGAAGAAGACCATCATCACCGTGGTCAACACCGAGGTCAACCGAGGCAAGGCTCCGACCAAAATCGCAATGCCCAACAAAACTTCTGCAAGGCAGACGAAGACGGCCAATTCGAGCGCCCAGGGTCCCAAAGCCTCGAGGTTCAATGCACCCGGTTCGAAGTACTCTTCAAGCTTGTACATGAAGCCGAGGGCGTCGTTGGATTTGATCAACCCCGAGACCACAAACAACGCGCCCACGAGTACGCGAGAGACACCAGTCAATGCATCCAAAACCTTCATTTTATTCAAGTGTTTGATTACTCAATATTATCTTTTCCACTCAATATCAATGCGAAAAGTGCGTAATTGGCCATGTCCATGTAATTCGCTTCGACCCCCTCACTTGCCACCGTTTTTCCGGCGTGATCCTCGATTTGCTTCACGCGCAACACCTTCATCAAAATAAGGTCGGTGAGGGAACTGATCCTCATATCGCGCCACGCTTCGCCGTAGTCATGGTTCTTGCGAATCATCAAATCGCGGGTCGTATTCTTGGCAACCCCATACAAGCGACTCGCCTCCTCTGCCGCCAATTCGAGGGGTGCGTCCTCCGGCAACCCCAATTGAATCAACGCCATCAAGCAGTAGTTGACAATGCCCACGAACTCGCCCTCAATGCCTTCATCCACCTTCGCCTGTCCCACTTGTTGCAGCGTGCGAATTCGGTTGGCTTTGATGAAGATTTGGTCGGTGAGTGAAGATGGACGTAGGATGCGCCAAGCCGTTCCATAGTCCTGGGTCTTTCGCTGGAACAAATCCTCACAAACCGCGAGGCATTCGTCGTATTGGTCGAGGGTCTCCATGCTAACTTGCGGCAAGTTACAATGCAGGTGGTGTCTCCTTCGATTTCTGTTCGCGGTTCCTTGGTGAGTTTTCACCAACCTTGGGTGTTGGGCATTGTCAATGTGACACCCGACTCGTTTCACGACGGTGGGAAAAACCTTGCCCCAGACCAAGCGGTGCTTGCCGCAAACTCCATGATTGACCGGGGTGCCGACGCATTGGATGTAGGTGCGCAGTCGACAAGGCCAGGGGCACCTCAAGTCGGAGCTGAGGAAGAATGGCGGAGGCTGGAGCCTGTCCTTCGCGCGATCCGAGCGGACCATCCCGAGGTCCCCTTGAGCATCGACACCTACCATGCCTCGGTGGCCGCTCGTGCCATCCATGCAGGCGCGGACATCATCAACGATGTCAGTGGTGGCGCGGCGGACCCTCGCATGTGGCCGGTTGTGGCGGAGGCAGGCGTTCCCTACATCCTCATGCACATGCAGGGCACCCCTGAAACCATGCAGAACAACCCCACCTATGACAACGTCCTGACCGACATCCTCTCTTACCTCACCTCCCAACGGAGGGCTGCCCTGGATGCTGGCATTGCAGATGTCATCATCGACGTCGGGTTTGGGTTTGGAAAAACAGTGGCCCACAATTTTGCCCTGCTCCGCGATTTGGAATCATTTCAGCGCATCGGTGCACCCATCCTGGTGGGAGTCAGTCGAAAGTCCATGATTCAGCGCGTGCTGGAGGTGGACAGCCAACATGCCTTGAACGGGACCACCGCCCTTCATGCGTGGGCCTTGGATCGAGGTGCACACGTGTTGAGGGTTCACGACGTCTTGGAAGCGCGTCAAGCCGTCCTCCTCCATCAAGCCATGAAAACTTCCCACGCCACATGATTCTGTTGAACGTGTTTGACTCGGTGCGCCCCTTCATTGCCATGGGTGTTCAAGTCCTCGACTTGACGCTCGTGGCCATCATTGTGTTTTGGCTGTACAGACTCACCAAGGGAACCACCGCCATTCCCGTCTTTCTAGGCCTTCTCGCGATTTACCTGATTTGGAAAGTGGTGACGTTTGCCGGGATGCGATTCTTGGGAGAAATCCTCGGCCAATTCATCGGGGTGGGCATTCTTGCCATCATCATCGTGTTTCAGCAAGAGTTGCGGCAATTCCTGTTTTCCATTGGAGATCGCGCCTCGCTCAAGGCCCCTCCGGAGTGGCTGATTCGCCTGTTGCCCCAGAAACAGACCAAAAACAAGCGCCCCATCCCCGTGGAAGAGGTGGTTCGCGCCTTGGATGATTTGGCAAACCGCAAGGAAGGTGCGTTGATCATCATTCAACGCTCATCAGACCTGACATTGCACATCCAGAGCTACACCAAACTCGTGGCTGACATCTACGCCCCCCTCATCCTATCCATCTTCCACAAGGAATGCAGCATGCATGATGGGGGACTCTACATCGCCGTAGGCCGAATTCGCGGGGTGCGCTGCGTGTTGCCCGTGAGTCAAAGCAACCATCTGCCCGTAGAGCTCGGGATGAGACATCGTGCAGCTTTGGGGTTGTCCGAAGTGACCGATGCGCTTGTGTGGGTGGTGAGCGAGGAAACGGGGACCATCAGCTTGGCCTTGAATGGAGAATTGAGACGCGCTCTCCACCCCAACGATTGCCGAGAAATCATGCACGAACTCCTCGAGGAATGACCCCAATGGGTCAGCTCCCGCTGCGACGACGCAGCCATTGCCTGGAAAGGCAGCATGCGTCCAACCTCGCGACGTTCCTCAACGATTGATGATCACCTTGCGCGTTTGGAGGGCCCCATGCGCAGGATCCACCTGCAACAGGTAGATTCCCACCGGAACATTCGAAAGATCCAATTGCAGTCCACCAACCAAGGGCATGGATGGCCACCGTTGGACCTCTTGACCCATCAAGTTCACAAGGCGCAACGAAGCTTGGCCTGACCACCCTTGGATGTGGAGGGTGTTGGATGCGGGATTGGGATAAACCTCCAGCATGTCAATCGGGTTCCTTGTAGCCTCCAAACCGTCCACTTCAGGCTCAAAATTGGGATCCTTCACCATGAACACGTGGGTGAACCCCGTGATACCAATGTTTCCACTTGGGAAATACGGATAGTTGCTCCACGTCCCATCGAAGGAGGTTGCATCGGATTCCGGGTTGGTATCGAAGAACGCATAAGGCTCGAGGTTCCCATCGGGTGCAATGCGTGATACACGCAAGCCGCTGAGGTAATTGGAAGCAAACACCAGGTCACCACGCACGTACAAGTTGTGATCAATGGCCGTGTTGGACGATTCATAGAAGCCCAGCACGGACGGATTGTCAAGGTCGGAGATGTCCGCGATGTAGGTGCGCGTGCCGTTGCCAAAGCTCTGCTCATCCAATTCGTCGTTGAAGAACAAGAAGCGGTGGTCTTCACTGAGCCATCCTTGGTGGGTGTACGCAGATTGGGCGTAGGTCAAAGATGAAATGCCCACCATGTCCGTTTTGTCTGTGACGTCCACAATGCGGATGCCCCCACTGCCATTGAAGCAAATTGCGACCTCCTTGCCAGCATGATCAACGTCAGGACCGACGTAGGAAACCACTTGGGCATCGTGGGTGTACCCCCCTTCAAACGTCCCTGCAGCCATGGGCGACCCTGGGTTGGAAATGTCCACGGCGTGCAGTCCACCACCCGCCGTGTTGGTCCCCACGCCAAAGGCAAACCCCGTATTCTCGTTAATCACCACGTTGTGCGCGTTCCCAAATCCGAGGTAGTGACTGACTGGGGCAAGTTCCACCGGGCCGTCCGTGATGTCCAACACCTCGGTCAAGTCGATGACTTGCATGCCATGGCCAGCGGCCTCGCTGACCACAAAAGCATGGTCACTGAATACCTTGATGTCACGCCACAAACTCTGAACGGTCGCTGTAGGTACCTCTGCCAGAAAGTTGGGATTCACTGGGTCCGTCACCTCCACGATGGACAGCCCATTGGATCGCCCTACCAACAAAAATTCACGCCCACTCGACGAATCGACCCAACCCCAACAGTCGTTCCCGTTGGCTCCACCTCCAAGTTCATCAATCGTTCTGACCGAAAGCAAATCCAACCCCTGGCAGGGATAGCCATCGGCAGCCCCATTCTCACATGGAACCTGAGCCCACGCTCCCGTCGCAAGCGCGACGAACACGGGCAGGGAAGAAACGTACGGAAGGCCGATCGAAAAGCGTTTCATGTCACGGAGGGTTTTAGGTTTTGCAAATGAACAACAAAGAACCCCGCCATGCAGTTGCACGACGGGGTTCATCCTGTGGAAATCTCAATTCAAAGTCAGTTCACGTCCGGCAAGAAGCTGAACTTCTCGCTGTACCGGAGCATCTGTCCTGTGAAATCATCGGGGTATGTCACCTCCACTGAGGTGATGTTGCCGTCCGCATCGCGCATCGCCGTCATCTCGGGATTGATGAACCCACCATAGGGTGCCACGCCCAACACGGCCACGCGATCCAAAATTTCGCGGTGCTCCTCGGGGTTCACCTTGACCCCATACCCTTCGACCAACGCCTTGGCGGCCTCGTAATCTCCCTGCGACTTGATGCGCTGAACCTCTCGCAACAACTCACCAAACAGACCGCGAAGGGCCTCGTAATCCTGGATGTCGATGTAGGTCTTGCCGTCGCGAACCACCTTCTTGACCACGCCATTGGCCTGTCCCTTCTCAAAACACCAATGGCTCACCCAAGCACGGTTGCGCATGTGGGCTTCTTCAATGTCCGCACCGAATTCCAAACGCTGGAGCTGGGTCAGCATGCCGTTGCGCAAATAGCTGTCGTATTCCGCCTTGCCCACTTCCAAGCTCTCCATCAGCCCCAACTCCACCATGTAAGGGTCCATCAAAAAGTACAGCGCCACCAAATCCGCCCTGCCCTCTTCGAGGGTGGAACTGTATTCGGCGATGGTCTCCTTGGGTGTACCAACCCCCTCTTCAAGCTGACCTGAAGCATGGCCAATCACCTCGTGCATGGCCGTGTGAAGTTTTCCTGCAAGTTCGCTGTGCGCCTTCACCCGCGACAATTCTTCGTCATCATGGACAAACTCCTCGAGCACGCCGCTGCCCGCCGCTTGGTCGTACGCATTGACAATGTTTCCGAGGGACACAGACTTGGAACCGTGGACTTGGCGGATCCAGTTGCTGTTGGGGAGGTTCACACCAATGGGGGTGCTTGGCGAGGCATCGCCGGCCTCACCAGCCACATTCACGACGTTGTACGTGATGCCCACGACCTCACTTTTCTTGTGCGCATCCATGAAAGGCATGTGGTCCTCAAACCACTGGGCGTTGTCCATCAACGTGGCCATGCGTGCACTGGCGTCAAAGTCTTTGATTTCAACGATGGTCTCATAACTCCCCGTGTATCCCAACGGATCGTTGTACACCTCCACAAAACCGTTGATGTAATCGACATCCCCCTCCGTGTCTTGAACCCAATTGATGTTGTACAAACTCCACTTCTCGAGGTCGCCCGTTTCGTAGTAGGCAATCAAGTTGCGGAGCGCAGCTGCCTGCTTGTCATTCTCAGCATATTGCACGGCCTCGTTCAACCACTTGATGATTTCTGCAATGGCCTCACCGTAGAGCCCTCCCAACTTGTAGACATTCTCAAACACCTCTCCCGCCTCGTTTTTTTCCAAACGAGAATTCAATCCGTATTCCACAGGGCTTCGATCCCCTCGGTCGATGATGGATTCGAAGTATGCCTTGGCTTCGGCCGTAGAGACATCGGGGGCATAGAAATTCACGGCTGAACTTTCGACAAGCCCCTTGGTTCCGTCCTGTTCCACCTTTTTGGCCTCCATTGAAGGATCCATCATCACTGCGCGCACTTCATCGTCCAACGAGAGACCTGTGGCCTCCAACAATTCATCGAGGTAGGCCTCATCAAATCCTGGCTGAAGCTTGGTGTTCGCATAGTGATGGTGGATGCCATTGGAAAACCAAATGCGCTTCAAATACACCTCAAAAGCCTTCCAATTCTCCGTGCCACGGTCCCCGTCGTAGCTGATGTAGATGTTCTCGAGCAACCGGCGAATTCTGAGGTTGTAGCGGTTGTTTTGGTCGTACATGATGTCCCGACCGCTCAATCCCGCCATGTTCAAGCAGTACACCAGTGCCTGCTGACGTGGTGTCAGTTGATCCCATCCGGGAATTTGGTAGCGGATGATTTTGAGGTCTGCGAATTGCTCCGTTTTCCAAACAAAATCGGCCGCATGTTCAACGTTTGAGTCATCGTGAGGAGCTTGCGGCGCTCCTCCACAGCCGGTCAATCCGGCCCAGGCGACTGCGGCCCCGAGGGCCCAGCCGAATGCATTGGATGGCATGATGCGCATGATCGTGGTTTTGAATCGCATTCAACAGGTTGGTTTTCGCCCCGTCGTGGAGAGAAATCGCGTCCAAGGTACAGGACTTTCCGAGAGTATCTTTGCATGGTGAGGATCTCCAGACTCATGTTGCGCTCCTTCCTGGGGCCCTTCGCCGTCACCTTTCCGGTGGCCCTGTTCATTCTGGACATGCAATTTCTGTGGCTTTACGCCGACGAGTTGATTGGGAAAGGGCTCGATGCATGGATTGTGTTCAAGTTGATGGTGTACGCTTCCGCACGCCTGGTCAATTTGGCACTTCCGCTGGCGGTCTTGGTCGCGTCCATCATGGCCTTGGGCAACCTCTCTGAGCGGTCCGAACTGACGGCTTTGAAAGCGTCAGGCATGTCCTTGAACCGCATCCTTCGGCCCTTGGTGGTGACCATGGTTGTTGTGGCTTGTGGAGCCCTGTGGTTCAGCAACAAGGGATGGCCTGCAGCCAACATCCAGTTCAGGGCTTTGCTGTATTCTGTGACCAAACAAAAGCCCGCACTCAACATCCGAGAAGGCGTGTTTTACAACGGCATTGAAGGGTTCGCCATTCGGGTGGGAACCAAGCATTCCGACGGTTCCTTGGAAGACATTTTGATCCACGACCACCGCGACCCCAGTGGCCAGAGCATTTTGGTCTTGAAAGCAGCCCATGGGAGCATGAAGCAAAGCGATGGTCAGCTGATTCTGACACTCGAACACGGAGTGAGCCATGAAGAACATCAGGAGAGTCAAGCCCAGCGCAAGCAGCGCGTTCATCCCCATATCAGCAGTTCCTTCTCCCGACAATCCCTGCGTATCCCGCTCCACAGCCTCGACTTTTCGATGGCCAATGAGGACCTGTTTCGAAGGTCCTACGAGATGATGACGTTGGAAGAATTGGCGCAGGTCAGCGACAGCCTTCAACGCTCCATGGATGCAGAACGTGTGGCGCTTGGAGCGTACGGCGAACGAAATGTCACATGGCTGTCCGATACCACAGGTTGGTATCGGCGTGCCGGCAGCCACGCACAAGCGTCGGCTCAGTCCCCATGGTTTGCCGCGCATGACCCCGTGACCCGTGGGCGCCTTTTTGACAAGGCCAAAGAACGCTGTCGCAACCACATTCGCGCCATTGAACATGCCATGACCCATATCGATGGTCAACGCATGAGACAAGCAAGGCACGACATCGAGTGGCATCGGAAGTACATTTTGGCCCTGTCGTGCTTGGTCCTCTTTGTGATCGGAGCCTCGCTCGGCGCGCTCATTGGTCGCGGTGGATTGGGTCTTCCCACCGTCTTGGCTTTCGGCATGTTCATGTTTTACTACATCCTCTCGATGCTTGGCGAACAAATGGTCAAAGCGGGCAAATTGCAACCCGGCATCGGCATGTGGCTGAGCACCTTGGTGCTGGCTCCAATGGCTTTCTTCATGTACCGTCACGCATTGAAGGAGGGTCAATGGCTGCGTTCCTTCCGCACGAAGTAACTTCACCCTGCATTTGGCTCCGACGATTCCTGACATGTCCACCTCTTCTTTGCGCATCCTGCAACTCTGTCACAAACCACCGCGCCCATCCGTGGATGGTGGTTGCCTCGCCATGGACAGTTTGACCATGGGCTTGTTGTCGGAGAATCACCAGGTCAAAGTGGTGTGTCTGCACACACACAAGCACCCCTTCAACCCTGAATTGCTCGATGGCACGTACATCGAACACACCGGAATTGAAGCTGTCTTTGCCGAGACCGAACTCAACCTCAGAGATGCCGCAAGCCATGTGATCACCGGAGAAAGCTACCACCTCAGTCGGTTTCACGTGCCCCGCATGGAGCGCGTCATCGAACGGATCATGAGGACTGAATACTTCGACATCATCATCCTCGAATCGCTGTTCATGTCTTCCTACATCCCGGCCATTCGGCGGTTGACGGATGCTGACATCGTGTTGAGAGCGCACAACGTGGAGCACCGCATTTGGGCAGATGTAACCCAAGAGATGAGAGGGCCCAAAAAATGGCTGCTGCAGTTGTTTCAGCGAAAACTCCAGAAGGCTGAACTCGAGGTCTTGCACCAGGTCGATGCCGTGGCCACAATCAGTGAGGTGGACACCCGTTGGTTCCGTGAACATGAACCCTCTCGTGAGGGCGGAAGTCACGTGGTCACCATCCCGTTTGGACTGGACGTTCAGCAATGCCCGCATCAATCCATGGGCACCCCACCCAACCACGTCTTGCACCTTGGCGCCATGGACTGGGCTCCCAACATTCAAGGGGTGAGCTGGTTCGTCGAGGAGGTGTGGCCACGCGTTCGAGCCCACGTGTCAGACGTGGAATTGACGCTGGCCGGTCGAAACATGCCTGAATCATGGGTGAGTGACGACAACCGGGGCTTGCATGTGGTGGGCGAGGTTGAAGACGCCCGGAGTACGTATGACACCCCGTGCGTTGTCGTGGTGCCCTTGCATGCGGGATCGGGCATGCGCATCAAACTCGCCGAAGCGTTGGCCGCAGGTCGTCCCATCGTCACGACCACCAAAGGCATGGAAGGGCTCGACTTGACGCACGAGGAACAGGTCCTGGTTGGAGACAATGCGGAAGACATGTCAGCGCATGTGTGCAGGCTTCTTCAAGACCCTGATTTCGCGGTGAAACTCGGGGCACGTGGACGGGATTGGGCCTTGAAGCATTTGGACCACACCGCCAGGGCCCGGCAGTTGACGACGTTTTTGGACACGCTGGTGGATGCATGAGGCTTTTTGTCATCACTTCCCGCATTCCCTTCCCCCTTGAAAAAGGGGACAAACTCCGTCTGTACCATCAACTTCAAACGCTCGGGCAAGATCACCAGGTCGTGTTGTGCTGTCTGTCAGACAACCCCATCACCAACGAACAACGAGATGCGCTGACGCCTTTGGTTCATGAATTGCACGTCATTGAGTTGTCCCTTGTGGCAAGACTTTGGCGCATGGCTTGGGCTTGGCTTTCAGTCCTGCCATTCCAAGTCACATGGTTCACGGATCCACGAGGTAAGCGTCGCGTTCACGCCCTCATCGAGTCTTGCAAGCCCGATGTCGTATACTGTCAGTTGGTGCGATGTGCCGAGTACGTTCGGACCCTTCATCATCTCCCCAAGGTGCTCGATTACATGGATGCCTTCAGCGCAGGAATGCATCGACGAAGCCATCAACAGCAACGTTTTTGGCGTACACCCCTGCGCTGGATGACGTGGCTTGAAGGCAACCGCTTGGCCGCATACGAGTCCCGCATGATGGATTACTTTGATGCGGCCACCATCATCTCGAGCACCGATCGTTTGTTGATTCCACACAGGGATCGTGACAGCATCCATGTGGTCCCCAATGGGGTGGATGTGGGAGCCTTCTCGCCTCGCTCCCACACACCTTCCGCGGATCCCGTGATTCTGTTCACAGGAAACATGTCCTACCCGCCCAACGTCGACGCAGCCATCCATTTGGCCCAGGACATTTTGCCTCTTGTGAAAACCCCCGGTGTGCGCCTTGTCCTGGCAGGTGCACAGCCCAAACCAAGCGTTCAGGCGCTGGCCGGTTCCCAGGTAACCGTGACGGGATGGGTGGATGACATCGCCCAAGAATACCGGGCCGCTCACGTGTTTGTGGCGCCCTTGCGCATGGGGACAGGGCTCCAAAACAAAGTCCTCGAGGCCATGGCCTCCAACGTCCCATGCGTCCTTTCGCCCCACGCCTTCGCCCCCCTTGGCATTCCCGCACACAACCACGCGTTGATCTGCAGTGACGCCCCTTCCTTTGCCAGGGCCATCGACGAGGTGTTGTCCAACCCAGACCATGCCAATGCCATGGCGTCACAAGCCCAAACAGCCGTCCAAAACCAATTCTCATGGGAAGCCCACAACCAGGGTCTGAACGACATCCTGATCTCTGTGCAATGAAGCTCGGTGTGGTTTTGCGATATTCAACCCCACAATGGCTGTTTGGCATCACAACTCGTCCCTTGCCGGCACGTTCATCCTGAATTGATTGAAACAACCCTACGCATCTTCCAACGCAACGCCTCATGAAACATCCTGCTCCTTCTGTCGCCCATCTCGATTTTGTTGCTGGCATTCCTACGTTGAATCTCGCCGACTTCACCCATGGTCAACATGCCGAAAGAACGCAATTTGTCAATGATTTGGGCGCAGCGTATCGCGAGGTGGGCTTTGTGGCCATTTCTGGTCATGGTGTCCCGCCGTCGTTGATTGAAAGCATGTACGAAAGCGCCCAGGCTTTTTTTGGGCTGCCTGTGGAGACCAAACTCCAATACGAGCGCCCCGAGCATTCCCGTCAGCGAGGGTATGTCAAATTTGGGACTGAACACGCCAAAGACTCTCAGGCCGCTGATTTGAAGGAATTTTGGCAAGTGGGCCAAACCGACATTCCATCCGATGGGGCGCCCGCCGATTATCCACCCAACGTATTCGTGCATGAAACGCCCGAGCTCGAAGCCAAGTCCAACGACCTTTTCAAGGCCCTTGAATCTGTTGGGCGTCACATGTTGCGGGCCATTGCGTTGCACCTGGGATTGGATGAAATGTACTTCGAAGCGCATGTGCCCGGGGGAAATAGCATCCTGCGGTTGATCCATTATCCCCCCATCACCACGGAGCCTCAATCTGGAGTGCGGTCCGGTCAGCACGAGGACATCAACCTGATCACCCTGCTTGTCGGCGCATCGGCAGCCGGATTGGAGGTGATGGACAAAGATGGCGCATGGACGGCTGTGACGGCACTTCCCGAACATCTCGTGGTGAACGTCGGCGACATGCTTCAACGGTTGACCAACCATCAATTGAAGTCCACCACCCATCGAGTTGTGAATCCACCAAGAGAATTGTGGGGATCTCCCCGGTTCAGCATGCCCTTTTTCTGTCATCCTCGCCCAGGCATGAGCCTAGAAGCCCTCCCGCAATGTGTGGAAGAAGGCCAGTCGCCTCTCGACCCGCCCATCACAGCCGGCGCCTACCTCGCCCAAAGACTCGAAGAGATTGGATTGACGGCCAGCCAAGAAAATCGAAAAGCCTGAGGCATTAGGTTTTCTTGACATCCCCGCGGTGGATGCTCGAATGGATTTGTTGTTGATTTACCCAACAATCTGTTTCAAATCATGGCATCATTCAAATCATCATGGGGCTGGCGCCTTGCGTTTTGGGCGTCGGGGTGCCTCGCTGGCATGGCGGGATACTGGGCGTGGAACCGACCCTCCAAGGACATTCATCCCGCGGTTTGGACCCCATCGTCCTCGGCCCCATGGATGGCTTCCCTTTCTTCGTCCACACCCTTGGAAGGGAATGATTTCGTCTTCGCCGCCAACCAGTCCATCGATGCCGTTGTGCATGTCCAAACGGCCTCCCTGGTCGCAGACCTCAGCAATCCTTGGCTGACCATGCTTGGCATGGTTCAAGGAAGGGTCGCCGAAGGTTCGGGCAGCGGAGTGATTGTAGATTCTGAAGGATTAATCGTCACCAACCACCATGTCATCGAGGGTGCCGACCGCGTGGTGGTGAGCACGTCCAATGGACAAACGCACGAAGCCAAGGTGCTCGGAAGCGACCCCAGCACTGATTTGGCGGTGCTTCAAATCCAACCGCGAGAACAATTAAAAACCCTTGGGTTTGGAAACTCAGATGCTTTGCAAGTTGGCGAATGGGTACTCGCCGTGGGCAACCCTCTGAATTTGACGTCCACAGTCACTGCAGGCATTGTCAGTGCCAAAGGAAGAAACATCCGATTGCTCGAACCAGACGCCAGCCGCGATGTGTACCCCGTGGAATCGTTCATCCAAACTGACGCTGCTGTCAACCCTGGCAACAGCGGGGGCGCGTTGGTGAACTTGCGGGGAGAACTGGTCGGAATCAACACGGCAATCGCCTCCCGCACGGGTTCGTATGCAGGCTACTCCTTTGCCATTCCCTCTTCCATCGTGCAGAAAGTGGTGCGGGATTTGCGAGAGTTTGGGCGTGTGCAACGCGCGTACTTGGGCATTCAGGTGGAGCCGCTGCCTCACGTTGTGCGTATCGCATCAACCACGCGCGGTGGCGGTGCGGAAGCAGCCGGACTGAAATCTGGCGATGACATTGTGGCTGTCAATGGCATACCCACGAGTACCTTTCCCTCTCTTCAAGAGCAACTGTCCAAACATCGACCTGGCGACGTGGTGAGTGTCACCGTGGTTCGAAATGCGCAACGAATCACCCAACGCGTTGAATTGCGAAACCGAGAAGGCGAATCGTCGCTGCCCAAGGAATGGACGACTGCTGCACCATCCTCAACGGGGAATCGCCCAACCCTTCCAACCACCCAAAACTTGGGTCGGCTTTGGGAATCCTGGGGATGTACCTGGGCCTCTCTCTCTGAATCGGAGCGACAGCAACTCGACATCCGCGGGGGTCTGGCATTGGCAAGGCTCACCGAAGGAGAATTGTCTCGCGGCGGCATCCGCAAGGGCTTCATCTTGCTCCGGGTCAACGGGCAGCCCGTGTCGACAATCCGCGATTTAGAACAGGCCGTGGAACAGGCTCAACGCGAAGGTCAGCAGGGTGTGCTGCTCGAAGGCATCTACCCTCAGGGAGAGCGGGCTTACATCGGAGCCAGCGTGACACCATGACCCTCAACGGTCACATCATCCCAACCTTCGGAGTTTGGTGCCCTTTGTCACTACACTTCTCCGCGTGAAATTGTAGAATGGGGTATGTCCACCATTCCCCTGTTCCCACTTTCCGTGTTTCCCTTGCCGGGAGAGATGATTGGACTGCATGTGTTTGAGCCGCGCTTCCAGGCGTTGTTTGATGAACTCGAGCACAACCAATTGGAGGAATTTGGCATTCCATTCACCGATGCATCAGGCATGTACCGCGTGGGATCTGTGATGCGATTGATCACAGTGAAATCCAAAAAGCCCGATGGCTCAAGAGATGTCGTGGTTGCAGCCACCTCCCTGTTCAGATTGGATCACGTCATGTCCGAAGAAGCCACCACCAGGTACCCCCAAGGGAGCGTTCATCGGGTGGAAGACTGGGGCTTGTGGGAGCTCGGGGATGCTTGCTCCAAGGCCTTGCGCGCCTTGATTGTTGACATGAGAAAACAGGGCCTGAACACCCGGAATTTGGAGAACCAAGGGCTTGTCCGCGTCGTTCAGCACCTCGGAATCACGGCCCTGCAGAAGGCCGAAATTTTGGCCCAAACCTCCCTGCAAGACATGCAGTCGATGCTCCTGGACAGCTTGGAAATGACACGCATGATTGTCAATCAACAATCTCGAGATCAGGACGGTGTGTACGTGAATTAACCCCACCCTTGGGGAAGGCGTTGACATTATCTTTGAGGCCATGAAGCACGTGAGATTCTTGGCGACATGGGCCATGGTGGCAGGAATGACCATGGCGTGGGTGGGGTGCGAAGACACGAAAGATGTGCCAGGGCTGCCCTCCCCTTCTGGGTTGGACACACCCTCGGTACGCGTCCCGGACTTGGCCTCCCATCCGGAATTGGACCCCTTGAACATCACGAAAGACAACGTCGGTTTGGTCAACTTCATGGACCCTGACTCCATGGACCTCGTGCTCGAAGAACTCTACGCCTATTTCCACGATCAAAACATTGGGAATTGGGATGGTCTCTTTGGCCGCTTCCCCAACCACATGTACCTCGACACGGTGATGATGTCTGAACAGCGCGCCATGATGGACAAATGGTTTTTCGCGGGCTTGAGGAACAGAACGGGTGGCGTGCATCTTCGGTACATGAGCCCATGGGTTGAAGAGGAGAAACAGCGCGTGGCAGTGATGGGCATCGACTTGAATTTCTTTTTGGACTTCTTTGACAATTTTGAAGGCAATCCTGAAGGCATGAAACTGTCGCTGCAGGACCAATATGGCAAGGAAGCGTTGATGTATCACGAGTTCGACCAATTCGAAGGCCCCGACACCACGCACATCCGCCAATGGGAAGTCAACGCTCCCACCTTCATGTACGCTCTTTGGGCCAAGGACAGCACCTATTGCACGTTCATTCCAAGTGTGTTTGACCGGGCGGCCTTTGCCAACCAAATCATGGATCCCGACACCAAGTTGTTTTTGCTTCGCCACAAACGCGAGCATTTCGACAAGCCAGCGAAGCCGTGAAGCTCCATGCTATCAATGAATGGTCTCCCCTGAGGCAGGTGGTGGTTGGCACGGGAACATCCATGGGGCCTGAACCCACCATGGATGAAGCGTACGACCCCAAATCCAAAGAGCACCTGTTGGCC
This sequence comes from Bacteroidota bacterium, assembly GCA_041163465.1. Classification (GTDB taxonomy): domain Bacteria; phylum Bacteroidota; class Bacteroidia; order Flavobacteriales_D; family Sanyastnellaceae; genus UBA11663. The sequence goes on from JBEARC010000075.1 coordinate 17,330, forward strand.
GGGACCTTTCCCCGCGAAGAAGATGTTTCCCGGGAATTGGAGGGCTTGGTAACCATCTTGGAATCTCGGGATATCGAGGTGCTTCGCCCGAAGAACATCACGGATCTGAATCAGGTATTTGCCCGCGATGTGGGCGTGGTCATCGACGACCGTTTGGTCATGACGAGAATGATTTCAGACCGTGCCGAAGAATGGGAGGGCATCGCACCGCTCCTCGAGGGAGTGCCTGACCATCACGTGCTTCAACCGCCCGTGGGTGCTCGGATTGAAGGCGGCGATGTCATGCCGATGAATGGAGAACTGTGGGTGGGATACAGCAAGCCCGAGGATTTCAAGTCGTTCACCTCAGCCCGCACCAACGAAGCAGGTCTTGATTGGTTGGCAGATCAATTTCCCGGATGGAATGTGCGCGGCTTTGAGCTGACCAAATCTGACATCGACCCACGAATCAACGCCCTTCACCTCGATTGTTGCCTGAGCGTCTTGTCTCAAGGCCATGCCATCGTGCATTTGAATGGATTGAAACGAGAATCCGACCGGTTGTGGATTCAAAACCAATTCAAGGGGCGCCTCATGGAGGTGGATGCCGAGCAGATGTACCACATGCAGTGCAACTTGATTTCCACCGACCCTCACCACGTGATGTCATGCCCTGAATTTCCGGAAGTCAATGCCCAGCTGAAATTGTGGGGCTACGACGTGTCGGTGACTTCTTTGTTTGAAACGTCCAAAATGGAAGGTTTGCTCCGTTGTGTGACCCTCCCTCTGTTCCGCCAACCCTGATTCTGATTCTAGGAATGACATCACAAAGCACCAGGCACATCTTGATGGTGAGGCCGTCGTCCTTTCGTAAAAACGAGGAAACTGCGGCCAACAACTACTACCAAAAGGATGTCAACCACGACCATGCCGCGGAGTTGGCCGTGGACGAATTCGACGCCATGGTCGAACAACTGGAAGACCACGGGGTCCACGTCATGGTCATTGAGGACGATCCTTCCACAGACACCCCCGACGCTTTGTTCCCCAACAACTGGGTGAGTTTTCACAGCGATGGGCGCGTTGGATTGTATCCAATGTACGCGCCCAACCGCCGAGCAGAACGTCGCGAGGACATCCTTCACGATTTGGAACACAACCATGGCTTTTCCGTGCGAGAGGTTCTGGACTTCACCGAATTTGAGGACCACGGCGCTTTTTTGGAAGGAACGGGCAGCGTCGTGCTCGACAGAATCCACGGCAAGGCCTACGCAGCATGGAGCGAGCGCACTGACCGGGATGCATTCGAACAATTTTGCGAGACCATGGATCTCGAGGGAATCGCGTTTGAGGCTTTTCAATCCGTTGGAACAGAGCGCAAACCAATCTACCACACCAACGTCATGATGGCCATTGGGACAGGATGGGCTGCCGTGTGCTTGGATTGCATGGATCATCCCGAGGATCAGGACTTGGTGAAGGAGAGCTTGGCTTCGGATGGATTGACCGTCATTGAACTCTCAGAAGATCAAATCCAATCGTTCGCCGGCAACATGCTCGAAGTACGCGGCACAGACAATCAACCGCTGATTGTGATGAGTTCTCGGGCGTATCGCGCCCTTGAGCCCACCCAAATCGCGTCACTTTCTGCGTTTGGAACCTTGATTCACATTCCCCTTGACACCATCGAAACATGCGGTGGCGGCTCTGCTCGCTGCATGATGGCCGAGGTCCACCTCCCCTTGCAAACAGACACGACCGCATGACCACCATCGACCAACGACTGACAGAAGCCGTCCTGGACTCGTTTGAACGTGTGTTTGGCAAACGACCTGCCTTCGCCCAAATCCAAATCCAGACGACCCGTCAAGAATTTGAGGGTGACCGGACGTTGGTTGTGTTTCCCCTGGCAGGATTGGCCGGGAAACCGCCCCATGTAGCGGCCCACATGCTCGGTGAAGCCTTGGTTGAATCCTGCGATTGGATTGACTCGTTTGATGTGGTCAAAGGATTTTTGAATTTGACCCTCTCCTCGGCGTGCTGGAAGGAATCCTTGATTGAGGCTCTCGCGAGCCCCTCCTGGGGACATGCCCAACCCGGCAGCCGTTCCAAGGTCATGGTGGAATACAGTTCCCCCAACACCAACAAGCCTCTGCATTTGGGGCATCTTCGGAACAATTTTTTGGGCGCCAGTGTCGCCAACATCCTCGAGGCCGCCGGCCACGACGTCGTGAAGGTTCAAATCATCAATGACCGAGGAATTCACATCTGCAAGTCCATGGTGGCGTGGCTGAAGATGGGACATGGTGAGACCCCTGAATCCTCCGGTCTCAAGGGTGACAAACTCGTGGGCAAGTACTATGTGGCGTTTGACAAGCAGCACAAACAGGAAATCTTGGACTTGACGTCTCAAGGACTCTCAGCCCAAGAAGCCGAAGCCCAAAGCCCCATCATGCGAGAGGCCCGTGCCATGTTGCAGCGCTGGGAAGAAGGCGACGAGGATGTGGTCAATTTGTGGCGAACCATGAATGGATGGGTGTATGCGGGGTTTGAGGAAACGTACCGTGCCATGGGGGTGTCATTTGACAAGCTCTACTACGAGTCAGACACGTACTTGCTCGGGAAAAAGTATGTGGAGCAGGGCTTGGCTTCTGGGGTGTTTTTCTCGAAGGAAGACGGCTCGGTATGGGTGGATTTGACAGAGGATGGATTGGACCAAAAGCTCTTGCTTCGAGGCGACGGCACGGCGGTCTATATGACCCAAGACATTGGCACGGCCATCCTGCGATTTCAAGATTATCCAGGCCTTGACCGGCAGATTTACACGGTCGGCAATGAACAAGAGTATCACTTCAAGGTCCTGTTCCTCATTCTCAAAAAGCTCGGATTTGCTCAAGCTGACAGCAACCACCACCTGAGCTATGGCATGGTGGAACTCCCCGAGGGCAAAATGAAGTCCCGCGAAGGGACGGTTGTGGATGCCGATGACCTCTTGGCAGAAATGAGGTCAACAGCCCGAGACATCTCCAATGAACTTGGAAAGGTCGATGACTTTTCTGAACAGGAAAAGGAAGACTTGGCGCGTCAGGTAGGCCACGGTGCCTTGAAGTATTTCCTGCTCAAGGTCTCTCCCGGCAAATCCATGATGTTTGACCCCAAAAGCAGCATCGATTTCTTCGGCAACACGGCCCCATTCATCCAATTCAATGTGGTTCGATGCAAAAGCATCTTACGCGCACAACAGGTCGACCTGACTTCCTTGAACTGGTCCGACTCCGTCGCCATGGATGCGGTTGAAAGGCAGTTGGCCTGGGGTGTGATTTCTTTTCCTGAAGTTGTTCTCGAAGCCGCGGAAACCTACGACCCCTCCCACATCGCAAATCACTGCTACGATTTGATCAAGGGGTTCTCATCTTTCTACCAAGATCATCCCATCGCCAAGGAGGAAAACCCCGACATCCGTTCCATGCGACTCGCGTTGTGTGGGCTGACGGCATGGACCGTGACCCAAGGAATGCACATGCTCGGCATTGAATTGCCCGACCGCATGTAGTTGCAACCGAGACCAAGTACCGTCAAGGAACAGCCCGCGTTTAGCGGGTCCACCTCAATCGTGGTACGAGAGATTGCATGGCGCGGTCAGAAGGTTGGTCCAACCCTGCGTTCCGTCCTGTGACCGGGGCAGTCGAGCCGCAACCAACATCCCCCTGCAACGGAAGGCATGGGAAATGTCAACATGTGAGAGCCTCGAGAGAAATCCTCGACGTGACTCTCGAGCACCTCCCCGGCTTCACTTCGAAGCGACAGGGTGACCTCGCAAGCCCGGTTCACCACAATGCGGACGGTCATCTTCTGTCCATCACACTCCACAGCCTCTCCTTCCCAATCCGCCCAAACCAGAGGCGCTCGATCCTTGTGAAAGGCTGCCTTCATGCGATGCCAGAGCACGAAAATCAACATGCCCACCAACCCAATCAACAGGGTCCATTGCAGCGTCTCCATGAATGCACCCGTTGCCATCACAAAGACACAATGCCAGGAATGGTCGAAGCCGCTTCGTATCGGGCAAAGATGTCATCTGGCCCCGCCACCACTTCGTCCACCGTCACAGCGCGGTAATTCCCCTTCGATGAATTGCGCGTCACAAAAACCGCTTCCATCCCAAAAATCGCGCGCAACGATGCTTCGTTCTCGGGCTTGGCTGGCACAATGAATTTGAACTTAAACACACAAGGCCATTCATGCGTTTCATTGAGCTGCCTCCGAAGCTGCTCCTTTCGTGTGTCATCCGTTCCACTCATAGGCCAAAAATAAGAACGGGCCACCCGAAGGCGACCCGTTCCGTTTTGATCAATCAGGCGAAGATCATCAGTCGCAGGTGTTGCCCCACAGCTGGAAGAAGTCCAAGAGGTCGTTGACGTCCACTTCTCCATCGTAGTTGAAGTCACCTTCGCAGTACTCGCAGTTGCCTGGGAAGTTGGCTCCACTGTCGTAGTTCAACGCGTTGGAATCCAAACATCCGACGTAGAAACAGTTGCCGTCGTCAACTGTGGCAGCGGCATCATAGTTGTCCGCAGCAGTGTCTGTACAACCGGTCAACAAGCATGAGAAGTCACACTGGCCATCGTCCACGTTGGCATCCATGTCGTAGTTGCAGGCAGCTGAATAGGTGCAACCCAACACTTCGAGTTCATCACAAATGCCGTTGATGTTCAAATCGTTCACGCAGTTGCCATCACAATCGTAGAAAGCTTCTGGATAGGTGCACGATCCGTCTTCAATGGTGGCCGATGAGTCGTAGTTACAACCCACAGGATCCGTACAGCCCGCGCAAGTCAAGTACTCGCATGAACCATCTTCATCTGTGGCAAGCAGATCGTAGTTGCAAGCACCGCTGTCTGTACAACCGTCAATTTCAATCTCATCACACACACCATCCTGATCGCTGTCATTCAAGCAAACGCCATCACAGTCGTAGATCACAGCATAGTTTCCTGCTGCACAGTCTCCCGTGAATTCGTGGCTTCCGACACCGGTCCAATCATCTTGGTCCAACACAATCCACTCGCTGTTTTCAGCGTCCGTTCCGGCAGAACCAATCCAGTCACCACCATTTCCAGAAGTGATGTTGCTCTTGCGAATCAAGCTGTGGTTCTGGGTTCCATTGGTCACGCCAGCAACGTCCCATCCGGAACCTGGATCACCATTGAAATCACCGATTGCGTCAATCATGATGTAGTTGGCTTCATCACCCTGAACGAGCATGAATCCGTCATCACCGTTGGACAAGAAGTTGAAGGTCATGTCAGCTTCAGCCAAAATAGAAGCATCAGCAGAACCATGGGCAATGACGTACACGTCTCCAGCCGCAATCATCGCGCCTTCTGGGAAGGCGTTCCAGAAGTCGTAGTTGCCAGCACCATTGTCTGGTGCATTGCTCACATTGGGGAACGCGTATCCTGACAAATCAATGTCGGCATCCGTGGGATTGTAAATCTCCATGAACTTGTGGTTGCCAGAACCTTCAGCATAGCCACTGAAGAACAAACCACAGCCGCCTTCGCTTGGCAACAAGGTGGGCTCGACGTATTCACAAGCCCCTTCGTCCGTGGCGTCAGGATTGTAGTTGCAAGCCTCGCTATCTGAGCAACCCACAATTTCCAATTCATCACACACACCATCCTGGTCAGCATCATTCACACAAGATGCATCGCAGTCGTAGATGCCCACGAAGAAACACGAACCGTCATCATAGATCGCACCTTCGCTGTAGTTGCAAGCCGACGCGTCGGTGCAACCGCAGGTGCTGTTGCCAAAGGACAACGTCAGATATTCAGCATCAGCACCCACACCGAGTGGGAAGACCTGCACAAACAATTGACCTGTCAACGAGCCATCCGTGGTCAACTGGGCAACAAGAACCTTCAAATCATCACCCGCAACACCGTTGCTCGTGAGGTTGGTGGTGAACCAAGAACCACCGAAGAAAGAATCCATTTCCAAGTTTCCACCCGCTTCGAAGTCTTGAGGCCACGTATCGCCAGCGGCTTGGGCAATGGTCACATCAGCGGTGCCATCACCTGGCACTGGCGCTTGATCGATTCCAATGGTCAACCAACTGTCGTACTGAATGTCTGGGAAAGAACCGAAGAACAACGGATTGATTGCACCCGCCGTCAATCCTCCAAGCGGATTCTGATAGAAAGACGTGCTGGTGCGCAGGTACGAGGCAACCTCGGAATCTCCAGCAATGGCAGAGACAAAGTCGGTGGCATTGGGTGTCGTCACATACACACGGTACGTGGTCAACCCAGGAATTCCGTCCTCTGCATGCGTTTCAACGGACAAGTTGAAACCGTTCACGCCTCCGGATGCCTCATTGGCACACGAGCAGAAATCGCATGTTCCGTCGTCTTGGGTGGCACTGTCATCGTAGTTGCAAGCAGCTTCGTCTGTACAACCGAGGCATGAATCATAATCACACGTTCCTTCATCCGTTGCTGACGCATCATAGTTGCATGCTGCGCTGTCTTGACAACCCACAATTTCATTGGCATCACATGTACCATCACCATCAGTATCACTTATGCACGTGCCATCACAGTTGTATCCAGGATCAGGATAGACACAAGGCACCAACTGGGTCACACCGCTTGCCACATAGTTACAAGCTGTTGGCACAACGCATCCTTCAACTTCGAGCTCATCACACACCCCATCACCATCCGTGTCGTTGATGCATGTCTCACCGTCACATTCATAGTAATCAGGGGCAAACTCGCAGCTTCCATCATCGGTATTGGCCTCTGGGTTGTAGTTGCAAGCGGTTTCGTCAATGCATCCTTCCACACCCTGCGGACATGCCTCACAGCTGCCGTAGGTGTCGTTGGTGGTGCTGCCAGATGCTGCAAGGCGGTTGGCGTACCCGTTGTAGTCGGTCACAGGAGCGCAAAAAGCACCATTTTGCATGTCGTCAATCAAGTTCTCCTGGTCGGCGAAGCCGTTGATGGCGTACTTGTACTCGATGTTGCCGGCAGGCGTCTCGATGGTCACGCTGTAGATTCCGTCGCCGTCAGCGTCCGTCATGGCGTTGAAACCAGAATTGGCGGGCCAGCCCCAGAGCGGACCAGTCACAAACACCTCAGTGAAGTCCACACCAGCACAGCTCATGTCCACGTTGAACGTGGTGTTGTACAAACAAGAGCCGTCGTCGGTGTCCGCGCCTGCATTGTAGTTGTTCGCACTTTCATCGGTACATCCCAACACAGCACCGTCCACACATGCCTCACATGTGTTGTAACACACCGTGTCTGCAACAGTTGGACCTTCCACCAGAATCACACGATTCACAAATTCAGCAGGCGGCGTAGTGCATGATTCCGAACCATCAAACACTTCTGCAACACCCCAATCTCCGTTGCCCAAGAACTTGTATTCCTGGTTTCCTGCAGTCATGGACACTGTGACAAAGTACACACCGTCCCCATCGCTGTCATCCATGGGGTTGGAAAGGTTGTTCCATCCGTTGAATGTCCCTGCAAGGGTCATCGATGTGAATGACGTCTGTGAAGCGTCGACTGACAACGTCACGTCGTACAAGCAAGAGTTCTCTGGCTCAACCGTTGCCTCGGCGTTGTAGTTGTTGGCCGAGGAGTCCATGCAGCCGAGCACATCAGAAGTGTCAGGGCACACGTCACAAGATTCCCAACAAACAGCCGCAAGCGTAACGTCTGCATCAAACGTCAACGAACGGTTTGTATACCCGTCAATGGTTGACGTGCAAGACTCACCGCCGGCAAATTCTTCCTGATAGTTCCATCCGTCGAGCGTGAATTTGTACTCAATGGTTCCAGGGTTCAGCGGCAGGGTGACTGACCACAAGCCTCCTCCCGTGTCTGTCAAGGGATTGCACACGCCACACCATCCGTTGAAACTTCCATTGACAAACACACCACCAAACGCGTATGGCTCTGCATACTGGCTCATGTCCACTTGGAATGTCACGTTCACTGGATCCACCTGATCAGCGCACGTAGAACAACTTCCGTAGGTGTCGTTGGTCGCAGAGCCTGCGACCACCTGACGATTTGCGTACCCAGCGAAATCCGTGACTGGTGCGCAATCGGCTCCGTTCTGCATGTCATCGATGAGTTGTTCTTGGTCGGCAAAGCCATCAATTGCGTATTTGTACTCGACGTCTCCCGCGGGGAA
>JBEARC010000076.1:0-23576 GCA_041163465.1 Bacteroidota bacterium
TTCGGATGCGCACGAGCAGGCTTCCTTCCGTTGCGCTCTGGGCCAAACCAGCGTGGGTGGTGAGGTCGGGACTTGCGCCGCCACCATGGCATGCACCGCTGTTGCAGTGCAAGTCGAGCAACGGGACCAAATCCCCGGAATAGGACACAGCCACGGTGGTGTCGCAATCCAAGGTCGGACCGTACAGTTCATCGCGCACGTCGTAGTAACAACCGCCGATGCCCCATGTCCCCGCGAGGAGGGCCAAACCCAAAACCCAAGCCGTGACTGGATTTCGATCAATCGTTGGGCATGCCGGCATCGATCCAGTTTTGGAATTGTTGAATGTGGCAGTCCGTCAGCTGGTTGCCGGATGGTGGCATGGCCTCAACCCCAGGTTCGTGGCGAATGCATGCCATCAGATTGGAATAACTCACCGCTCCGACAACCCCTCCATGGGTCGTCAAATCCACCCCGCCGTCTGGGTTGGCCCCGCTGTGGCAGGACGTGCAATTCGTAGAAAGCATGGGCTCAATGGCGCCGCTGTAACTCGCAAGCGTGCTGTCGCAACCTTCACAGCTGTTGTTCAAGGCACCTTGATCAATCCAGGTGTAAATGAGATCAATCTGTGCTTGACTGAGAGGGCCTCCTTCGTTGGGTGGGGGCATGAGTTTGTCAGGGTCGTCTTCCACGAGGACTTCAAAAAGCTCGCTGTTCTGCGGGTTGCCCGCAGAGACCAAATCTCCGCCCTTGCTGCCCATGACTGTTTCGTAGTTCACCAAGATGACACCATCCTCAGCTGAAGCCACATCGTGACATCCCGCATATCCACACGATGATTGCAACAGGGGGAGAACGTCCTGCTCGAAGTAGACAAGGTTGGGATCGCAGGGTGGTTCTTGCACCACAGGGTCGACTGGATTGACGGGGTCGGGATCGGGATTCACGGATTCATGGGTGCATCCCATCATGCCGATTGCAAGGATTGAAACGCAAAAGAAAGTGGAGTTGCGAAGGTGCATCACTGCGTAAAGTTAACGAGAGGTGGTACAGCACGCATGTAATCAAAGTCACAATCGTTGGAGCCGGTGCCAGGTATTTGTATCTTTTCGCACATGTCTCAAACGCGATACGCCAAGATCTTGCAAGACATTCAAGAGGAATTGATGACTGCAGCGACACAACACGCTGTGGCTTGGCGTTTTGGGAATTGGACGGCTCGCCAGCGGTTGCTGCATGTGCATGAGGGCTTGCTTCGACATGTACGAAAGACGTTGGTCCAGCTCAATCACCAAGTCTTGGCGGAGACCCCTGAATTTCGAAAAGCATTTGGCGCTGAATTCCAACGTTGGGCTCATCAATTGCCAGAACCCGCGAAGGAACAGCTCGAATTGTTGAAGACGTACACCAAGGTTTTGGTGGATCCTAAAACCCAATAACATGAGACACGGCAAAGACAAAAAATCGTGCTGGCTGCTGATCCTTCTCGGCATCGCAATCCAACCAGGGTGGGGACAGGAGTCGATTTGGACATCCGTGGAAGTTTCGCGACAGGATGTTCCCACAATCGAAGTGGACGATTTTGATGTGTGGTCTTTGGATGTGGAGCAACTCGAAAACTTCTTGGCGGAGGTTCCCCATGGACGAGCCTTCGAGGCACGATCCTCAGCGTGGATTCTCACCCTCCCGATGCCCAAGGGCCGCCAAGAGAGATTTTCCATTGTGAACAGCCCCATCATGGCGCCGGAATTGGCCGCGCGATTCCCGGAAATCCAAGTGTTCTCGGGCCAAGGAGTGGATTCTCCGGGGTCTACAGTTCGTTTGGACTGGACACCTCAAGGCTTTCACGCCATGGTTTTGTCCGAAGGCCAAACAGTGTATATCGACCCTTATCACCCTGGGGAACGAGACCACGTCATTGTCTACACCCGAGATGCTTTTTACGCCAGCACGTCGAAAGAGCCGCAAGGCTGCATGGCGCTTGACGTGCCGGGTGACCGCCCTGGTGTCGTGAGTCCTGTGATGGGCGAGGGAAAGGAGGTGAGGACCATGGGGCGTCCCGAATTCTCCGTGAATCGCGCAGACAACGGCTCTCAGCTCCGAACGTACAGGTTGGCCTTGGCATGCACGGGGGAATATGCCTCGTTCCATGGCGGAACCGTGTCGAGCGCTCTTGCGGCGATGAACACGTCCATGGCACGTGTGAATGGATTGTTTGAGAGAGATGCGTGTTTGACCATGGTGTTGGTCCCCAACAATGATCAACTGGTCTTTCTGAACAGTGGTACCGACCCGTACACGAACAACAACGGGAGTACGATGCTGTCCCAAAACATCAACACGTGCAACAGCATCATCGGATCGGCCAATTATGACATTGGACACGTGTTCTCCACGGGTGGGGGTGGTGTAGCCTACTTGCAGTCTCCATGCGGCAGCTTCAAGGCTGGCGGTGTGACCGGTCAAGGAGCACCCGTCGGAGACCCGTTTGATGTGGACTATGTTGCCCATGAAATGGGTCACCAGTATGGGGGAAATCACACCCAAAACAACAGCTGCAACAGGGCTTCTTCAGCGGCCTATGAACCGGGGTCAGCCTCCACCATCATGGGTTATGCAGGCATCTGTGCACCCAACCTGCAGAGCAACTCGGACGATCATTTTCACAACCACAGCATCAACGAAATGATTTCCTTCACGGTCAATGGCAATGGCAATTCATGTGCGGTCAAGACACCCACAGGGAATGGACTTCCCAATGTCAGTGCTGGTACGGATGGTCTTGTCTTGCCGAAATCCACACCCTTCGAATTGACGGCTACCGGATCAGATCCTGACGGAGATGCTCTGACCTACAACTGGGAAGAATATGATTTGGGGCCTCAAACTGCATCAGGGGATAACAATTTGACCAACCCGTCGGGCAACCAGCCCATATTCAGGTCGTGGTCTTCCACCTCAAGTCCGACCCGCGTGTTTCCTCGGGTCACCGACTTGGTCAACAACACCACATCCCTTGGAGAACATTTGCCGACGTACAGCAGGCAATTGAATTTCAAGTGTTCTGTCAGAGACAACCGAGCCGGTGGCGGAGGATTCAGTGATGACCTGAAAACCATGAGCGTCACGGCCAATGCCGGACCTTTTCTGCTGCAGTTGCCCAACGGTGGAGAGTCCGTCACAGGAGGCGGCAACCTCGACATCACATGGAACGTTGCGGGAACCACAGGCAATGGCGTCAATTGCAGCGCGGTGGACATCTACCTCAGCACGGATGGTGGCTACACCTTTTCCACCTTGCTTCTTGAGGGTACACCCAATGACGGGAATGCTTCCGTGCTTCTTCCCAATCTCTCGACCTCTCAAGCCCGGATCAAGGTCAAGGGAAGCAACCACGTCTTTTTTGACATCAGCAATGGCAACTTCACCATCGAGCCGGGCATTGTGGGATGTGTCGAACCTGACGCTTGCAACTTCGATCCCACGGCGACAGTCGCAGGAACGTGCAGCTATCCAGACCCTGGAACCAATTGCGATGGTGAGTCTCTTTGCTTGGAGGATCTCAACAGCAATGGTGCCATTGATGTCGGCGATGTGTTGCTCGTGCTGTCAGAATTTGGTTGTGTGAGCGGGTGCACTGCCGATTCCTCAGGGGATGGGTTTGTCACCGTGGAAGACATTTTGGCTGTTCTTTCTGTGTTTGGTCAAACGTGCAACTGAGGACATGACCAAATCGCGACAATGGGTGAGCACCCTGGAGGTTTGGGATCCTCAGGAGTTGTCTCTCGAGGATCGTGCCTTGTTGGCCGAAGCCCATGAGGCAGCCTCCCATGCGTACGCTCCATACAGCCGATTTCAGGTTGGTGGTGCCGTGCGGTTGGACGATGGAACGGTGGTGAGGGGAAGCAACCAAGAAAACATGGCGTACCCCTCGGGCATGTGTGGGGAGCGTGTGGCCGTGTTTGCCGCGGGTGCACAGCACCCCGGTCAGGTGATGAGGGCTGTGGCCATTGTCTCCCCGTCCTCAAACGCTCTTTCTGAGGCATTCATGCCATGCGGGGGGTGTCGTCAGGTGCTGGTCGAGGCCGAGCGAAGGCAAGGAGAGCCCCTGCGCGTCCTGCTTCAGGTGCGTAATGAGGTTGTGGTGATTTCAGCGAGTGCGGTGAACCTCATGCCTTTCGCCTTTGAGGCGCATGGCTTGGGAGGTCAGGAATCTTGACGTCCTCGGTAGGCGTCCGTGTGGACATCGGTAACAGCGCGTCCTGACGGGTCGACCACGTGTTGAAGTCGCACGTCCCATTCCAGCGCTTTTTCGGTGCTGCAGGCCACTGACTTTCCAGCGGGAACGGTGGATGCCGCAGAGGCAGAAGGAAAATGCTGCTCAAACATCTCCCGGTACCAATACCCTTCTTTGGTGGAAGGGGGATGGATGGGGAAGCGCGTTGACGCGCGGGCCAAGTCCTTGTCCGTGACGCGGGCTTCGGCCTCCGCTTTCAATGTGTCAATCCAATTGTACCCTACGCCATCAGAGAATTGCTCTTTTTGGCGACGCAGAATGGATTCGGGCAACAGGCCTTCGAATGCACTTCGGAGGACTTCCTTTTCAAGCTTTCCGCCTCCAGCCATTTTGGTTTGTGGATCCAAACTCATGGCGTAGTCTATGAAGTTCCGATCGAGGAAAGGCACGCGGGCCTCGATGCCCCACGCCATCATGCTTTTGTTGGCGCGGGCGCAATCGTACTTGTGCAGGTCGAGAACCTTGCGCACCGTTTCTTCATGGAATTCCTTCGCATTGGGAGCGAGGTGGAAGTACAAGTAGCCGCCAAACAGTTCGTCGGCGCCCTCGCCGCTGAGCACCATCTTGATTCCCATGGTGCGAATGCGGCGGGCCATGAGGTACATGGGAGTGGAGGCCCGAATGGTGGTGACGTCGTACGTTTCGATGTGCTTGATGACGTCGCTTAGGGCGTCGAGACCTTCCTGCACAGTGTAGGTCAGGCTGTGGTGCACAGTCCCGATGTGCTCGGCAACTTCTGCAGCGGCCTTCAAATCCGGGCTTCCTTCGAGACCAATGGCGAAGCTGTGGACCTTGGGCCACCATGCCTCAGACGTGTTTTCGTCGTCAACGCGCTGCTTGGCGTGGCGCATGGCCAGCGCTGCGACTACAGAAGAATCGAGCCCGCCAGAGATGAGAAGCCCATAGGGAACGTCGCCCATCAGGTGGGACTGAACGGCTCGGTCCAACGCGCTGTGAAGTTCTTCGCGGCGGAAGGGGTGCCTGGGATGTGTCTTCCAATCCATCCACTCCCGTGTGTATCGGTTGACAGGGGCGGCGTCTTCCGAGGACAAGGTGTGTCCGGGAGGGAAGGGTTGGACCTCCAAACACACGTCTTGGATGGCTTTCATTTCGGAGGCGACCCACGTTTGGCCATCGGCATCTCGGCCGTAATACAAGGGAATGATTCCGATGGGATCGCGACCGATGAGCCATGCGCCGCTTTCTGGTTCGTGCAAAACGAAGGCATACATGCCTTCCAAGTGTTGGACCAATGCTGCGCCGTGCTGACGGTACAGCGGCAGAATGACTTCGCAATCCGAACCTGTGACAAACTGCTCACCTCGAAGTGTGTTTCGCTTGAGCTCGCGGTGGTTGTAGATCTCCCCGTTGACGGCCAAAAGGGTTCCTGTTTGAGGGTCGGTCAATGGCTGAGATCCGCTGGCAACATCCACAATGGCAAGCCGCTCATGGGCGAGAATGGCGGAGGGCGTTTGAACGACACCTGACCAGTCGGGTCCTCGGTGATGCTGGCGCGAGGATGCGCGTAGAACCAAATCTCGGTGGGATTCACTGCTGCCAGTAATTCCAAGCAGGGCTGTAATGGAGCACATGGGAAAGTTGGGATGTCAACCTGTCGAACGTCCTCGGCTCATTTCCGCTCGTTCCATTTTGAAGATACGAATTCCGCGTTAGCTTGCCAACATGTTGATGAGCATTGTGGGCATGGGGGTTCTTCTAGGGCTCGCCTATGCATTTTCGAGAAACCGCGGGGCCATCTCGTGGAGAACAGTGTTGGGGGCCTTTGCCATTCAATTGGGACTTGGGGCGTTTGTGCTCAAAGTACCATGGGGCCAAGCCTTGTTGGCGTCGATGACCGAAGGAGTCAATCAATTGCTTTCCTACGGCGATGCCGGAATCGGATTCCTCTTCGGCGGTCTGGTTGGCGAGGGGGTGGGGTTTGTGTTTGCCCTGAAGGTGCTACCCATCATCGTCTTTTTCGCCTCCTTGATCGCCGTGCTCTACCACGTGGGAATCATGAAGTGGATCATCCAGATCATCGGAGGGGCCCTCCAGCGTGTGTTGGGTACGTCCAAGGCTGAGTCCATGAGCGCCACGGCCAACATCTTTGTGGGCCAAACCGAGGCGCCGCTCGTTGTCAAGCCTTACATCGCGGGCATGACCCATTCGGAGCTCTTTGCAGTCATGGTCGGCGGCCTTGCTTCGGTGGCGGGGTCGGCGCTGGCGGGTTATGCTGTGATTGGTGTGCCCGTGGAGTATTTGATAGCGGCCTGTTTCATGTCCGCGCCGGGAGGACTGCTTTTTGCCAAAATCCTGATGCCTGAAGTGGACACGCCGGCCACTGAATTGCCCGAGGCTGACGAAGCCGATGCGCCGGTCAACCTCATTGACGCGGCGGCTAACGGGGCTTCCTCTGGGCTTTACCTCGCACTCAACGTAGGGGCCATGCTGCTGGCCTTCGTGGCCCTGATCGCCGTGGTCAACGGTGTGCTCGGAGGCATTGGCGGCTGGTTTGGCATGCCTGAACTCACGCTCGAATTGTTGTTGGGCTGGGCTTTCAGTCCACTTGCGTTTTTGCTCGGGGTGCCTTGGTCGGAAGCCGTGACGGCGGGGTCGTTCATTGGCCAAAAACTCGTGGTCAACGAATTCGTCGCGTATCTCAATTTCGCGCCGTTCTTGGCGGATGGTGCTGCCGTGGTGTTGTCGCCTAAGACCACGGCCATCGTGTCCTTTGCACTCTGTGGTTTTGCCAACCTCAGTTCCATTGCCATCCTGTTGGGTGGTTTGGGGGGGATGGCTCCGTCGCGCAGAAAGGACATTGCAAGGTTTGGGTTGCTCGCGGTGATGGCAGGAACCATGTCCAACCTGATGTCAGGCACCATTGCCGGCCTGTTTGTGGCCATGGGATGAAGGGTGAAATCAAACAACCTTGGGTGGGATTGCCCCAAGAGTGGATTCGGAAGAAACGAGACGGAGGAACGTTGCGCGTGGATGAAATCCAAGCGTTCGTTTCAGGTGTCGTCACCGGCGAGGTCACAGAAGCGCAAATTGCGGCCCTTTCCATGGCCATTTATTTTCAAGATTTGAATGAGGAAGAAAGGGTGGCGATGACCCTGGCGGTTCGTGATTCTGGCAGGGTGTTGGATTGGAACCACAGAAATCTTCGGGGCCCTGTCGTTGATAAACACAGCACGGGTGGTGTGGGAGACACCGTCTCTCTGATGCTCGCTCCGATGCTCGCGGCCTGCGGTGTGCATGTGCCGATGATTGCAGGTCGAGGTTTGGCACATACTGGAGGTACCATTGACAAGTTGGAAGCCATTCCAGGCTATCAAACAGGCATGGATGTGCAACGCTTTCAGCGGATTGTTGAAGAAGTAGGGTTTGCCATTGTGCGTCAAACCGACGATCTCGCACCAGCCGATCGCATCATGTATGCCACGCGAGACGTCACCGCCACGGTGGAGAACCTTGGTTTGATCACCACGTCGATTGTGTCCAAAAAATTGGCAGCGGGTCTGTCCCACTTGGTCCTGGATGTCAAATGCGGCAACGGCGCGGTGATGCAAGACGTGGATGCAGCGAGGGCGTTGGCCCAGAGCATGGTGGATGTGGGCGTGGGGGCTGGGATGAATTCACGCGCTGTGATGACGGACATGTCCGTGCCTTTGGCATGGTCTGCTGGCAATTCCCTTGAGGTCAGAGAGGCTGTTGATTATTTGTCAGGCAGTGCAGAGCGACACCCGAGGTTGAATGAGGTTGTTCTCGTTCTCGGGTCAGCATTGCTAGGGATGTCTGGTCAATGCACCAATCCCACCATCGCACGTCAACAACTTGAGGAGGTCCGTGACAACGGCCGTGCCCTTGAACTGTTGGGACAATCCATTGAAGCGATGGGTGGAAACCCTCTCGTCCTGGATCGTTCGGACATCATGCCACATGCACCAGTTGTACGTGCATGGAAGGCCCCTCGTTCAGGGGTAATTTCGGGATTTGATGTTCGAGGTGTTGGCATGGCGGTCGTGGCCCTCGGAGGTGGCAGGACCCGTCCGGATCAAACCATTGATCCCAGGGTAGGTTTTTCACGCATTCCGATGGTTGGCCAAACCTTTTCGCCGGGCGAAGATGTCGTCACCATCCACGCCGCAACGGAATCGGCATGGGATGAGGCAGCGAGAAGATGGTCGAAGTCCTTGACGTGGTCCGACGCGGGAACCCTTGTGGAGGCGCCCCCAGTAGTTGTGGAGACGGTGCATCCGCGCCATCAAGTTTGATCGACAACCACGCCGCAGCGCGTGCATGGTGAATTGGCTTGCGTTCATGCTTCGTATCTTCTTGCCTTCAAAATTCCTGTGATGCCCTATGTTCCCATTCTTACACGTACCATACTCGTCTTCGTTTGGATGACCATTCACGGAGGGGCTTGGAGTCAAGCGGAGGGAGCCTCACATGCTGAATCATGTTCACTGCCTCAATCATCATGCGATCTGGGGAACGAGGGGCCTCAGACGACACAAGAGGGAACGGTCGTCAAGTCCGTGGTGACCGAGGTTCGATTTCCGAGCCGCTTCAAGCGCGTGCCGACGGAACGTGAGCCAGCTCCTGCATGGGCGTTGCGCATGTATTCAGGTGACCCTGATTTTTGGGGAATCGTGGATGCGAGGGAGGCAGCGATGAAAGGACAGCCCTATGTCAAAGACATCCACGAGAGAAATTTTAAGCACTGGCTGATTCACGTGGAGCATCTCGTGAACGAGGAGGGGCGCATTGAGCCTGTGGACGAATGGGCACTCCGCCAATGGGAGAGACATCGGGAGACACAAGGGACCCCTTCATTGGGCCGGTCGATGCCCATGGACACAGAAGCGGTTTGGCATCCCAAAGGTCCCATGGAAACCTACAACAAGGAAAGCGAAGGGGGAATCCCTGTGTCTTGGCAGTGCAATGTGTATTGTTTTGACCAGTCCGTTTCCAATCCTGACATCTGTGTTGCAGGTGTGGAGGCCGGGGATTTGTTCAAGTCCACGGATCGAGGTTTGTCCTGGCAAGCGGTGACAGAAGGTGTTCCAGGCATTCGCACGGTGAGGGCGGTGAAAATCGCGCCTTCCGATCCCACGCGGATTTATTTCGAGGCCAATCAATGGCTCTACGCCTCTGAAGATGGCGGTAGCACCTGGGCGATGCTTCACAACCTAGGAGAGCACGCCACGCAAATCGCGGTTCACCCAACCGACCCGGACATGGTTCTTGTCAGTGCATGGAATGGATTGCACCGATCCGAAGATGGTGGCGTGACCTGGAATACCGTGTTTTCGGGCACGACTTGGGACGTGGCGTTTCATCCTTCCCAGCCCCAGGTTGTCTACGCACTGCGGTATGGGCAGGCTTTGAATCGCTGTGAAATGCATCGTTCAGACGATGGAGGCCAAACCTTTGTCCTCAAAGATGAAGGTTTCTTTGTGCCCTCTGATCCCACAAACGCGAGCGCTGATGGCGGTCGCTTGGGGGTGACTCCCGCAGATGAGGACAGGGTGTATGTGGCCTTGATTGGGCGTGGAAAGGCCGAGGATACGGGTTGGATTGGACTGTATCAGAGTTTGGATCGGGGGGATTCTTGGGCCAACCTTAACGGTCAAGACGGGGCACCCTATGATCCTGTAGACCATCCAAGTGTGGCCAATGGTAACCTCAACGGCACGGGCATTTATCAGGGCTTTTACGATTTTGATCTGGCCGTCTCGCACAACGACCCCAACAAGGCTTGGGTAGGAGTCACTGCGTTGAGTGCCACGTACGATGGTGGCGCTACGTGGCAGAGAATCGGGGCATACAGTGCGAGCACGTACGACATTGGTTGGATTCACCCCGACATTCAAGACCTGTCCGTGGTAGGAGATGACATCTGGGTTGCCACGGATGGGGGACTGAACTTTAGTCAGGATGAGCTCGCGACCCATGAATCGAGGAAGCGCGGAATCTACAATTCGACGTTCTGGGGTTTTGGTCAGGGATGGAACCAGGACCTCCAAGTGGGCGGGCGATATCACAACGGCAACATGGCCTACGTGTCTACCTACGATTTGGGACATACCATGCGGCTGGGCGGGGCAGAGGCTCCTACGGGCTACGTGCACCCTCTGAATGGCAACGGTCTTTCCAGCCATTTCAGCGATATCACTGACGTTGTGGTCCCCTCGACGTTGGTTGGTCCCACATTGTCACAAGCCAACCTGAGCATGTACCCCAACGAGAGTTACGTGGATTTCAGAAACAGCGAATTGGTGGTCCACCCCGTCTATGGTGACCACATGGTTCTCGGATCTGGGGGTAGCTTGTATCGAACAACGGATGGAGGCAACCAATGGGAGGTCTGGATGGATTGGGGTGGAGCGTGGTCTGTGTATGAGATTGAGCAAGGCATGAGTGACCCCAATCGTTGGTATGTCGTGGCGAGGTCAGGGAGTTCGTGTAAGTTGTTTCGAACGACGAACAATGGGCAGACTTGGGGGCAGTTGACATCAGGGTTGCCAACGAATTGGGGAAGCATGGAAATTGCTTTGAACCCCGGCAACATCAATGACATTTGGGCCATGCAGGCAGGAGGATCCGGTCTGTACCGTTCCACGACCGGGGGGACGTCCTGGGAAAGCATGAGTGAGTCGATGTGGGCCGGAGAATCGCTTCGAGAAATTCTGCCTTTGGGTGAAACGGGGGTTGTGGTGTTGTCAGACCAAGGGGTGTACGCTTACAAGAACGAAACACAAGAGTGGTTGGACATGTCCGCAGGCATTCCCGCGACTTGGGCCCCGTTGGAAGGAGCCGTCCATTATGCCACCGGCACCATTCGAATTGCCGACAAGGGGAAAGGAATCTGGGAGGCAGAGGTTCCATGGCCCATTCCGCCTGTGTCGCAGCCCATGACAGCCTCTCCTCAAGTCTATTGTGCACTTGACACGGTTGTGTTCGATTGCCATGGTCTTGTGAATCACCAAGGTGCGAGCTGGTCGTGGTCCTTTGAGCCCGAACCTTTGTTTGTTTCGGATGCGTCCTCACGTCGGGTTGAAGTGGTTTTTGGCGAAGGAGGGGACGTGGATGTAACGCTTGCTGTGACCTTGGCTGATGGTACAACCGACGTTCATCAGCAGCCATCCATGGTCCATGTAGGGGATCCGTCACAGTGCGCACCGGATGGGTTGGCTGGTGGGGCGTTGCGTTGCGCAGGCAGTCCACAGTTTGGGTTGACGCACGATTTGGGGGTCGTCACCAACACGTACACGGTCGCAGCCTGGGTCAAGCCGAATGGCATTCAGCCAGACTATACAGGGTTGGTTCTCGGGGGGATCGATCAAGCTGCGGGCCTCAATGTCCGTGGTGGCAATGAGCTCGGTTACCATTGGCCAGGGGGAGCTTGGTGGTGGAGCAGTGGTTTGGTCCTTCCAAGCAATGAATGGTCCCACGTTGCGTTGGTTGTGAGCCCCACCCAGATCAAGGTGATGCTCAATGGGATCGAGGCCGTGCACAACACTTCTCCAGAGTTGGTTGCCATGGGAAGCCAATGGGTTGGAAGCTACCGAGGTTGGACCAGTCGGAATTTTCATGGATGGATCGACGAGGTCAAAATCTGGAACCGTGCGCTCACCCTTCAGGAGGTCCGCGATCAGAGGCACCTGAACCTCACGCCAGAGGATGCGGAATCGGACCCAGAATTGCTGGGGTATTATCAATTCAACGAGGATGCTTCTTTCATGGTGAACAAGAAACCTGGAAGTGTTCACGGCGCGTATTCTGGAGGTGCGACGACAGAGCCATCGTCAGCCCCGGTGGGCTGGGGAAGCATGACCCCGTTCAATGCGCCCTTGTCTGGTTTCATCACCCACGACTTGGGTTCATGGAATGTGACATCGACGACTTCCGCGGATGCGATTGCTGAAGTGCGAATTCACCGGCTTGACCCGGAGCCTTTTGAGGCTCCTGAAGGTGCTTTGGTGGAGGGAGGGCATTGGGTGGTCAATGCCTACGCCTCGGAGTCAGTTCCTTCAACATTGGATGCGGTGTGGACGGGCGAGTGGACCCTGTCATCCGCGAATGAGGTGTGGGATGAATTGAATGTGTTGGCTGGGATGACCTTGTACCATCGAAGTGTTCATGGAGAGGGTGAGTGGACTGCGTCTTGTGGGCTCGAACAGGGGGTGAATCTGTCGGGCAGTGTGAGCGAGGTGTGTGTTTGGCCCCTTGAAGGTCAATGGATGTTGGTGTCCGATGCGTGTGGGGTGGATACCACTGAAGTGCTTTTGTGTCCTGGCGAATCCCTGGTATGGAACGACCAAACGATTCAGTCTTCCGGTGCGTACTATCACCTGAACGAACCCCTTGATGGTTGCTCGTGGGTGGACGTTCTGGTGGCCGATTTTCCATTGCTGCCTTCCTTGGAATGGACGTCTCAGCCGGCTGATGGCGGCACGGAATTGGTGGTTTCTAACGAATGGCAAGTGGTGGCCTGGACGGTGAATGGAGCGCTCATTCCTGAGGCAACTGAGAACAGTTGGGTCGCAAGTGTCGATGGTGCGTATGGCGTGACAGCCATTCATGTGGGTTCGGGATGCGTGTTGACTTATGAAGCATTGTTGGGTTGTCCGGGGGATTTCAACGGAGACGCGACTGTGGGGGTGGCCGATGTGTTGGCTTACTTGAGTTCGTTTGGATGCATAACCAATTGTGGCGTCGCGGATCTCAACGGTGATGGAGCAGCCAACACCAGCGATTTGTTGATGCTGTTGGCCCTGTTCGGTACCATTTGTTCATGACTTGAACGACGTTTGACACATCAAGCGTGACCTTTGGGCCATGGTTAAGGTCAAAATGTTTGAGTCAGTGCGCGGAGAAAGAGAGCCCGCGCTCGACATGCCACCTTTGGATGCAGAGGCATTTCACGCTGTGGTGAACAGCCGTCGAAGTGTGAGGATTTTCAGTGAAGATCCAGTGCCTGAAGAGGTTATCTCACGTTGCATCGAAGCAGCGCAAAAGGCTCCAAATTCCTCCAATCTTCAGGTTTGGCAGGTTGTCAGGGCATCGACCGCTTCTCTTCGGGCGGAACTTGCACAGGCGTGCCTCGGTCAACCTGCAGCGACCACAGCCCCCGAATTGTTTGTCTTTGTGGCGAGGCCAGACCTTTGGCGAAGAAACAACCGTTGGACGCTGGAGGAATTTGACCGACGAGGCGACATGCCCGAGCGGGCGTATCAGTATTTCACCAAGATCACCCGCATTGCCTATACCCAAGGCGTCTTTGCGCCGTTGAAAGCCCTTTGGTTTGCCGTCCGCGGGCTTCGTCGCGCAACGCCACGGGAACCCATTGGTTGGGCTGACATGCGCGTGTGGGCGCACAAGTCCACGGCTCTTTCCGCAGCTCATTTCATGCTGGGAATGAGGGCACATGGGTTTGATACATGCCCCATGGAGGGGATGGATAGTCACCGGATCAAACGGCTCCTCAAGTTGCCGAGGAAGGCTGAGATTTGTATGGTTGTGAGTGCGGGGAAGAGAACAGGCAAGGGCGTTTACGGTGAGCGCTTCAGGTTTCCGGTTTCAACGTTTTATCAGGAAATGTGAGAAGGTTGCTTGCTGAGTTGAGTTCAAATGAGTTCAAATGAGTTCAATGTTGTGGGGTTTTGCTTGGATTCACGCGCGCTCTCGAAATATTTGTCTGCAGCCTCGGAGAGGGGGCTCCTGAACCAAAAGTTCGTTTGACGATGGCCTGTCTAAAGGGACGGGCCATTTTCATTCAGCCCAGGGAGTGCTGAGAACGGATGCGGGGTATCACGATGTTTTTGAGCCTTCGTTCCAATCCGGGATAACCGCATTGAACAGCAGCTTGATGAAGCCGTTCGATTGCAGCGGATTCGGGGCTGTATTGAATGGCCAAGTCAGCCGCGTGATACCACATGGACAACGTTCGCGTCTCCAAACCCCGCATGGACGGCAGTGAAATCCGCTCAAATTGGTCTCGTGCAATCTGTGTGTTGCCGAGTTGCAGATGACTCCAAACCAATCGCAAATCAATCATGGATTCATTGATGACATTTTTGAGGTTCCAGTCTTGCGTCTTTCGAAAGGTCAAGAGTTCCCGGAGACTGGATTCAACCAAAGTTGTTTCATCGGATAGTATCAAATACTCACTGATGTTCATTGAGAAATAACGAGCCTGTGCGGACCATTTGGGCCACAGGTTGAATTCTTGTTCGATACAATCTTGAATGATGTGGCGCACCCGGGTGAGTGAGGAAGGATCAATTTCAGTTTCTTTCAACGCGAGCAACCAAAGACCCAGGTTTCGGGATTGAATAAGAGGGTGGATTTCTCTCATTGCGGGTCGAATGGGGGCGAGCAATGGGAAAATGATTCTCCACGGCACCCCCGTATTCACCTTTCCGCTGGCTATCAATCCTTTCCCAAACATCTGTTGCCCCATACTCTTGGCGGTTTGGAGGTAATCCTCCATCATTGTTTCGCCAAAAGTTGACATGAAGTCGAGAGGGGGAAATTGTTCCAAGACAAAATCCTTGAGGTGGGTATGTTTTTTGAATTGAAGCCACAACCCCATGTCAAAGCTTCCGGCTTCGTAGAGCATCAACACAGCGTGTTTCAGGGCGACGAAATCCTGCGCATTGAGTTGAAACTTCGCAGGGGTGTTGTATTTTTCAATGAATGCCAAGACTTGTTGATGAAGGTCTTGTTCGATTCCCATGCCATGTTCCGAGGCTCCCGTGTTCTTGGGTTGAGGTAAATCGGGTGTGCGTGATTGGGCCCTTTTCACAGTGAAATCGCGAAAGGACGCATAGCCTGCATAGCGAGACAAGGCATTGAGCGTCGAGGCGCTGAATTGACTTTTGGACGGAATCAGCCCAAAAAAACGCCGCAACGTGGAGACACTCACAGGAAAGCGGACGTCGAAGGCGCTGAGTTCTTCGCTCAGGACCTCACAATCGCGCGTGCATGTCACGGCAAAGCCAGACACCTTGGTGAGCTCTTGTGACAAGGCCAAAAGATGTTCAGTGAGTTGCGTGCTCATGGGGTCAGGGCCAAGGGAGCCGTGCAATGTGCTTGTTTCCCGCCAACCACAAGGTACGGCCGCTCGGTGAGAATCGGGCGACAAAATGACTGCTGTCGCTGGCATGTGTCCACGTATGACCAGCATCACGGCTTACATCCACCCCGAGGAAGCCCACTGCAACCAATTCTTGGGGTCTTTTGGGGTGGTGGACAAGGCTGGATCGGTATCCCGGGCCGGAACCTTCTGCAAGCAGCGTCCAATGTTGACCGCCGTCCTTCGTTTCAATCAAGTTTCCTTCGTTGACCTCAGGCTTGTCCCAATTGCCGCCCATGGCTTTTCCTTCGAAATGATTGACAAAGTGGGCGCTAAAGACCCCTGTCATCACAGCACCTTGGAGGATGGGCAATGCTTGGATGGACCATGAACGGCCGCGGTCCGCCGAAAACAAGCACCTCGAAGTCATCCCACCCGTGAAGACCCAGGTGCTGTCTCCCGAAAGGGCGATGTTGCCGTTGGATGCAGCAAACCCTGCTTCCCCGGGCATGGGTGCGGGCAACTGATCACAAGGGGTCTGGTGCCAGGTCAAGCCTGAATCTCGGGTTGTGAGCAAGGTCATGCACCCACCCACGGGGTCTCCAAAGACCAAGCCCTCCGCGTCATTCCACCACGCCATGGCATCCCAAAACACCTCGGGCCGTTCGTCTGTGTGGACGATGCTGGCCTGGCCAAACGACGGGCTGTGACGAATGATGTAACCCGGAGACTCAATGGATGCTGCAAACCAATGGTGGCCGTTGAATCCTGTGGCTCGAAAGGAGGGATGGCTGCCATCCGGGGCTGTCCATTGGAAGGTCTCCCAGTGAATTCCAGCATCTCGGGTTTGGCCCATCCAACCGTCGGATCCAGCAAAGAAGACGGTGGAGTCGTCAAGCACTTCGATGCTTCGGATGCTGCAAGGCATTTCCCATTGCGCTTCGAGGATTTGGGTTGGTGAGATCTCAGGCAAGGCTTTTTCTGAGAACGCACCCAGGGAAGTGCGCTTTTCGCCTCCGGTCTCGCAAGCAAGCAGGCACAACAGAACAACTGCGGGTGGGATTTTCATCATCCAAAAGTGAGAAACATCGGTTTCATTCGTGAATAATTGCCGGGATTGATTGCAGGAAGCCTCGGTGTTTTGGAAGAACATTGCATCATGCGAAGACAACGAGCTTCAAAGCGTTGGAAGCGTGCAAGCACTGCAGCACTTGGGGTCATGGTGTTGAGCGGGTTGGTTTCGGTGAGTTGGGGCCAAACCCAGGGCAACCCTTCCCAAGGCCAGGTGCTGGGCATCGGGACGGCAGGGCAGTCGGAGGGACTTCCAGGGGTTACACTTGTTTGGGGTTGTGGGGAACCCACGACGCCGAGCCAAGGCGCATTGGCCACCGACCTTCAAGGCTATTTTGATTGCACGTCCTGGGCGACCCGATGTGGATCCGGTGAATGTTGGGTGAAGGCGAGTTTCATTGGGTATGCTGATGTTACGACGACGTGTCGTCAGTTGGAACGGTCGGGTGGAAAAATCGTCATGGAGCCTGCTTCGGAGGCCTTGGCTGAAGTGGTGGTGACTGCAAGCATTTCCGGTTCGACACTCCGAGAGGAGACTGCCCCTGTAACCGTGCTGAAGCCCTATTTGGTGGAGAGCGCCAATGCCGTCGATTTGAAGGGGATCGTGTCCAAGACGCCAGGTGTTTCCATTTTGGATGGGCAGGTGAGTATTCGGGGAGGGAGTGGATACAGCTATGGCGTGGGAAGTCGCGTGCAGATGCTCTTGGATGGCATGCCCTTGCTCAGTGGGGATCTCGGTGAAATCTGGTGGTCCTATCTACCCATGGAGCATGTTCAACAGGTTGAGGTGGTCAAGGCCACTGCTTCTTCCATCTATGGTTCAGGAGCGTCCAATGGCGTCCTTCACATGCGGACGGTTTGGCCGGAAGCAGAGCCAGAGACCAAGGTGAGCGTATTCAATGGCGTGTATTCGGATCCTGACTCGGTGAGTTGGAGGTGGTGGGATTACAGCTATTCCCCTGTATCCAATGGCATGAGCATCAGCCATCGGCAACGCTTTGCCGATTGGGACGTGGTGGCAGGTGGGAGTGTGTTATCCGACAATACGTACCTCTCTGTAGGGCACGAGCAACGCATCCGTGGAAATGCCAAATTCCGTCGGAGGTTCAGTCCGGAATGGCAGGTAGGTGGTGGGATTCAAGCCCAGTACCAGCAAATGGGTCGGTTCATTTTGTGGGATGATTTTGTCACCAGTGCCTACTTGCCCATGGAGGGCACCGCAAGCCAAGACCGTTGGCTGAATTGGCACGTCGATGCATGGGCCAAGTACACGCCCATGGGTCAAGGTGCACATCATTGGAATGCAAGAACCTATCAAACCTCACGGTACGGCAACGAGCCGAATCCGAGCATGACGAGCACCCTGACCATGCTACAATACCGGCATGTCAGGCCTTTGGGAGAGCATCTTTTGGCTCAAGCAGGAGGGTTTGTGGGACTTCAATCCTCGTTTTCGAGCCTGTACCCAGGCATTGAGCTTCTAACGACCAACCCGGCTGCCTTTGGTCAAGTCGAGTGGTCAGCGGATGGCTGGAAGGCCTCTGCGGGCCTCCGTTGGGAGTGGAATCTGAATCCAGGTTTTTACCGTGAACAATCGGGTCCTGTGGCACGGTTGGGTCTGAATCGTCAATTGGGTCCGTCGACCAACCTGCGTTTTTCATTGGGAGAATCGCTTCGTTTTGCATCCATTGCCGAAAAGTATCTCGAGGGCACCCTGACAGATGGCATCACGATCCAAGGCAACCTCGACCTTCGAAGTGAGTCAGGAAACAATTGGGAATTGGGCTTGGTCCATGAATGGAAGGGAGACGCCATGTCGATGGTGGCAGACGTTTCTGCATTCTTGCTCAATTATGACGAAATGATTGAGTACACGCTCCAGGTCCAAACCGATGAGAATGGCTCCATCATCATCATTGACGGGCAACCTCAATTCTTCTTCCAGCCACTCAATCTGGGAAAGACGAGAATCAGTGGGTTGGAGACGAGTTTGACAGGACATACGATGGTTGGCAAGGTCCCCATTCGTATCGTGGCCGGAGCCACCTACAACTACGCCGGCGATCTTTCCAATGATCCAGCCCAAGACAGCGTGGGGGTGTATCTCAGCAATTTTTTCGACAGTTTTGGTGAAGCCAGGGACAGCTTGGTGGCTGCGGGATCGTTGCTGAAATACAGGAACAAGGGTTCGTTGAAGGTAGATGCCGAGTGGGACATGGGGCCGTTCACGGCTGGAATTGCCTTGAATCATCAAAGCTTCATCGACGCGGTGGACTGGTATTTTTTGGAGTTGATTGACGGTTTGGTCAACTACCGTGAGCAATTCACCAAGGGGGCCAAACGATGGGACGCGCGCCTTTCCTATGCGACCCCGGGGGGGCAGCGCTTTTCCCTTGTGGTCAACAACCTCACCAATGGTATCGTCAGCACCCGACCCGGCATCATGGGTGCTCCGAGGCAAGTCATGCTCAAATTTGACACCTCCTTCTGAATGCGTGCAACCTCCTGCCTTGGCTTTCTGTCATCCATGTGCGTCCTTGTATTTTCGCGCCACAACACAGCATGCTTGTGAGACCTCATCTGGAGTCTGTGACAAGCGAACCCATTGAAACCACTTATTCTCCAATGATGACTTTACTGATTTCCACACGTCGGGCATGGATTGTCTGCCTGATGCTTTCAGTTCTGGTGACAACGTCAATTCACGGCCAGGGCCATGTTCCCGGTGAATTCATTGCCATGTTTCACGACGGACTGGATGCCAAAAAATTCGGAGCAGAATACGGTCTCAATCACATCCAAGTGCTTTCCCCTCGTGCACACATTCATCTTTTTGCCATGCCGGGAGAGTCAACGCCTGCGGAAGATTGGGCTGTGTTGCGCAACTTGAGAAAGGATGACCGCTTGGAAGCCATCCAATTCAACCACGTGGTTCAGGAGCGAGAGACCGTTCCCAACGATCCCTCGCTTGGCCAGCAATGGCATCACATTCAAAGCGGTGACCACGACATTGATTCCGATTTGGCCTGGGACATCACCACGGGGGGAACTGCGGCCGATGGCACGCGGATTGTTGCTTGTGTGCTCGAAGGGGGTGGGACGAATTACAACCATGTGGATTTGGTGGACAACCACTGGGTGAATGCTTTGGAGATTCCTGACAATGGCGTGGATGATGACCAAAACGGATTTGTCGACGACTACAACGGTTGGAATGCAACCAACAATTCGGACAACATCAGTGGCGGTGGACATGGGACTTCGGTCAGTGGCATGATTGGTGCCACGGGTGACAACGGTCTCGGTGGTGTGGGTGTGAATTGGGACGTGGACATCATGCAAGTCCAAATGGGAGGATTGACTGAATCCAACGTGATTGCGGCCTACAATTATCCTTACGAGATGCGGGCCTTGTTCAACGAGACCAATGGAGAGAAGGGGGCGTTTGTGGTGGTGACCAACGCGTCGTGGGGTATTGATTTGGCCAACCCCAACAACTACCCCGTGTGGTGTGGGTACTACGACGATTTGGGCAGTGTGGGGATTTTGAACTGTGGAGCCACGGCAAATCAGAACTACAACATCGACACCCAAGGGGACATGCCCACAGGTTGTACCTCTCCTTACATGGTCTCCGTGACGGCCACCAACAACAACGATGTCCGGACTTTCTCAGGATATGGTGCGACAACGATTGATTTGGGCGCGCCAGGTGAATCTGTGTACTTGCCCAGTGGATCGACTGGATACGGAAACACCAGTGGCACATCCTTTGCGAGTCCTTGTGTGGCGGGTGCCATTGCTTTGGTTTACAGCGCGCCATGCCCTGAATTGATGGAGCTGGCGTTGTCCAATCCCCAGGCTGCAGCAGATGTCGTTCGTGGTTACATTCTTGATGGAGTGGACCCTGTCAGCAATTTGGTGGGCGAGACGGTCACTGGCGGGCGGTTGAACGCCTACAATTCCCTCGAATTGGCCATGGCCAATTGTGGTCCAATCGAATGCAATCCAGACACCCTCATGGCCTCAGCCAGTTGTGTGTACAATGCAGACCTTGATTCCGTGGTGACGGCCTTGGAAATTGGGGTGGAGTTGACGTCGTTTTTGTGCTCGACCAGCACACTCTGCGTGTGGACAGATGCAGACTCATTGGATTGGTCTTGTGATTCGATCAGCATCAATTCAGGCGCATCCTACGCACTTGCCAATGTGCAACCCTCGACGATGTATTCGATTTACTACACTGTGGATTCCATCAATTTGGCTTACGCCATTGACGTGACGACGCCTGCATGCGATGCATTGATTCCTGGTTGCACAGACCCATTCGCCTTGAACTTTGACGAGTCAGAGGGGGCCAATTTTGACGATGGGTCCTGTCAATATCCATGTGTGGATTTTACATTGAGCATCACCACGGATTGCTGGCCTGAAGAGACCGGGTGGGAATTGATGTTGGGCGATTCCGTGGTGGCGTCCGTGTCACCGGGCACCTATGCCGACGAGGCCGTGGAGTACGTGTTTGAGCAATGCATCGTTGAGGGATGCTATGAACTCACAATCACAGATGAATACGGCGATGGCTTGAATGGCAGTTCATGGCCCTTTGCGTGTGATGTTGACGGGACGTATGTCGCGACTGACTCTTCGGGCGCTGTGTTGTTCTCCATGGGGGAGCCAAATTTTGGTGAGTCCGTCACCCACACGTTTTGCCTACCCGCTGTTTTGGGCTGCACCAGCGCTTTGGCGTGCAACTTCGATCCCGAAGCGAACACCGAAGACAACTCCTGCATTGTGCCTGGCCAACCGTGCGATGACGGAGATGCGGCCACGATCTTCGATGTCATCGGAGAGGATTGTGAATGTGCCGGTGTGATCGCGGTTCCTGGCTGCACGGATGAGGAAGCGTGCAACTACACGCCAGATGCCAACACAGACGACGGGTCGTGCATCTTCATGGGAGAGGGGAACATCACAGGCATGCTTTTCCCTTCGGCAGGAGATACCCTGACCTATACCTACACCGGCGCCACGGGCGTTTCCTTTGATTGGTCAATCCAAGGAGGCGAAATCCTCTCGGGCCAAGGAACCAATGCCGTGGTGGTGGTCTGGGGTGATCAGGCAGGACAAGGTGTTCTCACCTTGGTTGAATCCAACGGTGAGGGGTGCGAAGGCACGGTTGTCAGGACAGTCCAAATCTTGGCCACCTCCTTTATCAACGAAGTTCCATCACTCGACGTCTCGCTCTCACCCAATCCTGCTTCGAGTTGGGTCCAGCTCCAATGGGGAGGTTCGCGCATTGAAATGGCCACGTTGCGCGTGTTTGACATTCGTGGCTCACTGGTGATGATCGTCCAGAGTCAAGAGGGTTTGGATGTGTCTCGATTGGTCCCGGGCCGATACAGTGTCCACCTCCAAACGGATGGTGGTGCAGCTGTCATGCCGCTAGTCGTGCAATAACATCCACGCCCTCAAGCACGCATGTAGTCAGCGTCAAGTTCCTCCCGAAGCTGGAGGCATTGGCCTTCCGTCCAAGACTGGACTTGGTGCAAGAGTGATTCGGGATCACTGGAAGTCATCGTTGGCCCAAACCTCACCCGGATGTCGATGGTCTTCGCCCCGAAGTGGTGGAATGCATGGGGTACGAACAAGTCTTGTCCCACCCACGCGATGTCCTGGTTTTTGTATTCGATCGCGACCGGAACGATGGGAAACCCTTCTTCGGCGCATGTGTAAAACATCCCAGGTCGATAGGGTAGAAGGTCCGGGCCTTTGTGTGTTGTTCCCTCGGGAAAGATGACAATACCCATTCCTGCATCGAGACGATCCCGAACATCCTGTCTCGTTTTGCGGCGACTGGATTTGTCCTTCCGGTCGACCCACAAGGTGCCAATGAGGTTGGCTCCCCAGCCGATGATGGGCCAAGATTTGGTCTCCACCCTCGCGACATAGACCACGGGAAAGCTCACGGGAAACAAGATGGCGTCGACATAGGATCGGTGGTTGCCCATCAAAACACAGGGTTCCGTGGGCATTTCGCCATCCCATGTAATGCGCATACCCATCGCCCGGTGAATGCGCCGGAAGAACGTCAACAGGCGCTTCTGAATCCAGGCCTGTCGGTGTTGTGGTGAACTTCCTCGCAACCGAAGTCCAAGCAATCCCACGAAAACAAGAAGCGATGTCGAGATGCAAAGCCCCAAAAAAGCAATCAACCGGACAGAGCTCCTCACCATGCGCATGGCGGAAAGATAGGGCGGCTGGATGCGGAGTTGTTCAGCGCTGGAACAAGTGGATGAACGGGGAGGTGCATTTTGTATCGAAGGACGGGTGGTCGGCTTGTCGCAGCCGTTTGGAAGGAAGGCAGCATGCCTGCCGCTCCTCGGTCTCTCCCGGTGCGACCCATGTCAAGGCAGTGCCCATCAAGTGCAATCCCTTGCCATGATAGAGAGGCGGGTGTCCATACACTGGGTCACCGACAACGGGGTGTCCCATGGCTGCCGCATGACGACGTATTTGATGGGTTCGGCCCGTGGTGATGGTCCATTCCAACAAGGAAGATTCCCCATGGACAGGCCATGGGCGGCTCCCGAGGTTGAGAAAGTGTGACTCTGCATGTTGTCCCTCGAGGGCCATTCGACATGTTCCTCGCACAGTCTTCACATCGCCGACGACCCATGCGTGATAGGTCTTGCGATAACTCGACCATCCGGCCTGGAGCCAATCGATGGCCAGTTTTGTCCATGCCACAACCACCAAGCCCCGGGTACCATGGTCCAACCGGTTCATCAATCGGAGTTCGAGGGGCGAAACATCGTTCCCCAAGATGCGCTTGACGTCTTGGCGAAGGATGACATCGAGCGTATGGGAACTTCGTCCGTGTGTTGACATCCCTGCCGGTTTCACCACAATGGCGTGCTGGTTATCGCGCCAAACCAAGACTGGTATCTCCTTCATGGGTGCAAAGGTGAAGCGAAATAATTGCCCTGAAAACCATTGTTTTCGAGGATTTTTCCGAAATTCATCCCATCATTATTTTGAACCCATGAAATTGTTTGTGGCCAAGCTCAACCGAGAGGCCAATGATTCTGATTTGAAGGCGTGGTTTGAAACCATCGGTCCTGTCAAATCCGTGAAAGTTGTAAT
>JBEARC010000077.1:0-22419 GCA_041163465.1 Bacteroidota bacterium
ACTGGCAAACTTGAATGCCACACTCCCCGTTGATCCGGTGTATTGAAAGGTGGTCGTCCACCTCGTCTCACCTGTTGCTATTTTGTCTAGATCGAAATCTCCCCCCATATTCAAAGAGTTCTCCCATCCATTCCAATCACCGGGTGCTCGGAGACCATCTGGTTCATAAATCTGGCTCTGGGCGGCGAACAGAATCGGAAACAGAAAGAAGGCCCAAAGGAATCGAAAGCAAAGTGATCGGTGGGAAATCATGATTGCCTGTTTGAGGTGTGTATAATCTACACTAATATAATGAGGTTGACAACTCCAAGCAAGATTTTTGGGTGTGAAAATTTCGTTTTCAGCTATGGAATGTGCGTTTTGGTGGGTAAAAAGCGCCGGAAGGGGAATGGGTTGAGGCGGGGGATGGCTGGTTGGAGAAGTCGAAGAAAAGTGCGACCTTGGGGTTTCGACAACACCTTTCAAACCAAAGACTTGCTCCCAATGAACCATGGTATCCGGACATCAGCTGTCCTTTTGGCAGCTATTTTTTTGAACTCAGCCCAATCCATGAATGCCCAAAGCCCAAGCGATTGTGAGGGAGCGATTGTGCTATGCGGAGATGTCTATTCTGAAACGGAGGCATCCTTCAACACAGGGGCTGTGTATGAATACACGGGAGCTTGCAACCAAAACCTCGAGCAGAGCAGCATCTGGTACACCTTCACCGTGTATGAAGACGGATTGCTGAGTTTCGTGCTGGATCCACTGGACCCCATGGATGATTACGACTGGGGGTTGTTTGACATCAGCGAGGGGGGATGCGCTGGTATTGGGGTCGGGTTGGGAGCCACGTCGTGGGAGGTGGGCTGCAACAGCTACGGGGTGTTGGGAGCCAATGGGGCCACAGGGATCAGCTCCGCGAATGGAGGGACGGGAACCTCCAACGGGCCTGGAGATCTGAATGGACCGCCCTTCAATGCGGACTTGCCTGTGACCGCGGGTTCGAGCTATGCCTTGGTTGTGATGAATTGGAGCAACAGCCTCAATGGGTACACCATAGATTTTGGCCAGTCCACAGCCGTGCTTTACGACCAAGATGCTCCTGAAATGCTGGCGGTGCAGACGGATTGTGACGTGCAAGATTTTGTCGTGACCTTTTCAGAACCCATCGTGGTGGGCACGGTAGAACCGGGCGATTTTGTGCTCACGGATCCCAATGGCGTCGGGATTCCGGTGGATGGGGTGTCTGCCAATCAAGGAGGGAACACCTCGGACAGCTTCACCTTGACCTTGCCCAATCCCTTGACCGAGTCAGGAACGTACACCCTCGAAATCACCGACAACTCTCTGTTTGTGGAGGATCCATGTGGCAATGCCGGGACAGGAATGCTCGAGGTCGATGTGGTGGTCACCGCACCACCCGTGGGATGGGATGAAGTGGAAGTCGTGATTTGCGTGGGTGAACAATTGACCCTGAATGCCAACACCGTGGTCTCACAACCGGAAGGCGACTTCATTGAATACCTCTGGACATGGGATGGTGGCGGTGGCGCAGACCTGGACACACTTGGATTCAATCATGCCATCATGGTGGATCAACCCGGGCTCTATGTCGTACAGCTCTCGACAGATCCTGACTGCTATGATGCCGTTGGGTCCTTTTGGGTGGTTTCAGAAACATGCCATGTGTTGATTCCCAACGTGATCTCGCCTTTTGATACACAAGGGACCAACGACAGATTTCAAGTCCGGGGTTTGGAAGCGTTTGGTCAAGCGACCGTGCAAATCTTCAACCGATGGGGTGGGCTCGTGTATGAAAATGAGCAATTCCAAAACAGTTCGGGATGGGACCCGAAGGCTGACGGAGCCTCCGCGGGCGTCTACCATTACGTGGTGACAATCCCGGTGCTTGACGTGCCGCTTGTGTTGCTCGATGCCCAAGGACAAACCGTCCCCTACCAGGGGCAAGCTCCTGCTGTGTTGACAGGGGAGCTGCACGTGATGGCTTCTCAATGAAACGGGGCGGCATACACATGCACCAGTTGGTGCGGCAAGCGTGCCCAATTGCCTTGACTGCCGCAAGAATCGTCAATACAGCCTGTGCGCTGAGGTGTTGTTGATACAGAAAAAAGGGGCCGTACGAATGTTCGTAACCGGCCCCGGGAGAGATTGTTAGGATGCAACGGACTGCAAAGCCCGTCCAAACCCTCTCAGGTTCAAGTTCAAAATATTTTTTGCCACATAGGGTCAAAAATTTGCAAGCACGAAATGAAATCCTGTTGTTTTGTCCGCGACGATGGCCAAACAAGGAAGAAACCGCTCGACAACCGAGGACTTCAACCAAACGAGTGTTGAACGCATTTTCAAGCTCATCAAATTGATGAAGCGAATTCCGCGCCGCACCAAGGAGGAGCTGGCGGAGTGTGTGGGTGTGAGTGTGCGGTCTGTGTACCGCTATTTCAACTTGATTGAGACCTTGGGATTCACCTTGGAGCGCAACGCCCGGGGTCACATCTTCATCACAGGGAGTGATTTGAAGGAATCGTTCACAGATCAGGAGGCTGTGTTTTTGCGCGAGGTCTTGGCTGCACAATTCCAAAACCATCCTCTGTCTTCTTCCATTCTGCGTAAATTGGATTTGTTCAGTGACGACTTGGCCGTGGCAGATGCGTTGTTGGATGCGGGTTATGCCCAAACCATGGCCCGTCTTGCTGAAGCCATGCAACACGGTCGCCAAATCCGCTTGATTGGCTACCATTCCGCCCACAGTGGCACGACGTCCGACAGGTTGGTGGAGCCCATTGAGTTTGTGGCCAATTACTCCTTTTTGTCGGCCTATGAGATAGAATCATCGCGGAGCAAATTCTATCGCATTGATCGCATCACATCGGTCGAAGTGCTTGAGGAGGGAATCAAGCACAAGTCCAATCACCAAGCCCAAATTCCTGACATGTTTGGATTTGCCATGAAAGAGGGGCAACCGCTTGGTCACGTCCATCTTCATCTGTCCATGCGCGCGGCGCTTTTTCTGCGTTCTGAATATCCTTTGAGCGTGCCCTATTTGAAAAAGGCCAAACAAGGGGACCTCTATTGCCTGGAAGGTCCGGTGGCTGATTACAAGCCTCTCGCGAGGTTCCTCCGTGGATTTTTAGAAGCAGGAGAGGCTGAAGTTCATGGCGATGAGCGGTTTGTGGCCATGCTCGCGGAGGATGCTGGTTCGTGATTCGGCCCCGTTTATACGTGAAGTCCTTGAAGGACATCGATGACGCGTTCAGTGGCCTTTCCATCCCACTTGGGCGGAATCTGTCCTGAGCGAGGGTTGTCAAGGGCGTGCAAGACCTTGTCCACATCAAATGCTCCGAGCAGTTGGTTGGTTCCCATGTCCAGGGTGATGGGACGCTCCGTGTTGGGTCGGAGGGTGACACAGGGAACCCCTTGAAAGGTCGATTCTTCCTGAATTCCTCCAGAGTCGGTCACGATGGCTTGGGCGGAGGAAATCAGTTTTTGGAAGGCGAAATAGTCGAGCGGCGGAGTCATCAGACACCCGGATTTTTCCAGGACGTCCCCCATCCCAAAGGCCTCTAAGTTCTTTCGTGTCCTCGGATGAATGGGGAACACCACGGCTCCGCGCGTTGTCAAAGCCTGCAACAAGTCCACGATGAATTGACAGCCTTCTCGTTGATCCACCGTCGCAGGGCGGTGCATGGTCATGAGGTGGAAAGCTTCACCCTCACCAAGCCCGAGGTCTTCCAGAATGGAACTCGCCTCGATTTGGGGCGCGAAATGAACGAGGGTGTCGATCATGGTGTTTCCCACCATGTGAAGGTTGCTCTTTGCATCATCCCACATCAATCCTTCACGTTCAAGGTGTTGAAGGCCCGAAGCTTCCGTGATGAAATGGTGGCTGCTCAGCTGGTCGACCAACACCCGGTTGATCTCTTCCGGCATGGTTCGGTCAAAGCTTCGGAGTCCCGCTTCGAGGTGTCCCACAGGAATGCCCAAACGTTGAGCAGCCAAGGCGCCAGCAAGTGTGCTGTTGACATCGCCGGGCACCAGGACAAAATCGGGTTGGACCTGCTCCATCAAGGTGACGAGTTGCTGAACCATGTGGGCAAACTGCATGCCAGCCGAGCCAGGATGAAGTTCAAGGATGTGGTCTGGCCGAAGGTTGAACTGATCAAAAAAGACCTCGCTCATGGCCCGGTCGTAATGCTGCCCCGTGTGGACCAAGGTGAGCTGACCCCAGCCACGCGCTTCCATCACCTTCCTGAATTGGGTGACTTTGATGAAGTTGGGACGGGTTCCGATAACAATCAGCAGATGCATGAGATGGAGTTCAATGGGGCGTGAGTTCAATGGGGCGTGAAGGGCTCTTGGCGTGAAGTGCTTCTCATGGCAGGCTCCCTTTGTTTGTCAGGTTGTTTGTCAGGACATGAGGGAGTCCAAAAGTCGGGCAAATTGCTGCGACAGCACATCTCGCTGGAAAATCCGGCTGTCAGCCTGGGGAGTTTGGCCGCGCGCCACGCCTCCGAGTTGGAGAAGGAAGCCAGCCACGTCATCCATGGCGCACATCGAGCATCCCCACGATTGCACGAGCCGTTCCAAGTCAGAATTCAGAGCCCCGGCAACCACCAAGGGTCGTCCTGCAGCCAAGTACTCAAAGGCTTTTCCAGGAATGGTTCGTTGTCCCGTGGGGTTGTTGTTTTGGAGCATCACCAACCCATGGCACATTCCCATGTGATGTGCCACGATGTCGTGGGGGATGCTGCCGCATCGCGACCATGTGTCATCGGGCAAAATGGATGAAATTTCTGCTTCAATTGTTGGGTCAAGGGTGCCATAAAACTTGATGTGCATTGGGCGGGCGTCGTGCTGGCTGTTCCATTGGCGAATGGCTTGCCACAAACCAGGGGCATTCCTGCTGCCGTACAAGGCACCAAAAAATCCGAGCACGAGCGGCCCTTCAGAGGAAGGAGTCGTGACATTGTTCCTGTCTGCCTTGTCAAATCCGTCTGCCTTGTCAAATCCGTTGGGGATCCAAACCGTTTTGAACTTGCCTTCCAACGCCTGGTCAAAGTCGAGGGTGGGAAGGGCCGTTTTTGTCACGGATTGGGCGGCTGACGGAGCTGTCACAACAATTCGGTCGGCAGCCGTGACAACCTTCAATTCGAGGTCGAGGTGTTTTTGGCGGCTGCGTGCTGTCAATTGAAAGTCCTCGAGGTAGTCCATGTCGGACCACGGGTCCCGGAAATCTGCCACCCACGGAAGGTTGGGATAGGCTTGTTTCAAGCCCAGCGCGATCATGTGGGTGGAGTGGGGGGGACCCGTGGAGACCACGGCGTCGACCGGATGTTGGGCCAGGAGTCGTTTCAGTCTACGAATCGAGGGTTTGATCCAAAGCATCCTCGAGTCAGGAATG
The DNA here is from genome assembly GCA_041163465.1 of Bacteroidota bacterium. Lineage (GTDB taxonomy): Bacteria > Bacteroidota > Bacteroidia > Flavobacteriales_D > Sanyastnellaceae > UBA11663. The sequence continues at coordinate 5,402 of JBEARC010000077.1, forward strand.
AATAGATTGCCCCTGATCCACTTCAGCCACGACCTTCCTTCGGCTTCCCCCTTGGTGGTTGTTCCTCCAGAAGTGGCGCCCAGCCTGCCCGTGGGGTCCTCTCCTTTGAAGGCATCAAGCCATCCGGCAGGCTCTACAATGGGACCCCGCCAAACCTCCAGCCCGCCATCTACATCGGCCTCGAGGCTTGGGTCCAATACGGGATACATCGCCCCCTCCGGCACAAAGACGATGGGTTTCCATCCATGCTCAGGAAAGTATTTCGTGAATTTCAGCCACCGCTGAACCCCTCCACCCCCGGAGGGCGGCCAATAGTATGCAATGACGAGGACGCGCTTCACCTTTCCAAAAGTACGTCTCGCATCCTTCCTGAACTGACCTCAACGCTCTATCTTGTGGTCATGCATTGGGACGCTTGGCAATTGTGGATGGCAGCAGCTTTGGCACTTGTCATTCTCGAAATCTTTGTGCCGGGGTTTGTGCTGGCATGCCTGGGCGTAGGCGCCTTGGCCGCTGCGGGCGCGGCTTCGCTGAGTTGGAGTTTAACCATTCAGTTCGCGGTGGCAGCCTTGTTCAGCTTGTTGTCGTTTGTCTTTTTGCGGCCGCTCGCCCTGAAGTTTGCCTTTTCGGGAAATGAAGCAGTGTCGGGTGTGGAGGCTTTGGTGGGGAAGGAATGTCGCGTGACGCAAGCGTTTGATGCTGAGACAGGCATGGGGCGATGCAAAATTGATGGCGATGATTGGCGCGCCATGCTGGTTGATCGCGCCCAAGCAAGTGCGGCTTCAGAGCATTCCGCTGTTTGGGTTGTCCGTGTAGAAAGCAACACCTTGGTGGTGTCGAATCAACCGCCTGTGGTTTGATCGATCCCAACACGACGTCATTCATCCTTTGATTGAAAAACCAGATTCTTCCTGTTTCATACGAACCACATTTCCCATGAATGCCACCACCATCCTCGCCCTGATTTTTTTGTTGCTTGCCATTGTCATTGTCGTCAAAGGCGTCCGGATTGTTCGACAAAGTGAAAGCATGGTGATTGAACGACTCGGCAAATACCGAAGCACCTTGAATGCAGGGATCAACATCATCATTCCCATCATCGATCGTCCCCGTGATATTGTTTGGCGGATGTCAGGTGAGACTCCCGACGGGATGCGGGTGACCCAGTACCGCATGCGCGACCGCGTGGATTTGCGAGAAACGGTGTTTGACTTCCCCAAGCAGGGGGTGATCACCAAGGACAACGTGGTGACGGAGATCAACGCACTCATTTACTTCCAAATCACAGACCCAGTCAAGGCGGTGTATGAAATCAACAACCTGCCCAACGCCATTGAAAAACTGACCCAAACCACCCTGCGCAATGTCATTGGTGAACTGGAGCTGGATGAATGCCTGACCTCACGCGACACCATCAACATGAAGCTTCGCACCATCCTCGATGAGGCGACCAACAAGTGGGGAGTGAAGGTGAATCGCGTGGAGTTGCAAGACATCAATCCACCCACGGACATCAAAGAGGCGATGGAAAAGCAGATGCGCGCAGAACGCACCCGACGTGCCCAAATCATCGAAGCAGAGGGTACCAAGACGGCTGCGATTCTCGAGGCGGAAGGCCGAAAAGGAGCGGACATCAACCAAGCCGAGGGTCACAAGCAAGCCAGGATTCTCAAGGCAGAAGGGGAGGCGCAGGCGCGTTTGGCGGTGGCAGAAGCTGAAGCAGAGGCCATTCGTCGCATCGCTGCCGCCGTCGAGACCTCCAAAGCCGACCCGACCCAATACCTCATCGCGGTGAAGTACATCGAGATGATGGACCAAGTTCTCCGCGAAGGCGGCGCGGGTTCCAAAACCGTGTTCATGCCCTACGAAGCAAGCGGCCTCATGAGCAGCGTGGGCGGCATCAAGGAATTGATGAATGCGACCAGGGATTGAGTCCCTCAGGTCTTGGCCTCCAGCTTACTGGCCAATGGCCTCGTTCAATTCGTCAATCGACAGCTCAAAGTCAAACGCACCATGTGTTTTGTAGTAATTGTGGGTGTCGACGCACTTGCTGTGGGCGAAAATGGCAAAATCTACACGTGAACTTTCGTAGGTGAACGCACGCATGACCTGTGCAATCTGCGCTGAACTCAACAGGATGCCGCTCTGAAGTGGTGCCTTGGCGGTGCTCAGTTTGCTGTCCTCGAACGTTTTGGACTGGATGGCAGAGAGGTAGTCTTGGAAGTCTACATCGGACATGGCACCCCCGCCTGCTGAGTGGTTGTCATCGTTGGACCAACCTTGTTGCATCGTGCCGTTTGAATGGCCTGACCACTGGGTTTGATCCATGCCTTCGGTGCCCGAACCACTCCAGTTTTCTGTGGTGGTGACGTTGACATTCACATTCATGCCTCCAGGAATCAATCCTCCGCCCATGCTGACATTCATGGAGACCGTCTCACTGTTGGTGCCACCTTGCATGGTGGATCCAGCTTGCATGGATACCCCTGTGTTCATGGTCGTTCCATCTTGCAATGTCATCGCACCTTGCGAGGTTTGAAACGTTGGTTCAGGCTGCGTTGACATGGTGGTTGATGGCGTGGATGTCGACGTGCCTGAGGACTGCATGTCCCCCGGGATGGGCACGTAACCAAAGGGTCGGACCACCCATTCTCCTTTCTTGTTCAGTGTGATTTTCCCCGTGGATCGCATGCCCACTTCCACCCCGAAGTTGTTCTTCACAATGTCAGGTTTTCCAGATTCTTCAAAGTCGATGCGCAACTGGTAATACCCTGGATCAACGGACACCAACACCCGAGGAGCAGGTGTCTCGTTCATGGGCATTTGGTTCAAATACATCGTAAAAGCGTCTCCGATTTCAGAAAACACTTCGATTTCAGCTTGGCTCCACGCGGTGGGGAACAAGCTCACGGCAGCCACCAAGAGGGCGGCGCGCGCAGTGGAGAGGGAGAGGTTCATGGGATTGAGACTTTCGTGGTGCGAAATATATCGCTTGAATTCCCTCCGACGGTAAACGATGAACGCGCATTCTTCCGAGGCCCTGTTTCTGACAAGGGTCAGTTTCCTGTTTCGCCATGCAGGGGCTGCGTCATGTGGAGTCTCAGTCCGTGGTTGCAACTTGGGTTCATGAATCGCATTCTTGGCTCCTTCATCTTGTTGCTCTTGTTGCTGGGCAACCATCTGTTGCAATTGAACGAAGTGACTCACTTCTTTTTGCATCGCTCTCACATAGCCCAAACACTCTGTGTAGAGCGTGAAAACCCCAACAATTGCTGCCAAGGAACCTGTCACTTGACGCAGCGAATACACATCATGTCAATCCCTGATCAGTCGCCTTTGCAGGCGCCCAACTCTGTACCGACATTGGCCATGGGTAGCGTGGTGGCAGAACCTCACAAGCTGTTTAGCTGGACCGCATTTTGGGCTTCCTTGTGCGAAGCCTGGTTCAGGGCTCAGGGCTTTCGCCTCGGCTTTTCATAGCGGCCACAAACGCTGATCCAATCCTGTCAACGAGCGGTTGTCCTGTCGCCGAACGTTCAGGATGCCATTGTACGCCGACGTAGAAGGGAAAGGCCATGGTGTCTCGTGCACGAATGCCTTCCACCAGCCCATCTGGTGCGATTGCCCAAACCTCCAAGCCCTCCGCCAATCGGTTCACACCTTGGTGATGGTGCGACACCACTTCAGATTGGCTCCCTTGGACGACGCTTCCCCACGAACGCGTGGCTTGGACAACGTGAAGTGTGTCGCGGGAATCTTCTGCGTGTCCAGCACGGTGGGCATTGGTGTTGAGAACGTCGGGCAAATGGGGATGCAAGCTTCCCCCGGCGTAGACATTCATGAATTGCATGCCCCGACAAATCCCCAAGCACGGGATGCGGTGGCCATCCACCCATTGGAGAAGGAGAACTTCCAAAGAATCGCGATCCACGTCGATTGTTCCGCAGCGCGTTGTGTCTGCGTCCTGCAAGTAGCGCGCAGGGTGAATGTCGGCGCCTCCTGTTAGCAGAATGCCATCAGCTTCCTCCAAGGCCACCGAGAGTGAATCCCCCGTCAGGTTGGAGGCGTTGATCCAGCGCACCACATCTGGGGAGGCGAGGGGGGCCAAAAAATCCTGGTACGTGCGACTTTCCCAAAGCCGAGAAGCCACAACAACCAGGGTGTCGGGCATGTTGGGATGGGAGGTTGATTCAGGGTGGTTCGAGGTTCGGCAACCTGCCCACGGTCCCACCAGTACCCAGGACCACGCCATCATGGCCAGCTTGCCCAACAACGGTGGAAGTCGGTGTGTGTTCGCCTTAGACGCATGCAATTCATTCATGTTGCCAAGCTACAACAGCTCCGGATTCAGCCTGGACGAAGCGAATTAACGAGGGGACCTTCATGCGCGTTTTGACCACGCGTTTTGACCACGCGTCGTGACCAAGCACGGCCTGTGCACTCGAGAACCATGGACACCCATCAAAGGGGGCGCGTAAACGAAGATTGGCCACGGCCCAGGACCACGCTTCCGTGCTTGATGAGCACGTCAACGCCTTCTCGGGCAGGCCCTTCTGCATTCCTAGCGTACATCAAGAACACCCCTTCCTTGCGCCCTTTGGCAGGAACGAGGATGGAATCTCCACCAATGGGAACCAAGTCGTATGTGGTGTCTTTAACGTCAAGAGCGACCACCAGATCCTCACCGGTCTTGTTGACAAGTGCGAAGTTGTACATGTTGACCACGCGGCCAGAGTCGTCCACTTTCGGCAAGAAGCCTGCCGCCCTAAATACGTTGATCTCGAGAGGTTGTCGCGTGGCCAAAAACCCACTCAGTCCCGTGATCATCACAAGCATGACCGCCAAATAGGCCCAAGCCCTGCGCGTCAGCGCAAAGGGGGTGCGGTCGACCACATTCCGAATGGAGGCATACCGAATGAGGCCACGTTCCTTGCCGACTTTGTCCATGATCCCGTCGCATGCATCCATGCACGCTGTGCAGTGAATGCATTCAAGCTGCAATCCGTTTCGGATGTCGACGCCAGTGGGGCACACCCTCACACACAAACCGCAATCCACACAATCTCCTTGGGCCTCGAGGTCCTTGTCTTTCTTCAAATGACCGCGCGGTTCGCCACGAACATTGTCGTATGTCACGTTGATGGTGTCGTCGTCCACGAGAACCCCTTGCAGCCTGCCATAAGGACAAACTGCCGTGCACACCTGTTCGCGCATCCATGCAAAAACGAAGAAGAACACGGCGGTGAACACCAGCAAGCTCGTCAAGCCCCCAAGGTGTTCGCGGGGAGAATCGAGTTGAATGGCGAGCAGGGATTCGCTCCCGATGATGTAGGCCAAGAACGTGTTGGCAATGGCGAAGCTGATGCCAAAAAACACGCCCCATTTTAATCCCTTTCGCCAGATTTTGTCCCAAGTCCAAGGGCCAAGATCCCGTGTTCGCTGTGCCGAGGGTTTGCCCTCAATCCATCGTTCGATGGGCCGAAATACAAATTCAAGAAAGATGGTTTGTGGACAGATCCAACCGCAGAACACCCTCCCAAACACGACGGTGAGAACAATGATGGCTACGAATCCGGTGACCATGGTCCACGCAAACAGAAACGTGTCATGGGCCAAGAAAATGTGGCCGAAAATGACAAACTCACGATGCACAACGTCCAAGCGCAACAGGGGTTCACCGTGGATCCGAAGCCATGGGCCTGCAAACAGGAGAGCCAACAAGGTCCACGCCACCCATGTTCTGCGTTGCGCCCATATGCCTTGGACGGCCTCGGGATAGACCCAAATCCTGTGACCGTCTTCGGCCACGGTGCTCAAATGGTCACGGTGTTCATCCATGCCTTGGTTGTTCACGTGACGCACCATGAATCACTCGGAATCGGGAACGGCGGGGGGGAAGTGCTTTCCCTGTTGTTCCTTGGGGTCCATCGGGACCGTTCCCTGAAGGCTCATCACATAGGTGGCGACGTTTTGGATTTCCATGGGGCTCAGGTCCGCTTGCCAGGATCGCATCCCGTTTTTGGGCACCCCGTATTTGATGACGCGAAACACGTCCTGAATGGTGCCGCCGTGGAGCCAATACTCGTCCGTGAAATTGGGCCCCAAGGCCCCACCGCCGTCAGGTGCATGGCATGCGATGCAATGCTTGGTGAACAAGGATCGACCTTGCTTGAGACGGTCTTCGGTCAACAGAAATTTGATGCTGTGTTCGTCGACATTGAGGGCCAAGGAAGTCAGGTACGCTTCCACCTCTCTGTTGTGCTCATCCATGGCGATGGCGTAGGCTTCGCCGCTTAATGGTTGATATTTGAAAACGTGGTAGTGAAACATGTACGCAAAGGCAAACACCACCGATGCGTAAAAGCCATTGATCCACCAAGGAGGCAGCTTGTTGTCCAGTTCGCGAATGGTGTCGTATTGGTGGTCGAGCAAGATGTCCTTTTCCTCAGACAAGGCAACGTGGGCATTGATTCGCTGCCAAACGCTTAGCCACCAGGGCACCCTTGCTACCACTTCCGCATGGGCAAGCTCGGCCCGTGGCTTGGGCGCGATTTCTTTGGCCATGGTTTGGACGAGGTCCAGCAGGACCACCACGTATCCCATGAGAAACAGATTGGCTACGAAGAGCCCGTAGAAGGCCGAGTCGCTCAGGGTGAATACGGATGCCAGCAGCCCGATGCCATGCATGTTCAGCGTGCTTTGCTTGGCCTTTGTTCGCTGTTCACTCCGAATGGCACCCATGTGTTTGAGGATGGACAGAAGAGCCAGAATCATCGCCGAAAGCAAACCTGCAGAAGTGAGAAGGATGAAAATCCAAGTGTCATCTCTCATGCCCCAATGGGTCCCGTCCGAAGCCAAGCTGATGCTGGGAAGTCCCAACAGAAGAAGAAGGGTGAGCGGCATGTGCTTGCGATCTTCTACGTCGCTCTTTTTCATGCGAGAAACCCACCAAAGCAACCCGCTGAAGAAGGCAAAAAACACGAGAAGGGAGAACAGTCCCCAGCGGTCTACACCGGGCATGGTTTCGAGAAAGGGTCGAATGAAACGCATCATGGCTCGAGGGTTGAGGTGAAGTCTGTGCCCAACCGTTGGAGGTAGGCAATCAAGGCAATGATTTCGCGATCAGAAGCGCACTGGATGCCGTCGCCGGCCAATCGACTGGCCAGGGAGTCTGCCTGTTGTTGCAGGTCTTGTGCAGCAGGGCTGAGACCTTTGGATCCTGGCAGCTCATACCCTTCAGGGTAAGGCACACCCAAGGTGCGCATGGCGGCAATTTTGGCCGAGAGACTTTCCGTGTCCAAGACATCTTCAGCCAGCCATCCGTACCTGGGCATGATGGAACCTGGGCTCATGGTTTGGGGGTCGACCATGTGGTAGTAATGCCATGAATCGGGGTACCGATCGCCTTCGCGTTGCAGGTCGGGACCTGTGCGTTTGGACCCCCACAAGAAGGGGTGGTCATACACAAATTCGCCAGCGCGTGAATACGGACCATAGCGCTCGGTTTCATCAGGGAATGGCCGAATCATCTGGCTGTGGCAGTTGTTGCAGCCCTCTCGAATGTAGAGGTCTCGACCTTCGAGCTCAAGCGGCGAGTAGGGTTGGACCGCCGCAATGGTGGGGATGTTGCTTTCCACCAACATGGTAGGAACCATTTCCGCAATGCCCCCAATGAGGATGACGATCAAGCTCATCACAAGGAGCAATGCAGGCTTGCGTTCCAACCAGCGGTGCCATTTCTCGCCCTGCATTCGTCCTTGAACGGGCTTCAAGGCAGGCGCAGAGGCCTCCTCGTTGCGAAGCAGGTTGCCGTTTTTCATGGTTTGGCGCAAATTCCATGTCATCAAGATGGCCCCGAGGAGGTACAGGGTTCCACCCACGACGCGCATGGCGTACATCGGAATGATCTGCAGCACAGTTTCCAAGAAGTTGGGATGCATCAGCATGCCTTCAGGCTTGAACTGCTTCCACATCATGGCTTGAGTGAATCCGGCCCAATACAAGGGCAGGGCGTAAAACAGGATGCCCAGCGTGGCAATCCAAAAATGCCAATTGGCTGCACGTTCACTGTGGAGCGGGGTTTGCCACATCCGAGGGATGAGCCAATAAAGCATGCCAAACGTCAGCATGCCATTCCAACCGAGCCCGCCTACATGAACGTGGGCAATGGTCCAATCCGTGAAGTGGCTGATGGCGTTGATGCTCTTGAGTGAGAGCAGTGGCCCTTCCAACGTGGCCATGCCATAGGCCGAAACGGCGACGACCATGAATTTGAGAATGGGGTCTTTACGCACCTTGTCCCATGCTCCACGAAGCGTGAGAAGCCCGTTCAGCATCCCGCCCCACGAGGGTGCAATAAGCATGATGGAAAAGACGGTGCCAAGACTTTGCGCCCAGTCGGGAAGTGCTGTGTGCAACAAATGGTGGGGACCCGCCCAGATGTAGATGAATATCAGGGCCCAGAAGTGAATGATGGACAACCGGTAGCTGTAGATGGGACGGTTGGACGCCTTGGGCACGAAGTAATACATCAGCCCCAGGTACGGGGTGGTGAGGAAAAAGGCCACAGCGTTGTGGCCGTACCACCATTGAACCAAGGCATCCTGAACACCTGCGTACCATGAATAGCTCTTGAGGATTCCGACGGGCAGTTCAAACGAGTTAACCACGTGAAGGACCGCCACCGTCACAAACGTCGCGATGTAAAACCAGACAGCCACATAGAGGTGCCGCTCTCGGCGCTTCAGGATGGTCATGAACATGTTCAGCCCAAACACGACCCATACCAACGTGATCGCGATGTCAATGGGCCACTCAAGTTCGGCGTATTCCTTGGACGTCGTGTACCCCAGAGGAAGCGTCAAGGCTGCCGACACGATGATCAATTGCCACCCCCAGAAATTGACATGACTGAGTGCATCTGACCACATGCGTGTCTTCAGCAGCCTCTGCATGGAATAGTACACCCCGGCGAAGATGCCGTTCCCGACAAAGGCGAAAATGACTGCATTGGTGTGCAAAGGACGGATTCGCCCAAACGTCAACCAGGGCAGGTCCGCATTGAGTTCAGGCCAGACGAGCTGGGAAGCCACGGTCAGGCCCACAAGCATTCCAACAAGCCCCCATACCATGGTCGCAATGGCGAAATTGCGAACGATGGCGTTGTCGTAGTGAAAGATTTCTTTGTTCATGGGTCAAGGGTGTCATCAGAGACGCGCGTGTCGTCAGAGAGAGGGAATCGCATGGATGGCGTGACCATGTCGTCAAATTGTCCATCGTGAAGTGCCCACAAGAAGCCGATCAGAAAACCGATGGCAACGATGGCGGCGACGGCAATAAGCAAGGGAAGGACGCCCATGGAGAATGGAGTTTGGGCAAAGGACTTGCAGCGGCTTTCCCCCGACGGAGACAAGCGTCAGATGCTGGCTTGTCTGAAACTGACCTAGGTCAGTTTGTTCGCTGCCAAGTTGGCTCGAGTCAACGCCAAGACGACGACAGTAAGTGAACTCAACGGCATGAGAACCGCAGCGACCAAGGGTGAAAGCCAGCCTTGCAGTGCGAAACCAAGACCCACCAGGTTGTAAGCCACAGACACTGCCAACAGCAGTTTGACCGTGGTGCGAGCCGAGGTTGCCAACGCGATGGCCTCAGGCAGATTGCCCAGGGAGGAAGCTTCCACAAGTGCGTCCGCGCTGGGTGTGAATGCATACAATTGGTCTGCCACAGCAAGGCCCAACGTGGCTTTGCGCAGGGCACCTGCGTCGTTCAGTCCGTCGCCAACCATGGCCACCTGATCCAAACGGTCCACAAAGTCCATTTTCGCCTGGGGAGATTGTTGAAAATGCATATGTTCAGAACCAAACCACGTCACAAATCGAGGGGCCTCTCCATCGCCGTCGCCGCTTAAGAGGTGCAGAGGATGCCCTTGTTCCTTCAGGGTTTGAAGGAGCTTAGCGGCATCGGGTCTCAACGGGCGTGTCAAGAAAAAAGCTCCCTGGGTTTGGCCGTCGCACGCAAGATGTACCCACGTGCCTTCAGCAGAGCGCGGGACTGAACTGCCTGTGAAGGCCGCACTCCCGAGTCTCCATGTTTTTCCCTGAATTTGCCCTTCAAGGCCTTGACCGGGGCATTCGCGGTACGACGTGATGGGCACCTTGGCAACGCCCACATCTGACCATGAAACCAGGGCGCGACTGAGGGGGTGGGCACTTTGGTTGGCCAAGGAAACGGCCGCCTCGATGGCCATGGGAGACATGTCCGCGGCAGGATGCCATTGCACCGTGAAGGTCGACGAGGTGGTTAAGGTGCCCGTTTTGTCAAACACGATGTCATGGATTTGAGCGAATCGTTCCACCACATCCACATGCTTGAGAAAAAATCCGCGCGAGGCGAGGTGTCGTGCCGTGGCTCCATAGGCGAATGGGATGGACAGGGCCAACGCACAAGGGCAGGCCACGATCAGCACCGAGGCGAACACTGTCCAAGCCATCGTGACATCTGGCCACCACGCGAGCCAGCCGATTGTGGCGAGGGTTAGGACAACCCAGGTAAAATGCTGAGCCACCTCATCGATGGGCGTCAAGAGGGTGGATCGCAGGTCTTTTTGAAAGGCCTCGGAATTCCACATTCGCATCAACTCGCTTTGATTCACGGCTTTGTCAACCACGAGATGAAACGAAGCCCCTACGTTGCGGCTTCCCGCCTGAATCGTCTGGCCAGATTTTACGGTTTTGGGCATGCTTTCCCCATTCAAGAAGGCCAAATCCAAGGTGGCTTCTGGACTGGTCAACCGTCCATCCGCCGGCACAATCTCTCCGTGCAAGAGGCGCAAGGTCATGCCCGCGTTGAGTGCGGCCAATGGCACAAGATTCTCCTGTCCGTCCTCCTGAACCTGGGTCACCTTTACGGGCAGCCATTCGTCCAAGGAATGCTCACGCATCAAACGCGCTTGACTCCAGTTTTGATACCATTGTCCCAGGAGCAAAAAGAACACCAAGCCTGCCAACGAATCGAAGTAACCAAGTCCGTCCATCCACAGGGATTGTGCGGTCAACGTGAGGATGCCCAAGGCCACAGGCATGTCCAAATTCATCGAGCGTTGTCGAATGCCAGCCCATGCCCTTTGAAAAAACGGTGCGGCACTGAACAACAGGACGGGCAACGTCAACACCATGCTCCACACCTTGAACCCGTATTCAAAGCCGGAGTCCCGGAAGGTCGGACCTCCCACATAATCAGCCAGGCTCATCATCATTACGTTCCCAAAGGCAAATCCGGCGACTGCAAGCCGAGCAATCAAGGGGCGATGAATGTGAGTGGTTGAGGCGTCATGATGGGGAAGGGGAGGAAAACCCATGGTTCGAAATTGCGTTTCGAGTTCATCCTCCGTGATGCGCGCTGGGTCAAACGACACGCGCACCGACTTCGACGGGAAATGCACTTCCGATTTCCAAACACCCTCGACACGTTCAGGAAGGGTTTCCAAACTGCGCACGCATTGCACGCAGTGCATGTCTGGCAGAACCCAACGTTGGGTGGTCAGTGAAGCTTGAGACATCGGGGCTGGGCTCAAGCAAGGCGAGGCGGCCGATGAAAGCGGACGTTGGTATGTTGGGCCAACGTGCGATCCAATTCATGGGGATTGACTACTTCCAGAGAGCACGATTCCAACCCTTGAACGAATTCTCGCACCTGGTTCATCAGGCCTTTGTGTTTCAGCGCACGCAAATTGAGCAACCCTTGCGGCGGGCAAACCAAGGGATCGTTGACAAGCAACAATTTCGAAAGGCCATGAGGCCACCATCCCAAGGATGTCAGTGCGCGCTTGACTTCGCCGGAATCCCATGCGTTGAGAGAGATGACGTAGATGCCGTCCTTCGCGGATTGTGAGAATGTCCCCTTGTCCATGTTCCAAAATTCCGTCAGCGTCAGCGTAGAGCCATTGACCGAGGTCAGTTGTAGACAGCCTCAAGCTGTGCCTTGTCATAAATGGTGATGCGGCGACCCTTGGCCATGACCAACCCCTCGGCCTTGAATTGAGAAAGGGTCCGGATCACGGTTTCGTAGGCGATACCGATGGATTTGGCCAAGGTTTCGCGCGGCATGTTGACCGTCCATTGGCCTCCCTTGAATTCAGCAAACCGCAGCAAGACACGCGCCACGTTTTCACGCGCATTCCCGTAGAGCATGGCCATCATGTCCTCGACCACCATCTGCGAGGCCTTCAATTGCGCTTGCCCCCAAATCAAGGCCATGCCTGGATTGGACAACAGGGTGTCTCGGAGTTGTTTGGCAGACAACCGGACCACACGTGATGTTGACAACGCGATGGCTGAATGGCTGTAGGCCCCGAGGTGAAATCCGGGGGACCATCCCAAAAATTCTCCGGGACGGCTGAGGTGATGGCATACCGTGCGCCCGCCTGCATCCGTGGATTCCCAGCGGATCGATCCCTCTTGCAAAAAATAGACCCACAACGCTTGATCGTCCTGCTCAAAGAGGGTTTCATCCGCGGTCAAGTTGAGGATTGTCAGTGGCGCTCCCTGATTATCCAATGGGCTCTCGCTGTGGAGGTAGGCCATCCAATTTTGCCACTCCACCTCGCCGAGGTCGGTCGGTTTTTGTTGCTGGTGTTGCCGAATGCGAAGTGAAATGGACTTGATGAGTTCGTCGCTTTCAAACGGCTTCGTGATGTAGTCCGTCGCTCCCTTTTGCAGGCCTTTTTTGAAGTCACTTGGTTCTGCCTTTGCGGTCAGATAAATCAGCGGAATGTGGTTCGTTTCTTCTTGCCTTGCCAAAATTTCTGCAACGCCATAGCCATCCATACCCGGCATCATGATGTCGCACAGGATCAAATCAGGTTGGTGTTGTTTGGCCTTGCGAATGCCTTCGTAGCCGTCTGAAGCTTGCAACACGTGGTAGCCAGAGAGTTCGAGAAGTTCACCAATGTTTTCGCGAACGTCTTGGATGTCATCGATGATGAGAATGGTCTGATTCATGGTGTTACGAGGTTTCGAGATGGTGGGGCCAAACGACCGTCATGCGCGTTCCTTGTCCGATTTCGGATTGGCATGTGACTGTGCCACCCATGACGTGCGCGTACCGAACCACCAGGTCCAATCCAACCCCTGTTCCGGGAATGTGTTGGGTGGCTTCTGCACGGTAAAAACGTTGGAAAATGTGGGGGCTGTCCTCGGGCGAAATACCGACACCCTGGTCTTCCACCACCAGCCGCCACTCGTGCGCGTGTCGGGATAGTTCGACCACAATGTTGCCGCCGTTGGGACTGTATTTGATGGCGTTGGACAGCAAGTTGGACGCAATGCCTGTGATGGCTTCTTGGTTTCCAACGACCATCGGGTGCGCCTTGGCATTGGCTTCGATGTGAAGGTGAATGCGATGCGTCGCCGTGGCCGAAAGGGTTCCGTCTTGCACCACGCGTTGGAGTAGGTCGGCGAGGTCAAACGTCCCATCGAGGTTTTCGATTTTGCCTGATTCGAGACGTTCGAGGTTGAGAAAATCGTTCAAGATGGAGGTCAGGTGGCGCACGTTGCCCTGAATTTTCTCAAGATGGGGCAACGTCCGCGCCACATTCCCGTGCGTCAAATGCCTTTGCGTCAAGTCCGCAGACAAGGAGATGGCGCTCAAGGGTGTCCTGAATTCGTGGGATGCCATCGACACGAAACGCGACATCCATTCATTGAGTTCCTTTTCTTTTTTCAGGGCGGCGACAGCCTCCGAGATGTTTTGCTCGATGACCATGAGTTGCCCTTCGTTGGGGCCATCCAGGGCCACCGCGTCGAGCTGAAACCAATGGCCATTGTGGGCAATTTCCGTGGACTGAATGCCGCCCTTGAGGGCGCGTTCGAGATGTTGTCGGATGCCTTCGCGCAATTCGTCTGGCAGGTGATCCAGGTACGGCGTGCCAGCCAAGTCGTTGCCTGAAAGTCGAAGTTCATCGAGGTACTTCCCTTCCGCGAACAAACACACGAGGTTCTCGTCGAGCACGCAGATCATTCCGTTGGGATAGTTGCGCGCGACAGTTTGGTAGAGCTGTTGTGTTTGACTTAACTCGAGCGTTCGCGTCTCCAACAAATCCTTGATCCGGCTGTTCAATGCCTCGTTTTCGAGGTGAAGTTTGACACGAAGGTCCACATCGGTGATGAGCGCACAGACCCAACTCCTGTCTTCGGTGGAGAGTGGTGTGAGCGAGATTTCCACGTAGAAGCTGCTTCCATCTTTTCTCAAGGCCCGCAAGTTTCGCCCTTTTCCCATGGGTTTGCGCTCCGGCTTGGCATGGTAGGAGGAACGCAGTGCGGCGTGATTTCCTCGGTGTTCGCGGGGAATCAAATCTTCCACGCGCATTCCCGTCATTTCGTCCTGATCGTAGCCGAACAGGTCGGAAGCAGCGGGATTGCAAAACTGAATGACTCCCTGTTCATCGGCGACCACAAATCCCTCCGTGGAGGCCTCGACCAAAATGGATTGCAGGTTGTTGATGTGGCGCGGCATGACCACGAAATTCGCGGAACATGACGGTTATCATGTGACAATTGTCACAAATTCCTCCAAGGAAGGCGCTTGTAGGTGGGCATTCGGGTGTACTCCTCGGGGACGACCGATGTGAGGGTGCGGTGGATGGCGTCAACAACGGCTTGGCGATGTTGGGTTGGGCGGGTGACCAGGGAGACTTCACGTGCGGGCTCGGGCGATGCAAAGCGGCGGACGGCGGGATGGTTGGGCATGGCCGCTGCTTCGAGGCCAGGAATGAGGGTGCAGCCTCCGGTTTGGTCGACCAAGCGTTTCAAGGTCTCAATGGATCCGCTTTCGCAGCGAAATCCCAGTCCCTTCCCGCGGGTTTCTGCTCCGCAGAGCTGCAGTGCTTGCGATCGGAAGCAATGCCCTTCTTCGAGCAAGAGCATCGTTTCAGGGTCGAGTTGTTCAGGATGTAACTCACCACTTGGCGTTCTCGCGGCGGGGTGGTCGGGATGGACGTAGGCGCACAAGGGTTCCATGAATATGGGTTGGGTCCGCAAGTGTTCTTCGGCGAGAGGCGTGACCAACAAGCCCAAATCCACGGCATCATCTTCGATGTCTCGAATCAATTGGCGCGTGGTTCGTTCGACCACATCCACATCCAACCCTGGATGGTTCGCACGAAGTGCAGGGAGCAAAAGCGGCAAGACGGTGGGAGCAAGGGTGGGAAGAATGGCGAATCGAATCAACCCTTCCACGCGTTCCGTCGTTCCGAGCATCCAAGCGGAAAGATCATCGAGTTCCCCGTGAATTCTCTGTGCCGCCGTGTACACACGTGCACCCACTTCCGTCAATTCCAGGGGGGTCCTTGACCGGTCCACCAACGCCACGCCAAGCTCTGTTTCAAGTTTCTTCAGCTGCATGGAAAGCGTGGGCTGAGATACACGGCATCGTTCCGCGGCTCGCCCAAAATGCCGTGTTTTGACCACAGCTTGCAGGTAACGGAGTTGTTGCAATGTCATGATAGATGATATCTATGGTAAATGTATGGTTATTGATTTTGATGAAACTAAAAAGGCCTCGTAGGTTTGTCCTCTCAACATTACTCACATCCTATCCATGCGATTTTCAACCTTATCTCTTTGGGCAAGCGTAGGCCTCTTGGTCGTTTTGACCTCGTGCTCCAACGACCAAGCTTCGTGCGATCATGCGGAAGGCAGTTCCGCCGAAGGCTGCCCTTTTCACGCCGGTTCGGGCACAGGACCTTCAGGCGAGAACGGACGCGCGAAATCCCTCCAAGAATGGTGGCCCAACCGACTCAATCTCGACGTCCTGCGTCAGCACTCTGACAAGTCCAACCCGATGGGCGAGGACTTCGATTACCGGGAGGCCTTCGGCAACCTCGATTACGACGCCTTAAAAAAGGACATCGAAGCGGCCATGCTTGACTCGCAGGATTGGTGGCCCGCTGATTGGGGCAACTACGGTGGACTCTTCATTCGCATGGCTTGGCACAGCGCCGGCACGTACCGCACCGGAGACGGCCGCGGTGGAACGCGCGAAGGACAACAGCGCTTCGCACCCCAAAACAGCTGGCCCGACAACGGCAACCTCGACAAGGCACGTCGCCTGTTGTGGCCTGTCAAGCAGAAGTACGGCAACGCCATTTCGTGGGCGGATTTGATGATTCTGGCCGGAAACGTGGCACTCGAGTCCATGGGCTTCGAGACGATTGGGTTCAGCGGCGGACGAGCCGACGTTTGGGAGCCTCAGGAAAACGTGTACTGGGGGGCCGAGGGCGAATGGCTCGCCGACAAGCGCTACAAGGGCGACCGTGAATTGGAAAACCCGCTGGCGGCTGTTCAAATGGGCTTGATCTACGTCAATCCAGAGGGCCCCAACGGCAACCCGGACCCGGTGTTGGCGGCGCACGACATCCGCGAGACGTTTGGCCGCATGGGCATGAACGACGAAGAGACTGTTGCGTTGATCGCAGGTGGTCATACCCTGGGAAAGACCCACGGTGCCGGCCCAGCAGACAACGTGGGCGTGGCGCCTGAAGGAGCGGCAATCGAGGAGCAAGGCTTTGGCTGGAAGAGCTCGTACAAGAGCGGGAAGGGTGCCGACGCCATCACGTCAGGACTCGAGGTGATTTGGACCAAGACGCCCACCGAATGGAACCAGGGCTACTTCAAGTCCCTCTTCAACAACGAATGGGAGCTCACCAAGAGCCCTGCAGGAGCGAACCAGTGGGTGGCCAAAGACGCAGGGGAGATTTTTCCCGATGCATTCGACGAGAACAAGAAGCACCGCCCTACGATGCTGACGACCGACCTGTCGCTCCGATTCGATCCGGTGTACGAGAAGATTTCGCGCAACTTCATGGAGAACCCCGACGCCTTTGACGCTGCCTTTGCCCGCGCGTGGTTCAAGTTGACGCACCGCGACATGGGTCCGGCGACCAACTACATCGGCCCAGAAGTGCCTGCCGAATCGTTCATCTGGCAAGATCCTGTGCCCGCGGTGAGCCACCCGCTCGTGAA
>JBEARC010000078.1:0-2658 GCA_041163465.1 Bacteroidota bacterium
AACCAAGGCACGTTGCAATACGGCGACTGGGGGGTGCTTTACGTGTTGTACAGCGAAGGAAAATTGGCCACCACCATCACAGAAGCGGGCCAAGGAAACAGCAACAACCTTGAAGTTCTGCAGGCAAGCTTGAAGAACCACAGCACGGATTCCCCGGTGTATGTGGTTGGGAAGCACGGCTATGTCAAGGATGAGAACGGCATCTTGAAACTCCTTCCAGAGCGCGAATGCCGAAACAAGGACGGACGCAAGGGCAACAACAAAAAACACTAACGAACAGCCATGAAACAGTTGATTTTGAAAACGGCCTTCGCGGCAGCTTTTGTTTGTGTTGCCGGGCATGGAATGGCACAAGTGACCACGGTCACGGCCAACCAAATGGACTACTTGGACAACTCGACGCGCGAGAATTTCCGCACACCGAGCTCAGGTGACATCAACATCGTCGTCAACACGACATTAAACAACTCGTTGTTTTTTGACGACCAGGTCGGGGACTTGGTGAACCAAGACTTGGATGGCGTGAACCGTTTGGCGGAACAATTCATCCCCTCATTCAGGTACTACCTGTCTTCGCGGAATTGCGTCTCTGCAGGTCTGTTGTTGGGGAGAAAGAACCAGGCTGTCGCTGGAACCACGCTCAACATCGACACCAACGATGTAAAAACCTTAGAGATTAGGAACCAATCGCGTTCTCTCTCGTTGCGGGTGGCATTCGACCATCACAACCAACCGATGCGTTTCCGTCATTTTGATTTGGACACTTATTTCGGTGCCGCACTCAGCGTCGGCCGAACCAAGGCCTTTGAGTACCTGGATGCCACATTTGTGGGTGGCGACTACCTTCACGAAGAAATCACGACGCCCGGGTCAGCTTCTGGCGGAGAGCTGTATACTGGCGTGGCTTTGCGGTTCGACCGTGTTTCCATCGGCGCGGAGCTCTTGGCCATCGGGTTTGATCGCCAGAGTGGGTTTGGCATCAGTGAGGTGACCTACGACCAACGAATCAACAACGTCATTGAATCGGGAACGTTCTTGGCCCCGAGCGGGGAATTGCCTATCCAGTTTCAAGGAGCCAACTATTCCGCGTTGACTGCCACTAGCTCCCGAACATCGATGTACAAGGGCGTTCGCCTGAACGTGGTTCTGCATTTGTGACCGTCGATTGCGTCTCTTAGGGAGGGCGAAGGAATGCGGTTCCTTCGCCCTTTTTCATTGGGCCCCTGATGTACCTTCGGGACATGCGGTACCACAAACTCCCCTCCGACCTCTACACGCAGAACCGAGCAGCCTTCATGAAGCACATGAAGCCCGGTGGCCTTGCCTTGTTCTTCAGCAACGACATCTATCCGACGAGCGCGGACGGCACCTTGCCTTTCAAGCAGCACGCGGACATCTTTTACCTCACAGGAGTCGACCAAGAGGAGACGGTGCTGCTCCTGTTCCCGGATGCGCACAACTCGGCGGACCGTGAGATTTTGTTCACCCTGGAGACCAATGAGGAGCTGGCGATCTGGGAGGGGGCCAAACTCACCAAATCCCAAGCCACGGCGGAGACCGGCATCGCCAATGTCCAATGGACGACAGCCTTTGAACGCACCCTCCACCGCTTGATGGCCGAAGCGAAGTCGCTTTACCTCAACGACAACCAACACACGCGGGCCCGCCTCACGGTCGAGACCCGCACGGACCGGGAAAACGCGGCCCTTCGCGCCAAATACCCCAACCACGAAATCGAGCGTAGCGCGCCCATCTTGCATTCCATCCGCGCCCTCAAACGTCCCTCGGAAATCGACCAGATGCAGCGCGCCTGTGACATCACCAAGGCGGGCTTTGACCGCGTCTTGCAATTCGTGAAGCCCGGCGTCATGGAGTACGAGATCGAGGCGGAGTTCATGCACGAATTCCTGCGCCGCGGCTCCCGCGGCTTCGCGTACACGCCCATCATCGGCTCCGGCTTCAACGCGTGCGTCCTTCACTACATTGAGAATTCCGCTGAGTGTAAAGCCGGCGACGTTATTCTGATGGACGTGGGTGCCGAGTACGGCAACTACGCCTCCGACATGACGCGCTGCGTCCCGGTCTCAGGCCGCTTCACGGACCGCCAGCGCGCGGTCTACAACGCGGTCCTCTCGGTGATGCAAAACGCCATGGAGCTCCTTCGTCCTGGCGTCTCGCTCCACGACTACCACAAGGAGGTTGGCGACCTCATGACGTCCCAACTTCTCGACCTCAAGCTGATCGACCGCCACGACGTCGAGAAGCAAAACCCCGCTTGGCCCGCCTACAAGAAGTACTTCATGCACGGCACGTCGCATTTCATCGGTCTTGACGTCCACGACGTCGGCCATTGGCACGAGCCCATCGCTCCGGGTCACGTGTTCACCGTGGAGCCCGGCATCTATATCCGCGAGGAAAACCTCGGCATTCGCCTCGAAAACGACATTGTCATCACCGAGGAAGGCTTCCACGACCTCATGGCGCACATCCCCCTCGAAGCTGACGCCATCGAGTCCGTAATGAACGCCTGACAGCTTACTCGCAGACGGAGCCGTAGGTGATCAAGAAGTCGAGCAAGTCGGTCAACTGCACAATTCCGTCCCCGCTGAGGTCTCCTGCACAAGGGAATTCACATGTGCCGTTGTCCATGGTCGCATT
>JBEARC010000079.1:0-9580 GCA_041163465.1 Bacteroidota bacterium
CAAAATCAATTCATTGGGACCCACCCATTGCAAATCGTGCTTGTCTGCGTGCACTTCGTAGGTCCACCATTCAGGGCCCATGCGCTCCCAGGTTTGGCCTCCATCCATGGTGTTCCACAAATCGACGCCCAAAACTGTGATGTCGGACACGTCCCAAGGATTGACCCGAACCTTTGAAAAGTACCATCCAAAGCCGCCGAGGATGTTTTCAGGCATGGCACCTTCGGGTACAACCTCTTGCCATGTATCACCCCCATCGTTGGTTTTGTAGAGGTTGCTGAATTGCAAATCAGACCCCACTGGGTTGACCATGAATCGTCCTTGGAATTCTTCGATGCCAATGCGGCAACGCATGCCTTCACCCCAAGGGTTGGGCAAAACTTCCCATGTCGATCCACCGTCCATCGAGCGGTACAACCGGTTGTCTTCTGATACCAAGTCACTCACGGTTGACGTGCGAATTCTGTGATACGAACTGGCCAAAATCACGCCCGTCGTGGACGAGATGCGGACATCATTGATGCCCACAGAGTCTGCCACAAAAAGCACCTGATCCCATGTTTCGCCACCATCGGTGCTTCTGTACAGGCCTCGGTCAGGTCCAGGAATGGCGGAATTTCCCATGGTCGCGGCAAACACGAGATCCGGATTCTGTGGGTGAATTTCAATGCGACTTACGATTCGCTGCTCCGTCAATCCCATGTGGATCCATGTATCTCCGCCATCGTAAGACTTGTAGATGCCGTTGCCAATCCTCGGATGTCCACTCATCTGAGGGTCGCCGGTACCTAGAAAAAGGATGTTGTTGTCTTGGGGATGAATGGCGAGCGATCCGATGGCTTGGTGACTCAATTCGTCCGTAACCGGGACCCACGTCAACCCCGCATTGGTGGTTCGCCACAGGCCGCCCGCCGCAGCACCGAGGAAGATGCGCTCTGGCTGGTTGGGATCTTGCACAACGACGTTGAATCGTCCTCCGATGTTTCGAGGCCCTTGCTGAATCCACGTTCCTTCAATATCGCGATGCGTTGGGTCTTGGGTGGGTCCGCGATGCACAGCTGCCGCGTAGGCAGCATCGGCCTCGGCCGGATTCCACACGGCATCAGGGAAACTCCAACCCCATGCCTGCCACTCGCTCGGTGCGGACTTGGCCGCCCATCGCTCTTGAGGGCTTTTGACGCTTGTGTCATTTTGGGGTGCCTCTGCACATCCACACATCCATGCCAAAACCAAGGCCACGGCCATCCCCCATGTGGGACGAAATTCCTGATTCACCATGTTGGCAAGGTAGTTCAATCCTTGCGGCTGGGCGCGTTCCATGAGACTTTCCATGCATGGCGGGGACAGGGTTGCGCCGCTTTGAGGCGGGGACAGGGTTGCGCCGCCGCACGGCGGCGCGAGTCCAAGGGGGGGGCTTGACTTCAAGCCCGTCACACGCTGCGCGTGTGGGGGCTTTTCATGTGCGCCTTGCTTACGAGCATCAATGCTCGACGCAGCGCACATGAAAAGCCCGATGCACTTTCGTGCATCGGGCTTGTAGTAGCGGGGACAGGACTTGAACCTGCGACCTTCGGGTTATGAGCCCGACGAGCTACCAACTGCTCCACCCCGCGATGTCAATTCCCTTCTGCATGTCGGCCATAACCCCGACGAAGGGAAGGCAAAGGTACACAGATTGTCGATTCTCACAAGCGGTTTCGCCAAGCCTTTGCTGCAACGTGTACCTTTGTGGCCCCATTTGGTTTCATGAGCTCTGACAATCAACCCCTTCCCCTTGTA
Organism: Bacteroidota bacterium; assembly: GCA_041163465.1. Taxonomy (GTDB): domain Bacteria; phylum Bacteroidota; class Bacteroidia; order Flavobacteriales_D; family Sanyastnellaceae; genus UBA11663. The sequence continues at coordinate 1,780 of JBEARC010000079.1, forward strand.
GATTCGCACGAACATCCCGTGGGACACCGTGCAGGATTTGTGAACATCGTGGGCTCGCCCAATGTGGGCAAGAGCACCTTGATGAATCGATTGGTGGGTGAGCGTTTGAGCATCATCAATGCCAAAGCACAAACCACGCGCCACCGCATCATGGGCATCGTCAACGAGCCAGACTACCAAATCGTCTACAGTGACACCCCTGGCGTACTCGACCCTGCGTACAAGTTGCAGGAAGGCATGATGAAGTTTGTCAAGACCGCCTTGCAGGACGCGGATGTGCTGTTGGTGGTCACAGATGTTACGGAGCATGACATGGCCCATCCGGCCACGCTGGAAAAAATTGCGGCGATGGAGGTGCCGACGTTTGTGCTGGTGAACAAGATTGACCTTGCTGAAGACCAAACCGCCGTCGAGGCCAAACTCGACGCCTGGGCCCAACGAATTCCACGCGCCAGCATCGTGCCCATCAGCGCCTTGCACAATTTCAATGTCGACACGCTCCTCGAGCGCATCGTGGCCCAGCTCCCCGAAAGCCCGCCTTTCTTTCCCAAGGATGAATTGACCGACAAGCCGATGCGCTTTTTTGTGTCCGAAATTGTTCGGGAGAAAATCCTCACGCATTACAAGCAGGAGATCCCCTACAGCTGCGAAGTCGTGGTGGAAGCGTATGAAGACACTGAGAATTTGGTGAAGGTTCGCGCTGAAATTCGCGTGGCAAGAGAATCTCAGAAGCACATCGTTGTGGGTGCCCAAGGACGCATGATCAAACGCGTAGGCATTGACGCACGAAAAGACATGGAGTCATTTCTCGGCAAGAAGGTGTTTCTTGATTTGTACGTGAGGGTGGACAAGAACTGGCGCGACGACGAACGCAAGTTGAAGCGGTTTGGATACCTCGATTGAATTTCAACCGATCCCAGCCCTTGTCTCCCATGGTGTGCTTCCCTCCTGCCAAACTCAACCTCGGTCTCCACGTCCTCGGCAAGCGCGCCGATGGGTACCACGCGTTGGAAAGCATCTTTCTCCCGTTGGGATGGACCGACATCCTCGAAGTGCTCGTGGACGAATCGGTTGCGACTGGTGAACTCCGCACCGCGTGGACAGGCCTCGACATCCCAGGCGACAGCGAAAACAACCTTGTGGTAAAGGCCCACCGCTTGCTCGCAGCCCAGCACGCATTGCCCGGATTGTCGGCCCACCTGCACAAAGTATTGCCCATGGGCGCGGGCTTGGGAGGTGGCAGCGCTGACGGCACGTACATGTTGCGCGCCATCAACGAGGTGTGTGAACTTGGTCTGTCCCAAGAGGAGTTGATGGCACTGGCCGCTCAGCTAGGCAGCGACTGCCCGTTTTTCGTGGAAGCCAAACCCGCACTTGTGACCGGACGCGGCGAACATGTCGCTCCCCTGTCCTTTGAACTTCCCCTGGAAGGGCTGTGGGTTGTGATGGCCAACCCTGGCATCCACATCTCCACAGCCGAAGCGTTTGGCGGACTTACACCCCGTGCCCGTACCACAGACTGGAGCGCCTTGGCACACGATCCGGTGAGTGCGTGGAGAGACCGCATCCAAAACGACTTTGAATCGGGCGCCTGCGAACGTCATCCCCACATTGAGGCGATCCTCGATGCGCTTCGAAATGCCGGTGCCGCCTATGCACAGATGACGGGAACCGGATCAACGGTGTTTGGAGTGTTCGCTGAGGAGGTGGCGGCTCGTCAAGCTGCCGCCGAGGTTCAGGCCAATTACTGCGGACCGCTCGCCTTGCAGTGAGCGCATCCCCTCGGGGCATCGACTCGCCCTCACGTCCCTTTCCATGAACAATGGGCAGAGCCCAAGCGGCGCTTTCGAAGGGCGTTCACGAAGTTCGGTCTTTCTACTTCGGGGCCTTCGCATAAAGCCAAAACCCCAGTCCCGCGAACAAGGCATTGGGCAGCCAAGCCGCAACCAATCGCAATCCCTGTTCGTTGAGCGGGAACCAGGAAGGAAGCACCGCCGCGGATGCCCACACTGAAATCACCTTCGAGGCAAAGACAAAGGTGAAACCGATCAACACAGCTGCAAACAAATGCAGTCCCAAGCCACCGCGAAGGCGCCGTGCGGCGATTGACACACCGATCAAGGTCAACACCATCATGGCAAAAGGCGTGGCTGTTCGGCTGTGCAAGGCCAACTCCAGGTTGGACGTGTCCGCCCCGCGTGACCGAACCTCTTCGATGTACGACTTCAACTCGCCAGAACGCATTGTAGCCACAACCTCATTTCTCTCGGCAAAATCATCCACACGCATGGTCAAAGCCGTGTCGAGTCGGGTCAAAAACCGATGATGCTGAGACCCATCCTCCCGAAAATCCCTCACGCCTACATTGACCAGCCTCCACATGCTGTCGGAAGGACTGAAGGTGGCCTTGGCGGCGAGGATTCGCTGCTTCAAGACATCGCCATCCCATTGCTCAAGTTGAAACTTGTACCCTGTGGCACGCTCGTAATTCACGCTGCGGAAATACACAATCGTTCCCGGAGCCACCTCCCGATAGAGGTTTTTGTCCTGCACGTGCACGGAAGTGTGAATGTAACTCTGCTCAAACGCCAGCTTTTGGGCATTGGCACGCGGCACCACCCAATGGCTGATGGCCATCAACAGGAGCATGAGCATGCCCGAGGCCAGGATGTAGGGCCGCATCAAGCGTCGGAAGGGCATGCCGCCCGCCAACATGGCGATGATTTCGCTGTTTTGGGCCAAACGACTCGTGAACCAAATGATGGTGAGGAACACGATGAAACCCGCCAGCAAGGACCCAAAATGAAAGCACACATTGACGTAATACAGGAGTGTCTCCCCGATTGGCGCTCCGTGGTCCACCAGCCTGCCGATGTGCTCCATCAAATCGAACACCAAGACAATCATGCAAAAAATGCCCAGCATGAATGCAAACGTGCCGAAGAATTTTCCAATGATGTATCGATCCAAGGTGCTCATGGGCCTGTTCATGGGATCAAGTGAAGATCAAACGCGTTGCGCAAGTTGCACCACCATGCGGTCTTTCCACGCACGGAAAGTTCCTGCCTCAATCTGCGTTCGGGCTTCTCGCACCAAATCGAGATAAAAGCTCAAGTTGTGCACCGACCCAATGTACAACGCCAACAATTCGTTGGCATGGAACAAATGCCGCACATAGGCCTTGCTGTACATGTGGTCCACGGGTGAGGTTCCCTGAGGATCGAGGGGGCTCATGTCCGTCTTCCACTTTTCGTTTTTCATGTTCATGATGCCATTCCACGTGTAGAACGTTCCCGTTCTAGCGTTTCGGGTGGGCATCACACAATCAAACATGTCCACCCCCAAGGCGATGTTCTCGAGAATGTTCACGGGAGTCCCCACCCCCATCATGTATCGGGGTGCATCCTCGGGCAGAATGTCGCATACCTCCTCGCACATGGCATACATGTCTTCATGAGGTTCACCCACGCTCAACCCTCCAATGGCGTATCCAAGAGAAGGGACCTCGGCCACAGCGTGTGCCGACGCGCGGCGCAACTCAGGATAGGTCGACCCCTGCACGATGGGAAAGAGTGCCTGCTCATGGCCATACAAAGGCTCCGTTTCCTTCATACGTTGCACGCAACGATGCAACCAGCGATGGGTCAGTTCCATGCTCTGTTTGGCATATTCGTACGTCGAAGGATAAGGAGGACACTCATCAAAGGCCATCACAATGTCTGCCCCGATGCTTCGCTGGATGTCCATCACACGCTCGGGAGTGAACAGATGCTTGCTTCCATCGATGTGGCTCCGAAACGTGGCCCCTTCCTCCGTCAACTTGCGATTCTCGGCCAAACTGTACACCTGGTACCCCCCACTGTCCGTCAAGATGGGTCGATCCCAGCCCATGAAGGTGTGCAGCCCGCCGACTTCCTCGAGCACACCCGTTCCGGGTCGCAAATGCAGGTGATAGGTGTTGCCCAAAATGATGTCCGCATCGATGACCTCCTTCAATTCTGTTTGAGGAACCGCCCTCACCGAGCCAATGGTGCCGACTGGCATGAAAATGGGTGTCCGAATGTCCCCGTGGTCTGTGGTGAGCAATCCCGTCCGAGCCTTGGAACCGGGGTCTTGAGTTTGGAGCTGAAACTTCAACGCATCGATGTTGACGACGCACAACTTCATCGATGCGCATCCGTGAACCCCAAAGGTAACTTGGGAGCATGGTCGGGACACTCTTCAACACACTCACCGTCTTGCTCGGTGCGTCGATTGGGCTCGCACTCGGCACCCGTTGGTCGGAGGCCATGCGTGACAAGGTCTTCATCGCCATTGGGTTGTTCACCCTGGTGATTGGGATGTTGATGGGCCTGGCTACAGAGGCTCCCATCGACATGTTTTTATCCCTCGTGCTAGGCACTGCTCTGGGTCACCGCCTGGGCCTTCAACGAAGGGTTGAAACGTTCCAAGCGCAACACGGCAACAAACAGGGTGGCTTTCTGGAGGCCATGATGCTGTTCTGTTTGGGTTCCATGACATTGATTGGATGCATGGAAGACGGGCTGCTCGGCAAGCCCGACTTGCTCATTGTCAAGGGAACCATGGACTTGATCTCAAGTGCCTTCCTCGCAGCCACGCTGGGCCGTGGTGTGCTGTGGGCCGCAGGGGGCGTGCTTGCCTTTCAAGGCGCACTCACCTTGATGTTCATGATGGCCGGACAAGGCATGGACACCGCGCTCATCCAAGAACTGAGCGCCTTGGGAGGGGTGCTGATGATTGCGTTGGGATGCCAATTGCTCGGCCTTTTGCCTCACGGAAACCGTTCCTGGCCACTTGTCGACATGCTCCCTGCCCTCGCCGTGCTGCCGGCGGTGCGTTGGGCACATGAAATTCTTCTCGGATTCGTTGGATAACCATGGCCAAACGCTCCACCCCTTCCCGAACTGCAGCCGTGAAACGCACCAAATCCAAAGGCAGGAAGTCCAAGCGTGGGTGGATCAATTCGCGGGCCATGCATTTGGTGTCGGCAGGGCTGGTGCTTGGCGGACTGTTTGTTGGATGGAAGTATTACAACGCCCATTTCGTCAATCCATGGCATGCAGTCGGTGACCGCATGGGAGCAGCTGCTGCCATCGAGAATTACAGCGATGACGTCATGCGTGCCGCCACCAAACATGAACTTGACTACAGCTATCTCATGGCGTTGCTGATGCTGGAGTGTTCCGGCAAAAGGCCTGCGGGATCGCGGTTTGAACCGCATGTGTTCAAACGTCTGCAACAAGTGCGCGATGGCGAGCGATCCAATTACGAGAACGTCACGGCCCAACATTTGAACGGGGCCTCCGACGACGCCCTGAAAAACCTCGCCACCTCGTGGGGTCCATTCCAACTGATGGGCTACAAGTGCATCCTGCTCGACGTCAACATTCGAGACATTCGAGGCAACAACGGGGTGGAACACGCGGCACAATGGATCAACCTCACCTACGGCAACGCCATGCGCGCAGGAAATTTCAAAGATTGCTTTCACCTCCACAACACAGGACAGCCCTACCCCGTCTCGGGACTGCCGCGTACCCATGATCCTCAGTACGTCCCCCGCGGTTTGGCCATGATGAAACGATTTGCTCCCCCAACCCCACCGGAACCCTGAACCGTCCCCATGCCAGCCAACAAGTATGCCTTGCTGCGATACCGAATCATCGACCGATGCCTGACCAATCCGGCTCGGCCATTCCCATCGAAGGAGGATTTGCGTTTGGCCTGTGAAGAAGCTTTGTACGGAAGCGATGGCGAACACATCAGCATCTCCACCATTGAAAAAGACCTGTGGGCCATGCGCAACGAGTCGGACCTTGGATACCACGCGCCCATCGCCTACCACAGAGATGAGCGCGGCTACCACTACACCGAGGAAGGTTACAGCATCAACGACATTCAACTCAACGACGACGACCTGGACGCCATTCGCTTTGCCGCCAACACCTTGTTGCAGTTCCGTGAATTGCCCATTTTCCAGCAATTCGACCAAGCGTTGGGAAAAATCGCGGATCGGCTCACGGTATCGCCCACCATGGACACGCGGGACATGGATGCCTTCATCCAGTTTGAAAGTGCCCCCCACGCCGCAGGTTCTGAACACTTGGCACCCCTGCTGAGCGCCATTCGTGAACGGGCAGAAATCGCCTTTGACTATCAAAAATTCTCGGACAGTTCAGGACAATCCACGCGACATAGCCTTCACCCCTATCTGCTCAAAGAATACAGAAACCGATGGTACCTCATCGGCTGGGAACCCGCCAAAAATCACATCCGGACTTACGGTTGCGATCGGATGAGTGACCTGCTTGTCCATGAAGAGGTCAGGTTTGAGCTTCGAAGCGATTTCAACCCAGAACACCATTTCAAGCATGCCCTGGGAATCACCGTCCTTGGCGAACGTCAACCCGTGCGCGTGGAATTTTTGTGCGACGACGTGCTGGCCAAATACCTTGGCAGCCAACCCCTCCACCCCTCCCAATCCATCCGTCACACGTCGACAGGGATTCACGTGACCTTGGAGGTCATGCCCACCTTTGAGTTGCAACAATGGCTGTTGGCACACGCCAACGAATTGACCTTGCTCTCACCCTCGTCCATCCGAACGTCCATCGTTTCGCAGCTTCAACGCGCCCTCGACCGCCAAACACAGGCTTGAAATCAAGCTTGAAGCAGCCTTGAAACTGGCTTGACGAAGCCTTGAAGCAACCTTGAAGCAACTTTTTTTGGGGGTCCGTAAATCCATTGAGGAGTGGACATGTCCCTTTGATTCAGGAAATGTCATCAACCCTGAAATCATCGCCCATGTCTCTCCCACTCAACCCCGCGCTCACACAAGCATCCACCTCCATCCAATCCTTGCCCGAAGCCCGCATGTGGGTGGAAGGATTCAGCCGGCCTCACGGATTCAGCCCCTATGCGTGGAACACCACCAAGCGCATTGCCTTGGAAGTTTGGAAATGTCATTTTGCAGGACGCCAATTTCGGCGAACCCTCAATTTCATGCACCCCTCCTTTTACCAGATGATTCGCACACCCGAAGGACTTCCTCTCGTCTCGACAGCCTCCATACGCGGTTATGTGTGTTAATTTTTTGTGAACGAAAGACTTAGGACCACAGAATCAGTGGGTGCAACCGATGTGTAGCTTGCGATGTTGTTTTGATAGAACATTATCAGGACTTCGTCGAAAAACCATCCATGGCTACCCCACGACGTCAAGCCGCTCTGCTGTCCTCTCTCCAGCAGAGATTGCAAGCCAGCCCACCTTGTGAAACCACAACGGGTCCGGCCTCTTCTTTCGGCGTGATGATGTCGTACGCTGGCACCGTGGATGGCGACATGATTCACCACCTCGTTCAACTTGCTGAACGAAGCCTCAGCCATTCTGGATCCAGTCGAAAGGAAGTCAAACGTGTCCTGTATGTCTTGATTGAGGCCGTGCAGAATGTCTTGCATCACGGATACATCGACAACAGGGGAGAAATTGTGTTGTATTTGACGGTGGAACACACGCCCCTTGGCACGCAGGTCCATTGTGGGAATCTCATCGATAAGGAAACCGCCAAGGAACTGAGCGAACGATTGGGCGAACTGAATGCCATGGATCACGCTGCGCTCCGCAGGTCATACGTCGATGCGCTCTGCCAAGGGACCATTGATTCCATGCGGGGCAACGCGGGTTTGGGCCTCATCAGCATGGCCAAACGCTCCAAAGGTCCCATCGAATTTCAGTCCGATCCCCACGACAATGACCTGGATCTTTTCCAGCTAACAGTGAC
>JBEARC010000080.1:0-36725 GCA_041163465.1 Bacteroidota bacterium
GACCCTTTGAATTACACCTCATGCACCAACAACCCTGTGAATTTGGCTGTGGGTGTGGAAGGACAAACCTTCACACTCGAGCCCTCTGTGGATTTTGGGGGAGGTCTTTTCATCCCGGATGAACCCGGTCAATGCTTCAGCAGCGATTTGACATTCACGCAATTCATTCCCGGTCAATTGGTGGGAGATGGAAACGATGCCTTGGAGTCGTTTTTCATCAACTTTGAGCACAGCTACATGGGTGATTTGACCATTCGATTTATTTGTCCCAACGGACAAAGCGTGATGGTCCACCAGCAAGGGGGCGGAGGAACGTTTTTGGGGGTGCCAGTGGACAACGATGGTGATCCCGACACCCCAGGACAGGGCTTTGATTATTGGTGGTCTCCCGATGCAACGAATGGGACGTGGGCCGCAAACTTGGGGGGGACGCTTCCCTCAGGGACCTATGAAAGTGTTCAGACATGGAACAACCTCGATGGTTGTCCGCTCAATGGGGTCTGGCAGATGGAGATTTGTGACTTGTGGGGGTCGGACAATGGATTTGTCTTTGATTGGGCCATCACGTTTGCGGACAGTTTGTACCCTCAGGAGTTGAGCTTCACACCGACGTTTGGCTTGGCTTGTGACAGCACTTTCTGGACCGCATCTGAACTGGACCAGAGCAGCGTGGCCTTGAATGGATGGGATTGCGCCAATTTGACGGTGACCAACCCCAATTCTGGGGTGCAAACGTACACGGCTCACGCGGTGAATAATTTTGGTTGTGAATACACCCAGGATGTCACCGTGGAGTACGTCACCTTCCAACCCGCCATCAATGCCAACCCAGACATCTATTGTGGAGGTGTTCCTGTGGAGTTGTCTGCAGTTGTCAACATGGATGGCGAGGGTCAGGCTGTGTATTCGTGGGGCCCTGCGGAATTCTTGTCTGACACCGTAGGATCGACGGTTTATGCGGAGGGCATGGAGGGCCCGGAGTACTTTGTGATGCAAATCGCCCAAACGTTTGAGGATTATGACGGCTTGGTGTGCACGGCAACCGCTGATTTGTTGGTTGGTACGTGCGAGATCGTGATTCCCAACGTCATTTCACCTTTCGGTACCAATGGCGAAAACGATACGTTCCGCATCGAGGGTATTCAGTCGTACAAAGATGTGGAACTCGTCATTGTCAACCGTTGGGGCAATGTTGTTTATGAGAGCCGTGATTTTGGGGATGATGCGCCATGGGATCCGGCTGCGGACAACGCGTCGTCGGGCGTGTACTACTACGTACTCACGATTCCCGTGGAAGATGGTCCCTTGGTGGTGACCAATGTGGATGGCGTAGGCGTGGAATACGATGGCCAAGGACCCTTTGTGTTCGAGGGTATCTTCCACGTCGTGGATTGAGCGGTTTGGAACATTCGGACGCCATTGATCTCATCCGCGCATGGACGCAGGCCTTGCTTGCTGAGCGGGATGAAGAACGATCGCGTCTGCAATTGTTGCTTGAGAATGCCTCACTGAAGTCTCGCAGAGCGGAAGGTGTGACATGGTCTCCCGTCTCCGTTGTACGTGCTGAGTATGCCATGGGTGGGGCCAAATGGGCCATGGAGTGCGGTGCAGGAGGTGGGAGCGAGGGAGCATTCAGGTCGGGAAGTGCAGTGCTGTTAACCCCCATTGGGTCCCACGCTGAGGTGAAGGAGTGGGGTTCATGGCCGGCCCGGGTCATGAAGGTGCAGGGTTTGGCCATGGAGGTATTGTTGGAAGGAGAAGGGCCAGAGGGTGTGGCAATCCAGCATCTGAAGTGGACCGTGGACGCGCGCGCTGACGAGCGAAGTTTTCAAGCGATGGCCCACGCCTTGAATCATTGGCTCAACACGGAGGATCCAGTGCTGCGGCGTTACAGGGATTTGGGATTGGGTTTGCCCGGGACTCCCCATTCTCAACGAGACCCGTCGCATGGGGTTAGCCCAGATTGTTCTGATTCTTTGGCGAAGTTGCCTGTGACAGACCCTTCGCTGAATGAACAACAGGCAAACGCAGTGAAGTTGATCACGTCTGGAAGCCAAGTGGCCTTGGTGCACGGCCCCCCTGGCACAGGAAAGACGCGGACGTTGGTTTCTGCCATTCAGAATTTGGTGAATGATGGATGCAAGGTCTTGGCTGCAGCCCCTTCCAACATGGCAGTGGATGTGTTGGTGGAGAGGTTGAGCCAAGCGGGCTTGGAGGTGGTCAGAATGGGGCATCCCATGAGGGTTCAAGCGCATGTGTTGGATCGAACGCTCGACGCGCTTGTCGAGGGTGATTCCGATCATGCCCAAGTTGTGGCTCTCAGACGCAGGGCTGCACAAGTGCAGCGAGAGGCGGATCGCCATGTTCGAAATTTTGGTCCAGAGGAGCGAAAGGCAAGGCAAATGGCTCGTTCCGAGGCCCGGAGCTTGCGAAAGGATGCAGATGACATGGAAGGGTACTTGGCCGATCGATGGTTGGCCAAAGCACACGTGGTGTGTGCCACCCTTGTGGGATGTGATGACATCAGGCTCCGTGACATGGATTTTGATGTGGTTGTGGTGGATGAGGCGTCCCAAGCCCTGCCTCCGGCTTCGCTCATTGCCATGCGTCGCGCCCCTCGATTGGTGCTGTGCGGCGATCCCTGTCAATTGCCACCGACCGTGAAGAGTCGTGGAGGAAAAGCCTTGGAACAAACCATGTTGGAACGAGGGCTGTTGGGTTCCGTTCCAGCGGTGATGCTGGAAGTCCAACATCGCATGCATGCAGACATCATGTCTGCTGGGAACGAACATTTTTATGGGGGAGCTTTAAGGGCTCATCCATCCGTGTCTGATTCCGCCTTGGAGGGAATCGCCCCTTGGCAATGGGTAGATACGGCTGGTTGTGGCTTCCACGAGGACACCTTGACTGAATCAGGAAGTGTGCGCAATGCGGACGAGGCCGATTTTGTGGTGGCCAGGGCATTGGAATGGCTGGACTTGCATCCGGGAATGACCTTGGGCATCATCGCACCCTATGCTGCGCAAGTTGAGTGTTTGACAGGCGCATGGCAACAAGCCATTCAGGAGGGACGTGCATCGGCTGCAAGTGACATCACCATCCACACCGTCGATGGTTTTCAGGGGCAGGAGCGCGATGGCATCTTGGTGTCTTTGACACGCAGCAACAGCGAAGGACGAATTGGGTTTTTGGCAGAATCTCGGAGGATTCACGTCGCTCAAACGCGCGCGCGGAAGGCCTGCATGCTCGTGGGAGACAGCGCAACCCTGTGTCAAGACCCCTACCTCGCATGGCTCGTGGAATGGGCTCAACAACACAACTGGTACGACAGTGCTTGGTCCTGGTTGACTTGAACCCGTCATGCCCACAGGCCATTCAAGGCACGTGGATGAACGGTTGTCAACTCAAGAAGACAGGTCGACGTTGAAGGGTGGAGCGTCAGTCAAGGTTTCAGCCCCATCTAGCACGAGATTGCTCGGGCTCTCTGACATGGCTTTGGGTTGCTCTTGGCCATCCACGACCTGCCATTCATCCTGGGGGAAGACCTCCGCAATTTTTTGAAAAGCAATGGACGGGATGACATAGCCCACACCCAATTGGTTCATGTGACCCGCAACCTTGTCATACGCGTCGCGAACATCTTCGGCGCTCAGCAGAATATGCTGGCTGCTCTCTTTTTCGGTTCCCTTGTCCGCATCAAAGGTGCTCAAGGAAACCTTGACCCGAAACCACTTGTCGCACCCGGGGAAACGGATGACTTCGAGGAGATTCGTTTTGGTCAATTGTGTGATTTCGAAAGGCCGAATGCCCTCGTATTCGCAAATCTGGGTCATCCGGGTTTCCGCTTCTGTGTAGGTGTAGGCGTCCAACACGAATTGCTCGACTTTTTTGATTTCGCCACCCTCGCTGTCGAGCGCACGGTAGCTCACTTTGCAATTGAACCAATGTTTCACCATGAAACGAAACTACGTTGGTGCCCGTGGGAAGTTCACCGCGCGATGGTGAAAATTGCCCACAACCCATGCACATTGTCGGTCAGGGATGGCAGTAAGTTTATCCTCATGCAATTGCCTGAGGATACGTACATGCACAAGGGGCAGCGACGTCGGCTGTTGGACGAGCTGCGCGGATTGGGAATCAAGGATGAGCGGGTGCTTGCGGCCATGGATCGGGTGCCGCGTCATTTCTTTTTGGACTCGGCATTCGCCCAATTTGCTTATTCCAACAAGGCCTTCCCAATTGCCGCAGGCCAAACCATCAGCCAGCCTCATACCGTGGCGAAGCAGTCTGAATTGCTCGGTGCGCGACCGGGCCAAAACATTCTGGAAATCGGGACTGGCAGTGGCTATCAATGCGCCGTATTGTGCGCACTCGGCTACAAGGTGCACAGCATCGAACGTCAAAAGGCGCTTTTTGATACTGCGGGTCCCTTGCTTCGAGCCATGGGGTGGAAGCCCTCGCTGTATTACGGCGATGGATACAAGGGTAAACCGGTGTTTGCGCCCTTTGATGGCATCATCATCACATGTGGGGCGCCTGAAATCCCTCAAGCACTCCTCGGACAGCTTGCCGTGGGAGGGCGCATGGTCATTCCAGTGGGGGACGGCGAGTCCCAGCGCATGTGGACCATCGACAGGGTGGGGGAACGAGAGTTCACCAAAAAGGATCACGGCATGGCTGCCTTCGTGCCGATGCTCGCGGCGAGGGCGCGGGATTGAGCATGAGTTCAATGGCCCAGCCTGAAAGGGCCGGCTCGAGTGGGCAGATCGCCAGGTCAGACCTGGTCAGGTCTGGCCAGAAACTAGTCAGAACGGGTCAGAACAAACCTTCGATTGGGCCGAGTCCTTCGCGCACCACTTCAGGCTCACCAGAAGTGCAGTCAATGACCGTGGAAGCCTCGAGTTGCCCCAAGCCTCCATCCACCACAAGGTCCACCCCATGGCCCCAACGCTCCAAGATCAATTCCGGGTCGGTGGTGTATTCAAGGAGGTCATCGTCATCATGCACGCTGCTCACAATCAAGGGCTGAGGCAATTCCCGCAGGATGGCTTGCGCGACGGGGTGGGATGGAACCCGAATTCCGATGGTCTTTTTGCTGCTCCTGTAAAGTTTGGGCACCTCACCACTGGCAGGAAGCACAAAGGTATACGGACCCGGTAGGGCCCTTTTCATCAGCTTAAACAGCGCGCCGCTGAGGTGCTGTGTGTAACGACTGAGTTCGCTCAAATCGGCACAGAGCAGCGAAAAATGTGCCTTTTCTGGTCTCAGCCCCTTCAAGCGCGCAATGCGGTCAAACCCCTTGGAATTGCCCAGCATCGCAGCAAAGCTGTACACGGTGTCGGTTGGTACCACCACCACATCCCCCTGTTGGATGGCCTCGACAACTTCTCGCAGTCGACGAGGGTCAGGGTTGTTTTCATGAAGTTTGACCAGGACAGACATGGAACTTCTTCAGTGTTGTCCCTTGGCGTGATCTGCCAGGAATTGGGCCAAACCAATGTCTGTGAGAGGGTGCTTCATCAGTCCCATGATGGCGCTGAGAGGACCTGTCATCACGTCGGCGCCAAGACGTGCACATTCGAGGATGTGCATGGGGCCCCGCACACTGGCAGCCAAGATCTCCGTGCCGAAGTCGTAGTTGTCAAAGATGGTCCGAATGCCTTCGATGAGGTCCATGCCATCGGAGCTGATGTCGTCCAAGCGTCCGATGAACGGACTGACGTAGGATGCTCCTGCCTTGGCGGCAATCAGGGCTTGGCCGGCCGAAAAAATCAGGGTGCAGTTGGTTCGAATGCCGTGGTCCGTGAAATGCCGAATGGCTTTGACACCTTCGGGAATCATGGGGACTTTCACCACGATGTTTTCATGCAAATCCGCCAAGGCCTCACCCTCTTTGACCATGCCTTCAAAGTCAGTTGCGATGACCTCAGCACTTACGTCGCCATCAACGATGTCACAAATGGCCTTGTAATGGGCTTTCACGGCGGCGTCTCCAAAAATGCCTTCTTTGGCCATCAAGGAAGGGTTGGTCGTTACACCGTCGAGGATGCCCAAGGATTGGGCTTCACGGATTTGATCAAGGTTGGCAGTGTCAATGAAAAACTTCATGGGGAGTGAATTCGTGGCGCGAAAATAGCGGGTTGCGGGGAGTTTCTGAGGGTCGAATCCCTCTTTCCCCTCAAATTTGACATCTCGTTGTACCTTCCACAGATGACGCAGGAAGAATTGGCGATCATCCAAGAACGTGCCCGACGGAAGTTGGAGGATTTGGAAGCACGCGTGGCAGAATATCGAGAATTGACCCAACCCATTCCCCCGAGCGAGGCCATTGGAAGGGTGAGTCGCATGGATGCGATCAACAACCGCAGTGTCAATGAAGCGGCTTTGAGGCAGCTTGAGGCAGAACAAAAACAGTTGTCTTTGGCCATGGAGCGGATGAGGGAGGAGAAATATGGCAAGTGCACGCGATGTGGAGCAGACATTCCCGTGGGTCGACTGATGTTGATGCCTGGGGCGCTTCGATGTGTGCAGTGCGCATGAGGCCTTAGTACCTTCGCATGGTTATGCCCTCGCAATCCAAGGCACCTTCATTCATTCACCCTTCGCATGTGTGGGGTGCAAAGGCTTGGAACGTTCTGATGTTGGCCACGTTGGTGGGTCTCGGAAGCGGTTGCCACGTGGAATCATGGGATCCTGGTGCACCTGAAGTGCTTGCCGTGGGAGCCTACCAACTCACCACGTCCCCAGAACAGGGAACTGCGGAACATCGCGTGGAAGAGGTGTGGGTGTACAGTCCCACGGAGGTGTTGGGGGTGTACCCCTTGCCAGCAACAGTCACGCTCCCATCCGGCGAAGCCACCACGTTGACCTTGGTGCCAGGCATACGAGCCAATGGCATTGCCTCCACACGTCGACCTTATCCCTTTTACACGTCGGGGACTGTGGAGATTGATGGCGACCCAAGCACCCTGGAAACCCATGAATTTTTGGGCAGCTACGTAAACACCAATGCAACCACCACGCGCATTCTCTTGGCGGAAGATTTTGATGGGGCCAACCGGTTTCAAGCGATGTCGGGGAGCAATGCGTCTGTGGTACGAATCACCGAGCCCGGCTTGGTCTTTGAAGGTGCGGGATCTGGACACATCCATCTCGACAGCGCGCACAACCAACTGAACGCCGCGACCAACGAGCAGTTTTACAACCTGCCCAAGGACCGAGCGGTCTACCTGGAATTTCACTACAAGGCCGATGTGCCGTTTAGCGTTGGATTGGAAGTGATTGGAGGCTCTCAGGCAGGTCGACTGTCGATTTTGGTTTTGAATCCCAGCTGCGACGAAACAGGCCTCTGTTCTTGGCGGAAAATTTACCTGGACTTGTACCCCGCACTTTCTTCCATGCCCGATGCCGTTGCATTTGAGATTGGATTGAATGCGTTTGTGCCAGCCGATGGGACGGAGGGTGACATTTGGTTGGACAATTTCAAATTCGTGCATTTTGACGATTGAAACACGACCTGTCCAGGTGCCTTGGCGCGCGTGGTGGTGGGCCTACCTGATTTCAGATGCTGTGGCGTCAGCCTCGGCGTGGCTTGTGTTGTTTGGCTTTCGAAAGGGCGTGGTGGAGCCCAGGAGATTTGGCAAAGACATTCCATGGGAGGGGGACTCGAAGCTGTGGCTAGCCTTGGTGTTGATTCCCCTGTTTTGGTTGGCCTTCCATGCCGCCAAAGGGATGTACGTCGACATTCGACGCAGGCACCGAGGTCTTGAATTGAGGGATGTCCTGATCACCGCATGCTCTGGAGGCGTGTTGTTGTTTTTTGCCCTGTTTCTCGATGACGTCACGCGATCCTACACAGACCATTACCAAACCTTCGGGGTGTGGATGGCAGCGCATGTGGGATTGGTGCTTTCGGGGAGGTGGATGTTGACCTCGGCTGTGGTTCGCAGGGTACAAAACGGTGAATGGGCATTCCAAACCCTGTTGATCGGCGACCCCAACGACAACGCGCATTTTTTGAATGAACTGAAGCGCAAGGGACGGGACAAGGGTTGGTACGTTGTGAACGCCCTGGATCGGGGAGAAATTGCGCATGATCTTGAGGGCTTGGCGAAGCAATTGGATGAGGTTCGTGTCGACAGGGCGGTTCTGACGTCACCCTTGGTGGGGGATGACCGGTTGCTCGGATGGATTGCCTTGCTAGAGGGTCGCGGGGTGGAACTGCTGCTTGCCCCTCAAACCATCGACTTTTTTGCAGGCAATGTGAAAACCTCCAATTTGTTTGGTGTCCCCTTGGTGAATCTGACCCGGCACGGCATGGGGACAACCACCTTGGCCGTGAAACGCGCCTTGGACGTGGTGCTGAGTGCCTTTGCACTTGTGGTGTTGGCACCATTGTTTGTGGTGTTGGCGTTGAAAATCCGATGGGACAGTCAGGGCCCCGTCTTCTACCGGCAGGAGAGGCTGGGACGTCATGGCATACCCTTCCGCATCATCAAGTTTCGAACCATGGTGGCCAATGCAGAGGGAGTGACACCCAAATTGAGTTCGGAGGAGGATCCTCGAATCACCAAGGTGGGGCGGTGGCTGCGCCAGACCCGGATGGATGAATTGCCCCAGTTTTGGAACGTGTTGACGGGGGACATGTCCCTTGTGGGGCCGAGGCCCGAGCGGGCTTATTTCGCGAATCGTATTGTGGCCTTCAGTCCGCACTTTTTGCGCTTGCAGCGGGTGCGTCCTGGCATCACATCATGGGGTCAAGTCATGTTTGGTTATGCGGAAAATGTGGATGAAATGAGGCAGCGCCTGAGGTACGACATCATGTACCTCGACAACATGTCGCTGTTGCTCGATGTGAAGATTTTGCTCTATACGGTGGGAACGGTCCTGCGCCGCGAGGGTAAATGATAACATAATTTTTACGAAATTAGGGGCATGATCGCCCACGCTCGTTCGATGCGCAAGACCGTCCTTGCTCGTCGCCTGTTGGTCTGCACCATGCTGGCCAGTGGGTGGTTTTTGCCCAGCGAGTGGTGTTCAAGCACGTGGGCTCAAGTGGGGGATGTGCCGGTGAAGAGGGGTTCCAAGGAGGGGACTCTTGTGGTGAACTACTACAGCACGGCTCCTGATCCAGAATTGGAGAGGTTGCGCGATTTGGCGGTGGAGGCTTTGGGCATTCACTTGCGTGGCGTCATGGCCGTTGGGGAGGGGGACATTGGCTGGGACAGCTCGCCCAAACAAGTCGTCAAGGAGTTGGAGCGCATCGTATCCGATTTGATGCGCATTCGGCATTTTGAAGAGCAGTCCGTGTTCAAGGGGTTTTCGCCCGAGATGCTCGCCTTGGTCATTGATTTCGAGGAACTCGATTTTCGCGATGTCGACCGCATGCGGAACACAGCGTCAAGGGGTTTTGAGGAGCGTCTGTACGTGTTGGTAGAGCAGCGGGTCCAGGAGATTCTGCTCCAAGCCAGCGTGGAGTTGGGGAGGTTTGTCAACCGCGGATTGCTCCAGAAGATCGGCACTGTCGAGCAGTCTGTACCGGCAAGCACTTTCGAGGAATGGATGAATGTGGATCTGGATGCGCCTTTGAAACCCATTGAAGTGGATTTCAATGTGGAGACCATGTCATTGCTCGACCGCCCAGACGAGAGTGCATGGCCGACCCAAGGAGGGACTCCCACAGCGCAGGATGAATTGATGGACATGATGTCGAGGATCCTCGGGTTGATGGAGGCTCAAGAACGGAGGATTTCGGCGTTGGAATCGGGAGGTACTTCTCGAGGTTTGGAGCCCCGATGGGACACAGAAGGAACGGTGTCTACACTGGCCCGGGATGGATGGACCCCCAACCGCACCAAGCCTGACCAAGATCCCGAATTGGCCCAACTGAATCTTCCGCAGACCTTTGACATCCGGTTCAATGAGGGAAGCAGTAGGCTCACGTTGACAGCCCAACTTCAATTGAATGAGGTCATGGAATTCATGACGGCCTATCCCCAATTGCGTGTGGTATGCACGGGTCATGCGGACGCTTCAGGAGACCGAACAGCCAATTTGTCCTTGTCAAAGACCCGAGCAAAAGCAGCCCAGGAATACTTGCTTGAAAGTGGGGTTGAGCCCACCCGGGTCTTGCTGAACTTTTTTGGAGAAGAGAGAGCTACAAACCGGGGTGCATTGGATCGGCGCGTCGAGGTGGCGTTTTTTGTCCGAGATTCACGCTCGGAATGAAAATGATTTGCATCGGAAGGAACTACGCCCAACATGCTGCAGAACTAGGGAATGCACTTCCTGAGGAGCCTGTGGTCTTTTTGAAACCCCAAAGTGCCATTCTCAGCCATCGCCATCCCTTCTACATTCCATCCTGGACCCAAGACGTGCACTACGAGGTTGAGGTGGTGGTCAAAATCAACCGATTGGGCAAATGCATCGCGGAGCATCATGCGTCGCGCTATTACGAGGAAGTTGGTTTGGGCATCGATTTCACCGCGAGAGATGTTCAGGCGGCCTTGAAGAAACAGGGACATCCTTGGGAGCGTGCCAAGGCGTTCGACGGCTCTGCGGTGGTGGGGCGTTTTGTCAGCCTCGACCGTTTGGGAAAATCCATTGATGACTTGCGTTTCACACTCCAGAGAGGTAATGACATTCTTCAAGAAGGGCACACCGCAGACATGCTGTTTCCCGTGAATCGATTGATTTCTGCGGTGTCTCAATTCATGACGCTTCAGGTGGGGGATTTGCTCTTCACGGGAACACCGTCTGGGGTTGGTCCAGTCCATGTTGGGGACCGTCTTGACGGTTTCTTGGAGGGCATCCACATGTTTCACGTCAACATCAAATAGTCATGCATGTCGTGTTGATTGGATTCATGGGGTCAGGAAAGTCAACGGTTGGACAACGGTTGGCCCAGGAATTGGGACGATCGTTTGTCGACACGGACCGCATGGTTGAGGAGGCCTTGGGGATGTCTGTGACGGAGATTTTTCAAACCCTTGGTGAACAAGCCTTTCGCGATGCTGAGCAAGAGGCATTGTCGGAGGCTTTGCGCCCCTCAGAGCCCATCGTCTTGGCTACGGGTGGTGGTACCCCGTGTGCGGAAGGCGCCATGGAGTGGATGAGGCGCAGGTCTTTGGTGATTCACTTGAAGCCACCCTTGGAAGTCCTCGTGGAACGACTTCAAGGTACAGTCGACCAACGTCCGATGCTCCGGGGCAAGAAGGGGAAGGAGCTCGCCGATTGGTTGCATCGGCTTCTCTTGACACGAGCGGCTTGTTATGGGGCAGCTCATGTGGTTTGGTCACAAGATCTTTCGACGGAGGATGCGTTTCAAGACGCGGTGGCTGGGATTCGCTGGCGGCTCGGTCCAGAATGGTAAGCCATCAGGGCGAGGTCATTGGGCCCTTGGACGTTCGAGGTGCACGTTGGCGTTGTTGGTGTCACTGAGGTCCACGGCAATATGCTCGTTCAAATGTGTACTCAAGGTCAGGCCACAGTAATCCGCCCGCACGGGGAAGGCGCGATGCTTTCGGTCCACCAGGACGGCGGTATGAACTTCTCGTGGGTTTCCGAGAAGCACATGCCGGACAGCGTGAATCAGCGTTTTTCCTGAATTCAGCACGTCATCCACCACAATCACGATGGCATCATTCATTGCGGCCAAGGGAACGTTGCACACCACTTCCTCGGACAAGGGCGCGTGCTTGTTGATCTGAAGTTCGACCTCTTGAATGTCCAACGACGACAAGGCCCGCAACCGCCGGGTCAATGCCTCACACACAAGCATGCCTTGGCCTTCAATGCCGACCAAGACCAAACGAGATTCTCTGAAATGCACTTCGAGAATTTCTCGGGCCATGCGGTCCAGTTTTTTGACAATGTTGTCGTGGGTCAGCACGAGGTCTCTGTGGGTGGTCATGGGTCCAAGTTCGTGAATCAAGAGATGCGTTCCATATGGGCTACCGCCTCAATGTGGGCAGTGTGGGGAAATTGGTCCACCAGCTTGAGGGATTGAAGTTGGTAGCCATTGTCTCGCAATTCCAACAAATCTCGGGCTTGGGTGGCGGGGTTGCAGCTAACGTAGACCAAACGCTTGGCTCCTAGCCGCATGATCTTACGCAAGGTTTTGGGTGAAATGCCTGCCCGTGGAGGGTCCAAAATTACCGTGTGGATCCGTCCTTCGTATTCAGGATGCTCAAGGAGGAAATGACCAACATCTGCCACGACAAAATCGATTTGGTTCACCCCGTTCAACTGGGCAGCAGCCCTCGCATCTTCAATGGCCTGAGGCACAATGTCCACTCCGACCACGGGAACAGCAGAATGGTTGGCCACCAACTGACCGATGGTCCCCGTCCCACAAAACAGATCCATGATGACCTCTTTGGGGCGCAAGTCCACACCTTCGAGTGTCAAGGCCATCACTTCAGCGTACAAGCGTTCGGCAGATTTGGGATTGGTTTGGAAAAATGAAGCCATGCTGATTCCAAAAGACAACCCATGCAGTTTTTCAATCACCACAGAATCACCCCACAAGACTTCAGAGGTGCCTTCGCGTGCCTCGACTCGTTCTCCAACGTCGTCGTTGATGGTGTGCAACACGCCTTTCAGCCTGTCCCCCCAAAGTCTGCGCAGCAGCCTGACAAAGTCCTCACGATCGAGTTCATGGTCTGACGTCGTGACCAAGTTGGCGAGCAACCCGCCGTCGGCGTGGCTTTTCCGAACCACAAAGAATCGGAAAAACCCTTGCCTCCTCGGAGGATGCCAGGCAGGAAATCCAGTCGCCTCGCACCATGCACGCACCTCGTGCAACCGAGTTTCGACCTCGGCATCGAACAACCCGCTGTCCGCATCCAGATTTTCCACAGCCCACCACGTTCCGCGATGCTTGAAACCCAGTCCGAAGTCATCCACTTTTTCATCGGTTTCAAGGTCATGGCGAATGGCTGAAAAGCTGTACTCCATCTTGTTGCGATAATGCCAATCCAAGGGAGAGGCGACGAGCCCGCGGTACACAGCCTCGAGGTTGTCGACTTGTCCAATGCGCCTGTACAAATCCAAGGCAGTGGATTCCTTCCATTGGTGCTGAAGAGCCATGGGGATTTTCGCATAGGGAGCTCCCGGAATGGGCTGGTAGGGAAGGTCGATTTCAAACGCGGCATGTTTCACCACGCGCAAGAGGCGGCACTCGGCGTGGCGCGACTTGCATTTGACGACTTGGGCTTCCACCGTTTGGCCGGGAAAGGCGTTTTGCACAAAGACCACAAACGCCCCCTTGTCAGTCTCCAAGCGGCCGATTCCTTGGCCCCCAAAAGCCATGTCTGTGATTTCCAAGGTCAAAACTTGTCCCTTGTGAAATTGCCTATTGACCTTTCGATGACCGCTCATGTCTTGTGCATTTGATGCCCTGTTGGCGGGGTAAAGGTAGCCTTTCTCAGCGCGGACGATGCGCCAGTTGCTGGGGTTCTTCGGTACCTTCGTTGCATGCGCTTGAAATGTGTTTTCGCCGTGAGTGTTTGGTTTCTGTTGGGAGGCTTGTTGCCTTCGAATGCCTGGTCTCAGTTGCGCGAGGGGGAGTGGGCCTTGGCCTCGTTCAACGTGCGCTATGACAATCCATCCGACCCACTTCCCTGGTCTCAGAGGCGGGATCAGGTGGCCAGTGTGGTGGGGTTTTACGGCATGATTGGCTTGCAGGAGGTGTTGCCCCATCAGCTTCAAGATCTTCACGAGCGCTTGCCTTGGATGAGGTCCATTGGGACCGGGCGAGAAGCCGATGGCTCGGGAGAGTCATGCCCCATCTTTTATGATCCGTCCATCTGGGAACTCCTGCATCACGAGACACTGTGGTTGTCTCCACAATGGCGACAGCCCGGATCTGTGGGGTGGTCAGCGGACCTTCCAAGGATTGTGACCATGGGGTGGTTTGAACACCACACCTCAGGTCAAACCCTTCGGGTCTACAACACCCACTGGTCGCACGTCTCCCCCGAAGCCCGTCAAGCTTCGGCACAACTCATCGCACTGTTGGACGCTCCGTCCCAAGCGGATGCGACCGCGCTTCTGGGCGATTTCAACGAAGAATCGGAGGAAGCAGCACGTGCGTTGCTCGTCGAGGCGGGTTTCTTGGACACCTATGACGTGGTCAAGGCCCGATGCCGAAAGAGTTACCCCACATACACCACCTTTCTCCCCGAAGGTTCCGCAGGTGGTCCTCGAATTGATGCCGTCTATGTCAAGGGTTTGAATGTCCATTGGACATGTGTTGACGAGGTGATTTTGAATGAATACTTCATCAGTGATCACCTCCCGGTGCATGCTGTGGTGTCGTGGAAGGGCCTTGATGAATAACCCCGTACCAGCTCGTTTTAGCGTCTGCCTGTCGCATTGTACCTTCCACGCATGAGGCCCCAAGACCACTTGAAGACCATGGGCACGTGGCCCGTGTTTCTGACGGCGATTTCCACCATTTTGGGTGCGATCTTGTTCCTCAGGTTTGGCTATGCCGTGGCCCATGTGGGGTTGGTGTCGACGCTGATGATTGTGGCGTTGGGTCACATGGTGACCTTGCCGACCGCCTTGGCTGTCGCGGAGATTGCGACCAATCAAAAGGTTGAAGGTGGGGGTGCTTACTATATGATTTCCAGGTCCTTTGGATTGAATATTGGCGGGGCGATTGGCTTGGCCCTTTACCTTTCCCAAGCCATCAGTGTTGCCTTCTATGTCATTGCCTTCACGGTGGCCTGTCGGGACCTTTTGGCATGGGCTGACATCCACCATGGCCTGTCCATTGATCCAATCGGATTGAATGTGTTGGTCATGGCCCTGTTGACCCTGCTGATGGTGGGAAAGGGGGCCAACTTGGGCGTGAAGGCCCTGTATGTGGTCGTGGTCCTGTTGTTCGTCGCACTGGCCTTGTTTTTTGCCGGCTCCGGCCCCGGAAATCCAGTTCTTGATCCCACGGCAACGATTCCAACGACACTTCGCTTGGCGGACGGAACCATGCTTGAACGGTATACTTTTTTCGAGGTATTCACATTCATCTTTCCTGCCTTTACGGGCATCGCGGCTGGGTTGGGATTGAGTGGAGACTTGAAAGATCCTCGTCGCTCCATTCCCAAGGGAACAATCTGGGCCACCGTCATGGGGATTGTCATTTACGTTGCCGTGGCCGTGAAGTTGTGGTGGTCGGCACCCTTGGAGTCCTTGGCCGCCGATGAGTTGTACATGGAGAACATCGCTTTGTGGGGTCCCATCATTCCCATTGGTCTCGCAGCGGCTGCGATGAGCTCCGCCTTGGGATCCGTGATGGTGGCTCCTCGGACCCTTCAAGCCATCGCAGCCGATGGGCTGTTTCCTCCCGGGGTTTCGTCGTGGTTGAGTCATGGAAGGGGAAGGGCGAAGGAGCCTGTCCGCGCCTCAGTGGCCACCTGTGCAATCGCCTTTGGATTCGTGTTGCTGGGAGACATCAATGCCGTGGCTGAAATCATCTCCATGTTTTTCATGGTGACCTACGGTGCGATTTGTCTGGTGTCTTTTTTGGAACACATGGCTGCCGATCCCAGTTACAGGCCCACGTTTCGATCGCATTGGTCCATCAGCTTGACAGGTGCCATTCTTTGCGTGGTACTCATGTTTGGCATGAACCCTACCTATGCCGCGACCAGTTTGGCCATCATGGTGGGTATTCATTGGTGGGTTTCCCGCATTGGTGGGGGGAAGCGCGGGATGGCTCGCTTGTTCCGAGGTGTCATATTTCAAGTTCAGCGGGCACTTCAGTTGGCCCTTCAGATGAGTGACGATGATGATTTGGAAGAATCTGCGGGTTGGCGCCCTTTTGTGCTCTCCATTTCTCAAGACACATTCATGCGCCAGGAGGGTTTTGACATGGTCAAATGGATTGCTTATCGTCACGGGTTTGGCACATACATGCATTTCGTCCAAGGATTTTTGTCTGCCGAGACCCAAGGACTGGCCAAACAGGCCCAGGCCGATTTGATCAAACGCGCTCGCGGAAACCGAAGTCGTGTCCACCTCGATACCATCATCAGTCCCTCCTATACATCGGCGATTGCACAGTGCATTCAACTTCCAGGAATTTCTGGAAAGGGAAACAATTTGTTTCTGATGGAATACGCACCCGAACATCCGACCAACCGGGACCAGCTCATTGATAATTTTGAGTTGTTGTGTGCGGCGGGTTTGGACTTGGCACTCTTGAGAAGCAGTGGACGCACCTTTGGAAACAAGCACGACATTCATTTGTGGATTACGCCTGCAGATGGCTTGCAATCCAACCTGATGGTATTGCTCGCCTACATCTTGCAGGGACACCCAGAATGGTCTGAAGCGCGCATCAGTGTCTTCTTTCTTCACGATGGCGAGCATGCTGATGCCGAAGAATCGTTGCGAACGAGCATTCGGGAAGGGCGATTGCCAATCGCGGAGCAGAACATTGAACACATTCGTCATGAGATGAGTTCTGTACAAACCATCAAACACAAGTCAGGCGGTGCGGACTTGGTCATTCTGGGATTCAATCCAGCGGACCTGCAATCCATGAAGGAGGATGCTTTCGAACGTTTTGCGGGCTTGGGTGAGGTGTTGTTTGTTCATGGTTTGAAGCCAATTGACATCCAATGAAGCGCGTGATCACTTTGTTGCATGGTCCCAACTTGAACATGTTGGGCACACGACAACCTGAGACTTATGGTCGACAGTCCCTTGGTGACATCGAAACCGTGGTGCGAGAGGAGGCCCTTGGCTTGGGGTGGGAGGTTGTGAGTCATCAATCCAACGTGGAGGGAGAGCTCGTGGATTGGGTTCAACAGGCCGCCCAGACCAGCGCTGGAATCATCGTCAATTTTGGTGCGTTCAGTCACACTTCTGTGGCCCTTCGCGATGCCCTGCATTCCATTGACATCCCAGCTGTTGAGGTGCACATCAGCCACATTCATGGGAGGGAAGATTTTCGGCGCAGGACCCTGACAGCCGAGGCATGCGTGGCATGCATCTCGGGATTGGGTGTCCGGGGTTACGAAGCCGCGTTGCATCATTTGATTGGCATCCAATGAAGAGGGTTTGGCGTCCCCCGCCATGGCACTTCTTGACCGAGCACATTCCATCCCGAGATTGACTCGAGCCCAGGGTTCGTGTGTGTTTTTTTGACTGGCCTGTCTGACAGCGGCTCAGCGTGGCATGACGATGCGGCCACAGGGTCCGACATCCAAACATCGACTGACTCCCCGGATTCACATTGCTGTAGTTGTGCTCCCACCGGAGATGACCACGGATTATCCACCAGGGAGGAGCTCCATGAATTTCCTTGAATCCACCATGTCTGTGCGTCGCTCGATGCAGTTCCAGTCGCCACCCATGCATTGCCTTCTCCGAAATGGTTTTCGCCAAAGTTCACGAGGGGCAACGGCGCGCATGCCATGGAGAAACTGATTTGATTCTCCCTCATTTGGTTGTAACCGCCACCGCAGTCGGGGGATAGGCAGGTTTGAGAGAGTTGCCCCCCAATGTGCAACGCGACATCACATCCTTCCCATGTGTTGCATCCAAAGACGGCCGACCCTTGCTCAATCGCGACCCCATCTCCACCCATCCACACATTGCCTTGGCAATGAATGGCTGCATCGCTGTTTGACACACTCAGGCTGGCTGCATCGGTGGTCCAATGGTTGTCAAAGTCATTGTCGAGAATCAAGAATGGCAAGGCCGATTGATTTGTGTTGACGTGGGAGTCCCTGAGCGTGCAACCGGAAATCTGAGCGCTCGTGGTATGGAGATTCAACGTGGAATGGGCAACTTCGCATTGAGACCACTTCCATGATTTCGGCTGACTTGGGTCACCATGATGGTGCCAAACGATATTCCCTACATCGCAATGAGCGAGCCATACACTGTGAATGCTATGGACTGGGGAGTTGTCACCTTGCCCCTCGAGCAAGACAGAATTCAACTTCAAGGGTGCGTGAAATTCAACGTTGGAGCCTAGGGCCAATGACATGTGGCCGTCAGACACGGTCATCCACCCATCTCCACCCGTGAGGACATGACCTTCCATCGAGAGGTGTGCGTTTTCGTTCAGGTTGATTTCCCATGTTCCCATGTGTCCCATCCAACATGAGCTGCCATGGAGCCATGCCCATTGGCCTTGGGACGAGATGTGGACATGCGCTCCAGGATGTACATTCCAATGTCCAGCACTTTCGAAGGATGCGGACGGCCCATCAAGCAAGACGAGGGCATTGTTCAAAACGTCGACCTGGGCTCCTGTTTCCACTTGAACCATCCCTCCATTCTCCAACACAATCTGACCTCCTTCCATGCGAAGGGTGGATCCTTCTCTCAGGACCAACTTGCTGCCATGAGAAACGACAATTGCGGAGCCTGTTTCAAGCACGAGGGTGGATCCAGGAAGTACATCCAAAGACCCTTTGGCGCCTGTGCTGACGTTTCCAATGTTCAATGTACTTGTGGGTCGCAGTCGAAGTTCACCATGACATGGGGTGGTTTGGGCAGCAAAGAGCTCAGGGGTGTTTCCAATGGTCATCACAACACCCTCCTCGAGGGTCATTGGATGGATGCATCGTCGCAAGGGAGCATTCCACCCCCAAGTATGATTGGAGGTCAACACGTTGTCAGGGTTCAACGATTCTGGATTCCACCAGAGGGCAGACAGTCGGGTGATCAGCCACAGTCGATGGTGGCTTCCCAACGATGCATGCGTTTCTCGGGGGGCTGTGGGCAAGGGCAAGGAGGAGCCCGACCACAACACGTCTCCCCACGCGTGGTCGTGGGGAATGAAAGTCACCTGGCTCTGCGCTTGTGAAGCGATGAGGGGAAGCGGCATGGTATTCAACAACGTGGACAGGAGCATGGTGAGATGCGTTGATTCTGATCCTGGTGCATTTTCGAGGTCGATGGGGTCCACATTTCCGAGCAGGGCAGCGTTGGCCAAGGGTGGGGTGGTCGTCCATGGATTGAGGTCTCCAGGTAGTTGGAATCCAGCGACAGGAGCAACATTGCCTGCTTGCGTCGCATTCCATCGATTCACCTGCACAAAAAAGGGCGAAGGCAGGCTCTGCGTCCAGCCCCAGTTCAAGCCCAGCAACGGTTCGCTCGTCAATCCGGCACCGACATTGTTTCTGCTGTTGAGGATGTTCCAATTGATCGAGTGGCGCGGGGAGGGGTGGGCGTCAAGCCATTGTTGCCACATGGAGTAAGCCCCGTCGTTGGAGAGGTGGTTGCACACCAGCTGTCGCGCAGCCTCGGAATTGAGTGCGTGCCACAAGGTTTGGGCTTCATCGCTGACAGCTGACAATCCCAACAGCAGAGCCTGCAGGCCCTTGGGAATCACTGCCCCATCGAAGGGTGCATCGATGGCGATGAATTGCCCAACGCAATGGGGAGTCCCTTGTTCCTCCAAGAGGGAAAGGGCCGCACGCGCCACCACGCCGCCTTTGCTCACGCCGACCAGTGCCATGGGCCAAGATCCCACCTTGGCATTGCAGGCCAAGGACAACACGTGCTGAAGCAACGCTGTTTGATGGAGAAGAGGGGCAGTGCCATTGGCAAAATCGAGAAACAGCACATCCATACCCAATGCGTGGGCGTCATCCAAGAAGGTGCGAAATTCCAGTCCTTGGGGCATGTTGACAGGGTCACCGCCAAAGATGTCGTGCCATGTGATGCCTCCATAGCCATGGTTGGCTTCTGACCATCCTGAGCCAATGTCAAGGCCCTCCACCACAATGAGTGGCTTGTCGAAGGCTTGGTCCTCTCCTAGCCTCAGGTGGACCACACCTGCGACGTCATCGCCGTCATAGGTCGTGCTTGTGTGGGCATTGCACGGAAGGCCTCCATTGCACCATGGAGGAATTTGAGGGGTTGGGACTTGAATTTGGGATACACAGGTCAAGGATGTGAGGGCGAGACACCACCAAGCACCCAGGTGCCGGGTCCATGCCCGATCCTTGCCGGGAAGCAGGAGGGAGCTCATCATGGTCAATGGGGGGTTGCTCCGGTGTCTGACCAATTGCACCGCATGCCCATGCGAGCCGCATCAAACGTCCACGATGCTTGGGCCAGGATGTGCCCTTCTGGATGTGCGGTGCTTTCGCGTGAAAGGCTGAGTCGACATGGAAATGAATGAATCAACAAGTTTCCCGTCAGATGATGACTGCCGTGATCGTCGTCGAGGCGATGCTCCACGGTTCCCTCGAGGGGGAGTTGTCCGGGTTCGGATGACAACACGACATACGCGCTGTTTCCAGGATTGAGAAGGCCTTGCCTGCCAAGACGGAGCGAAATGCGGTACGCACCTTGCATGTCGAACTTGCATGAATCGGCATGTGCGGGAACGATTTTTTGGCGCCATCGACTCGAATCCAAGGGGTCAGGGGATTCGATCGCCCACCACAACCCTTCGGGTGGAGGAGGTCCCGGCAGCGCACCCGTGTAGGAATCCCAACGCACCGTGTCGCCTTTGGCTTCGAGCCCGACCCCAAGCGGAGATTCTAGGTTCAAGACAGGTCGAACCCAATAGGCATAGCCATTTTCGGGGGGGCGTCCGTGGGCATCCCACACGACGCAGGGTGGCAAAGAAACGGCTGGACGACATCGTGTCAGCATGGAAACGGCCGCGCCCATCGTCAGCACGAGCCAAATTCGGAGGATTTTCGCATTCATGATGCGAGAATGGCGTCAAGAAAGCCCCGGATTCTTCCTTTTTGACCTGCGTTGTGGAGAAGTTCTTGGGCGTCGCAGGTATTGCCATCTCAGGCCTGAGGCCTCAGTTGTTTCAGGGCCGCATTGTACGATTTGCACAACGCTTCAGCATCACGGTTGGAGAGCTGCTTTCCCCATCGGTGGATTTTGGATCCCACGGAAATTTGGAGGCGCTCTCCACCCACCACCCAAAACTGCTGTTCACCCGATTGCAACAGGGATTTGGGGTTGATTGGAATGACCTCGGCAGACTGCAGGACCTCCCAGGGAAGCCAAGGTGCGTTCCCTTGTTTGGCTCCGTGGTCCATGCGTATTTGGAGCCCTTCTTCGCCCAATTGAATGACCTCCATGCCACCTCTCCGCCACCGAACGGCGCGCCATGCTTTCAAGGCGAAGTAGGACCAAAATGCCAAGCAAATTGCATAGAACTGTGCTTCACTTTCGCTGTGGCTCCACACGCCGTATGCGAGCAGGATGCCCAATCCCAACCACGCCCCCGACCACAATTCCAAGGATTGCCTTTGCCAGGTCGGAATGTCACTTGAAATGGTGGCCATCCAACGTCCTTTGGATTGGCTGATGTGAATACGAGTTCCAATGCGTTGGTTGGCCATGGGTCAGCAGGAAATCTCAGGAGGCAGCAGGGGACAATACAACGCCAGGTATTGGGGCAGGATATGATCGAGGTGGAACCCCGCAGCATGGGTCTTCGCCCGGTCCCGGAAGGGTTGGAGCG
The DNA here is from genome assembly GCA_041163465.1 of Bacteroidota bacterium. Taxonomy (GTDB): domain Bacteria; phylum Bacteroidota; class Bacteroidia; order Flavobacteriales_D; family Sanyastnellaceae; genus UBA11663. Next base: position 21,464 of record JBEARC010000080.1, read on the forward strand.
CACCCGGGGTTTGGAGCATCGACAGCGCGCTGCGAGCCATCTCATCCGTGGCACCGACAGGATGGAGAAACCCAGTCACTCCGTGGACATTCACCTCAGGCAAGCCCCCCACATTGGAAGAAATGACAGGAACACCAGCGGCCATCGCCTCCAGGGCAACCAACCCAAAACTCTCCGTCTCAGATGGCAAGAGCAACAAGTCGCTCAGCAAGAGCGGTTCAATCGGGTTCTTCACTTTCCCCAAGAAAATGACATCCTCACGAATTTGAAGGTTGGTGGCAAGTTGCTCCGCCGCATGACGCTCGGGCCCATCGCCCACCATCAGAAGTTTGGCCTCCATCGTGTTGCGCACCTTGTGGAAAATGCGAATCACATCGCCAATGCGTTTGACAGGTCGGAAATTGCTGATATGGCAAAGCAGGGGCACATCTGATGGGGCCAGCGTATCACGGGAATGAACATCTAGACTTTTGTCGAAGTGCGCAGGCTTGACAAAATTGTGAATCACATGAATTTCCTGTTGAACCCCAAACAACTTCAAGGTGTCCTCTCGAAGGCTATGGGACACGGCCGTGACGCAGTCGCTTTCGTTGATCGCATGTGAAATGACCGGCTCAAACGAAGGATCTTTTCCGAGCAAGGTGATGTCTGTGCCGTGCAGCGTGGTCACCACAGGGATGTGAATTCCTTCCGAAGCGAGAATTCTTTTGGCCATGATTGCAGCACTGGCATGCGGGATGGCGTAGTGCACATGCAACAGGTTCAAGCGGTGACTGCGAACCACCTCGACCATTTTGCTCGTGAGCACCAATTCGTAAGGTGGGTATTCAAACAGCGGATATTTGGATACTTCCACCTCGTGGTAATACACCCTGGGATGAAATGAGCCCAAACGCACCGGCTCGCTGTAGGTGATGAAATGCACTTCGTGACCCCTCGCCGCGAGGGACTTTCCCAATTCTGTCGCAATCACGCCACTGCCCCCGAACGTGGGGTAGCAGACAATTCCGATGCGAAGCTGTGAATTCGTCATGTCTTGACAAAACGGCTCGTTGCCCCGAGATGTTCGAGAATCACCCTCTGAATTTCAGTTCGCGTGTCGAGCTGGAGCAGTTTGAAATTGTCGGCCTCTGGAAAGGTGCGGTTGCTCAGGAACACGTAGACCAAATCATACACGGGGTCCACCCACAACAAGGTCCCTGTGAATCCACTGTGTCCAAAACTCTCCCACGATGCCAAATCTGAGGTGGGACCCGTTCCTGCGTGCAGGGCGGGTTTGTCAAATGCAACACCCCGTCGGTTGGTTCCTTGAAGATAGGCGCGGGTGGTCCATGCACTGAGCACCTCTTTGGGAGCGACCTCGACCCCGCGAAGGGAACCGCCTCTCAACCAAGCCTCTCCAAGCTCTGCGAGGTCATACGCATTGGAGAAGAGGCCCGCATGGCATCCCACGCCCCCAAGCATGGCGGCTCCCGGGTCGTGCACGGTTCCATGCACCGTGCATTGGCGGAATGCGCCATCCACTTCAGTCGGCGCGATGCTGTTGATGTCCAAACCCCGTTCCAAGGGGGTGAACGTCATGGACTCCCAACCCAATGGACGTGCCAGATGTTCGTGCATCCACATGGTCAAATCCAGCCCGAGGTTGTCCAACAACCTTTTCCAAAGGTAGAATCCCAAATCGCTGTACTTGTACTCTCCTGCCGGACGCAGGTCCGCATGAATCACGTGATGCCATAGGGTGTCCAGGTAAGCTTCCTCCATGTACAAGCCTGGCGAAACAAGGATGTCACACCCCAGCGTTGGCAGAGATGAAAACACCTGGCTGCTGTCTTCGAGTGCCGCGGCGTAGAATGGAATCCAAGGCTTCAATCCCGCTTGATGCGCCAACAATTCACGGGCTGTTCGTTCGCCAATGGGCACATCGGCGATCTCTGGCAACAAGTCAGCCACCTTGGCGTCCAAGTCAAAGGTGCCCGCCGACTGCAAATGCATCAGGACGCTTGCCGTGGCTGCAACCTTGGTGATCGAGGCCAAATCATAGATTGTATAGGGTTGAACCGGCTGATGACCGTCTGTCGTTCCAAACGACTTGTCGATGACAATCTGTCCGCCATGAGCCACCACGACCCGTCCACCAGGCAAGGCTTGGTCATGCAGTGCCAATTGGATGAGGCTGTCCACGCGTTGAGAAGGTCCTTCCCAAAAACCGAGTCGGCTTTCAACAGGGTGTCCCAAGCGTTGGTGACCCTCCCAAGTCAACCCATCTCCGCAACGATGCCGTCCAAGCGGGGGAGTCACGGGCAACACCCCGCCTACACCTCGGACGCCCGTAATGGCGTCTGCCACGGCTTCACACGTCTTGGAATCGTCTTGATAGGCCACCATCAGCCAACTTGTGCATGATTCAAAAGGCGCGAATGAAGCGAGAGCGTAGGGGTTGCCCATCCACACAGCCTGCACGGAAGATGCGGGCACCGAGGATGCATTCAGTCCCTCCGCCACGGCCTTGACTCCTTGGTCGACCAGTCCAAAATTTCTCGAGGGCTTGTGGCTCATTTCGGTCGCGGTAACCAACACGCGCGTCGCCCTTGACAGGGCATCCTGCACTGATTGGCGGGACATACCCGCCCCGTCTTTGCCCAAGACATGGCGTTCCAAGGTCCAACCGCTGCCGAGGTGCTTGCGAAGCTGAGATTCGAGGCTGGCGCAAGAGGCAGCATGGTTGGCCAAGTCGAGCATGACCACGTGCCCTGTGGGCTCCAGCCAAGGCCTGCCCACGCTGTCTGCCATGGGGAGCACGGTGAGGCTTTGGGCGATCAATTCGCGGTGGATGAGGTCGGCATGTTCGGGCTCCCAAGGACCGCTGGGAGAGGGGGCGAGGGTCCAGCGTTTGGCCTGAAGCACGCGCCGACACTTCTCTGTGACCGTGGCGGAATCCAAGGTGCCTTGTGCCAGGGCCAGCATGGCTTCTTCGATCGCTTCCACGGGGTCACCGGGAAACAGGAGGACATCATTGCCCGCGAGCAATGCGTCCCGGATTCGCGGACGGTCACCGACAAAGTCGGCAAAACCTTTCATGCTCATGGCGTCGGTGAAGACGAGTCCTTGAAAGGCCATCTCGCCCCGAAGAAGGGAGTCCACAATCGCCGGAGACAGGGTGGAAGGTTGGGCTTCTGCGCTGTCCAAACCAGGAACGTCCAAATGAGCCACCATCACGGCAGCCATTCCCCGATCAAAGGCATACTGAAAAGGCGCGAGTTCCACCGAATCCAGACGCGCGCGGTCATGTGCAATGGTGGGAAGCGTCGCATGGGAATCGCTGTCCGTGTCACCATGTCCAGGGAAATGCTTCGCCGTGGCCAACACATGCACGTCTTGCATGCCATCGGCATAGGCCTGTCCCAATCTCCCCACCCACTGTACATCCTCCCCAAAACTTCGGCTACCGATCACGGGGTTGATGGGGTTGGAGTTCACGTCCAACACAGGGGCAAAGTTGACATGAACCCCCGTGGCTCGCAGGCTTTGGCCCACCACTTGGCCAAACATTCGAACCAAGGCTTCGTTTCGCGTTGCCCCCAGCGTCATGGCTCGCGGGAAGGAACGGGTGCTGTCCAACCTCATGCCCAATCCCCACTCAGCATCTGAAGCGACGAGGAGAGGGACCTCCGACACGGCTTGCAGTCTCGCCAATCGATTTCGTTGCTGTTCCGGACCGCCTTGCATGCAAATGACACCTCCCAACGAGAGGTCTCGTGCCCAGAGTTCGGCCTCAGACCATCCCGCCGTGTCAGGATGGGCGTAAATGGGCACCATCAGCAACTGCCCCACGCGTTGCTCCATGGTCAACGTGGCCAAGACACTGTCAACCCACACCGAATCTGCGGTCAGGAACGAAGGGGAGGAGGGGGTGGTTTCAACGTCCAAAACCACTTGGGCCCGATGGCATGAAGCCCAAGCAACCATGGCCAAGCACAGGGTGGTGATCCGAAACATCAAGACGCGTCCTGCATTCTTGTTCGGGCCAAATTGACCAGGAAATTGAATTGTTCTTCCATGGTCAATTCACTGTTGTCCACCACCACGGCATCGTCGGCTTGTTTGAGGGGAGCTACCGCGCGTTCTGAGTCAATCCGATCCCGTTCCAATACATTCTCGAGGACCTCGTTGTAGGAAACCTGTTTGCCTTGTCCTTTCAATTCGTTCAGCCTCCGGTAAGCGCGCGTTTCAGGATCCGCAGTCATGAAAATTTTCAACTCGGCATGGGGGATGACCACGGTCCCAATGTCACGTCCATCCATGACCACACCGCCTCCCTCCGCCATGCGCTGCTGGATGGCCACCAATTTGTGGCGAACCTCAGGCACACGGGCAATCAGGCTGACTTTTTGGGCGACATCCATTGACCGAATTTCCTTCTCAACATTCACGCCGTTGAGATGAATTTCAGATTGCTCCGTCTTGGGATTGTAGCGGAAGCTCAAATACATTCGGTCCAACCCTGCGCGCACCCCCACTTCGTTCACCACGCCATCCACCACGGTTCGCTCCTTCATGGCGTGCAGGGTGGCTGCCCGGTACATCGCCCCTGTATCGACATAGACGTAGTTGAGTTCCTTGGCCAATGACTTGGCCATGGTGCTTTTTCCGGCACTCGAATGGCCGTCAATGGCGATGTTGATGCGGCGTCTACCCATGGTTCGAAGATAGGCCCGTCTCGGTCATTGCAGCGGTGCGGAAGCGGGCGAATTTTGTCTCCAGTCAGGCCAGCGAATGACCAAACCCAATTGGGTGGAACTGCCCGCAAAATGAATGACACTGCGCGAAATGGCGTAATCGAGGTTCTTGAAGGTTCCGCGTACGCCCATGGAAAGACCGTTCATGCCAGGTCTACCAGCCGCCACCATGTCTTTTTGACGCCGGTGGTTGTAGCCAATTTGACCCTGGAGTTGCGCCCCTAGTTTGAGACTCACACCTCCCGATAGGTGACGTGCGAATTGGTCCCCCCACTGCCACACGTCGCTTGGAACGAGTTCTCCTGTCAAGGGGTCGTAGGTGTCGTCGTATGTCCCTTCGGGCGCCAGGTCCCATGTCGTGGCATGGGCATAGCGCACATGAAGCTGGAACGGGGCGTTTTCGAAGCCCTGGGTCCATCCGAATTGAACATTCAGAGGGAGACGCCCTTCGGGCATGATGCCCGAAAAATCCTCTTGCACCCCCCAATTGGAGACCAGGATTCCCCAGGCGGCGTGGCCGTTTTTGGAGCGTTTGACAAGGCCTACATCGCAACCCACAACACCTGCATTGACTTGAGCTAAATTTCGGAGCCCCAACCAACCAGTCGCCCCCACGACCCACGTGCTGTCCAAGGTCCACGCAGTGCCGTATTGAAGGGCATAATCCCCTCCTGAAAAGGTGCCCGTGGATTGGCCTGACGCTGTCAATCCTTCCAAATCCCCGAAGGATGCGAACCGAACGCCCACATGGGACGCTCGCCGTCCTTGGGGTCGCAGCGGAAGGGTGATGGCACCTGCCTTCATCCCTGCGAAATAATCGAGGTAGGCCGTGTGAATGTGGCCGCGCACCGTGGAGTCCATCGCCGAAGGATGGTAAGCCATCGTCCAACCATCTCCGCGCAAAGGCGCGGCATCGGCTCCTCCCAAGGCTGCGTCGCGCGGAGAGGACACCACATCCCAAGCCAAGGATGTGGGCACGTCGCCTGTGGTTTGGCCCAACGCCCCATGCCAAGCTCCCGCACAGCCCGTGGCGAGGAACATGAACAGAAGAGGCCGACGGATCATGGAGGGAAGGTAGGCAGTCAAGGGCTTGTGATGGACAAGGGTGAATCGACCTTTTGGTTCAACAACGCCCGGTCCACCACATCTCGCATGTGACGGACATAGGTGAAAGAGAGGCCTTTGACGTAGCGAGGATTGATGTCTTCAACATCTTGTCGGTTGCGCTCACACAGGATGATTTCCTTGATGCCTGCGCGTTTGGCCGCGAGGATTTTTTCTTTGATTCCCCCGACGGGAAGCACCTGTCCACGGAGCGTGATTTCACCGCTCATGGCCAGAAATTTTCGGACCTTCCGTTGGGTGAAGGCGCTCGCCAATGCGGTCAGCATGGTGATTCCTGCGCTCGGTCCGTCTTTGGGAATGGCCCCCTGGGGCACGTGAATGTGCACATTCCACAGGTCAAACACCTGAGGCGTCAGCCCCAACCAATGGGCATGTGCTTTCAAATGCTCCAGGGCAATCACGGCAGATTCCTTCATGACATCCCCCAGGTTCCCAGTCAGGGTGAGCTTGCCCTTCCCCGGCGTGAGGGAGCACTCAATGAACAGGATGTCACCGCCACGTGGAGTCCACGCCAACCCGGTGACTACCCCTGCAACATCGTTTCCTTCATACCGGTCTTTGTCCCGTGAAATCCCGAGAATTTCAGCGAGATCCTCCACTTCGATGTCGATTTGGTGCGTTTCTTCAAGCGCAATTTGCTTGGCGCGGTGTCGGACGATCTTGGCCAAGCGCTTGTCCAAGCCCCGCACACCGCTCTCGTTGGTGTAGCGTTCAACCACAGCCTCGATGGTGCCCACGGGAACCTTCAGACTGTCGTCGGCCAAGCCCGAAGCCTCGAGATGCTTGGGAAGGAGGTGGCGTTTGCCGATTTGGACTTTTTCTTCGAGGGTGTAACCACTCACATCGATGATCTCCATGCGGTCGCGCAAGGCGGGTTGGATTGCACTCAAATCGTTGCACGTAGCCAAGAACATGACTTTGCTCAAGTCGTAGTCCAAGTCGAGGTAATTGTCGTGAAAGGTGTGGTTTTGTTCCGGATCCAACACCTCGAGCAGGGCAGAGGAGGGGTCGCCGTGATGATCGCGCCCGAGTTTGTCAATTTCATCAAGCACAAACAGAGGATTGCTCGTCCCTGCCTTTTTCAAATTCTGAAGCACCCGTCCGGGCATGGCACCGATGTACGTTTTGCGGTGCCCTCGGATTTCAGCCTCGTCTCGAAGTCCACCCAGACTCATGCGCACGTACTTCCGACCGAGCGCCTCAGCAATGCTTCTCCCGAGCGATGTTTTTCCGACGCCGGGGGGGCCGTACAAACACAAAATCGGCGCCTTCATGTCCCCCTTGATCTTCAACACAGCTAGGTGTTCAATGATCCGCTCCTTCACCTTCTCCAAGCCATAATGGTCGTGATCCAGCACGCGCTGGGCGTGTTTCAAATCGAAGTTGTCCGTCGACATGTGCCCCCAGGGCAATTCCAAGAGCGTGTCGATGTAGTTGGATTGAACGCTGTATTCGCTCGCTTGCGGATTCATGCGTTCCAGTTTTCCGATTTCTTTCTCAAATGCTTGGGCAGCATGCTCTGGCCAAACCTTGGTCGCCGCTTGTGATCGTTTCTCGAGAATTTCTTCCTTCAAGGGATTGGCACCCAATTCCTCTTGAATGGTCTTCATCTGCTGGTGCAGAAAGAACTCCCGTTGTTGCTGGTCGAGGTCCGTTTTTACCTTCCGTTGAATGTCCTGCTTGAGCGAGAGCATTTGCTGCTCTTTGTGCAGCAATTCCAGCACTTTTTGGGCGCGATCGCGAAGGTCGAGACAGGTTAAGATGGCCTGTTTCTCTTCGACCCCAACTTGCATGTTGCTTCCGATGAAGTTGACCAAAAACCCCAGCCTGTCCATGCCCTTGATGGCTTCTGCCGCCTCTGTGGGGATGTTGGGGTTCATTTCAATGATCTCGATGGACAAATCGCGAAGCGTCTCTGTAAGAGCCTTCCCCTCACGCTCGGGCAACGGTTCTTCAGGCCCTCCAAAGGCCTCTACCTTGGCCTTCAAATAAGGTTCTTCTTGGATGACTTCCGTCCATCGGAACCTCTGCTGCCCCTGCAAAATGACGGTGTTGGTACCGTCCGGCATTTTGAGCATTTTCAAGATTCTCGCCACCGTGCCTACGTCATTCAGATCGGATGCTCCGGGAACCTCCGTGTCATCTTCCTTTTGGCTAACCACACCAATGAGAGAATCTGCCTTGGTGGCCTCTCGGATCAAGCGAATCGATCGATCTCGTCCCACACTGATGGGGATCACGACGCCCGGAAACAGCACCGTGTTGCGCAGGGACAGCAGGGGCAAGACCTCTGGCACGGAGCTTTCATGCATGGCCGCCTCATCTTCCTCCGTCAAAATCGGAATCAAGTCGTGGTCGTGGCTGTCGCTCAAACGGAAGGGGAGACTTTTTTTCATGCGGTGTCTTGGATGAGTTCCTGTGGACGCGAACGCAAGGTCAAAAGCCATGCCATCCGTTTCACCGCAGGTCGAACTGACAAAACGAACGGGTTCTCGGACGCATTCGTGCGTCACTGGATGAAAAAACCGCCCTTTTGTCACGTTCCTTGTCACACGCGGTCCTGGACGACCTTGGCGTACATCGCACGAATCTGGTCTTCTTCCGACGGAGAGAGCGTGCAGCCGCGACGTGCCATCACTCTGCGAGCTGTTGACAGCGCACCTTCGATTGCATGGGGGGTCACATTGTCATGACCCCATGAGAAATGGGGAATGTGTCTGGGAGGCGTCGAGGGCCCAAACACGTTGCAAAAGCTCCCCACCACCGTGGCTGTGGAAAAGGCCGTATGAATGGCAGTCTTGCTGTGGTCGCCCATGATCAAACCACAAAAGGTGCGACCCCGCGATTGGTACGATTGGGAGGACTCATCCCACTCGGCAATCTCTCCGTAGGTGTTTTTCAAGTTGCTGCAGGTGGTTTCAGCCCCAAGGTTGGACCAGGATCCCAGAACTGAGTTGCCCAAAAAGCCGCCATGCGCCTTGTTGGACCAATCGTGAATCACCACATTGCTCAATTCGCCCCCGACCTTGCATCCCTTGCCAACCGTGGTGGGCCCGTAGACCGTGCTCCCCATCCGTACCGCAGATCCTTCACCCAACGCAAAGGGTCCGCGAATGCGGCAACCTTCCATGATTTCGGAATCGGGTCCGATCACAATGTGTCCACCCTCTGTGTTGAGCGTAACGTCGCGAAGGACAGCGCCCGGGCCCACGTGAATTCCTTCCATGGGGCCAAACACAACCACGCCCACAGAACGCCAGGCATCGCGCTCCTCTTCTCGCAGGGTCCTGAGTCTCCATGCGGTTTGGAGTCGCCCCAGATCAGCCAACAACCCTTCGCCCGCGCGTTCAAACAACGCCCCGACATCTCTCAACAGCGGATTCTCGAGTGGCGTGTCGATTGTCGCCCAACGTACGTTGTCACCCTCGCTTCCTTCTCCATGTTGGGCAAGAATCTCCCCCTGAAGCACCCACTGTTCACCATGCGCCAGGCCAAGAACGACATGGCATGCTTCTGCCGTGGGGAGCAACCGAGGGTGAACCCGAAGCAGGGGTTTGGAAGAGAGAACATCTTGCCATTGTTTTGCAATGGAACGCACCCCAAAGTGCAAACTGTGCTCTTCCCGAAGGCTGTTGAGTGGATACAAATCGGGCGTTGCGGCTGCAGGAAGAAAGGGGGTTGACGACATGCTGCAAACTTAGGTTGTGAAACAAAACATGCGAACATCTGTTTCTTGGGTGAATCCTATTCATCAATACCAGGAAAGCGGCGTGAAGCAGGAATTTTCAATCAAGGACTTGGAGCATCTGACGGGCGTCAAGGCGCATACAATTCGGATGTGGGAGCAGCGCTACAACTTGCTCAACCCGGATCGGTCAGCGACCAACATCCGAACGTACTCAGGACATGATTTGAAGCGACTTCTGAATGTGAGTTTGCTCGTCGAACGGGGATTGAAAATTTCCAAAGTCGCCACCATGGCGGATGACGAACTCACCCAAGAGGTGTTGACCACACCCCGTGAAGGCAACGGTGAGGCTTTGGTGGCACAGCAGCGTTTGAAGGTTTCGATGATGTCCTTTGATGAACATCTGTTCCGGGACACCATGGCCAAGGCAGTGAACACGTGGGGTTTCGAAGGTGCTGTGATGCAGGTGTGTTTGCCGTTTCTCGCAGAAGTTGGGGTGTTGTGGTTGACCAATGCCATTTGTCCCGCCCATGAGCATTTCATGAGCAATTTGTACCGCCAAATGATGTTTGCCGCGGTTGACGCGACACCACTACCCGCCTCAGGGCCTCAAGACAAGGTGTATGTGCTGTACTTGCCAGAGCGTGAAATCCACGACATTTCCTTGTTGTTCGTTCATCAAATCCTGAGAAATCGTGGGATGCACAGCATTTTCCTCGGACAGAGCGTGCCTTTTGACGATTTGCAGACCGTGGCCAGCCAGTTTCCCAACGCACATTTCGTCAGCTACTGCACCACCTACCCCGCAGAGGGGCAGGCTCAGGAGTACATTGACAGGGTGAATCGGACGTTTGGTGGTTCTAGCCACCGATTCCATCTTGCTGGCGGAGTGTTCCAGGATGTTCAGGGCGGGGGATGCGTGACGGTCGATCGCACAGGAGGCGGCTTGATTGGTCGCATTTGCCAGGGATGACCCTTTTTCGACCATTGTCAAAGAATTGATATCCAGTTTTTTGCATTTTTTTGTTGAACGAAAATGGAAAAATGTTCAACAAAAATTTGGGCCCACGCAATTCTTGTTTAACCTTTAGCCCTGAAGATTAAACAAAACACCCATGAGTACGCTCGAATTCAATCAATTGTTGGTCACCCAGTCTGACTTTCTTCGTGGCTTCGCTTTGGGGTTCACGCGAAATGGGGCAGATGCGGACGATTTGGTCCAAGACACCATGGTCAAGGCTCTCAGGTATAAGAACAATTTCAAGGAAGGCACCAACATGAAAGGTTGGTTGTACACCATCATGCGCAACATCTTCATCAACAACTACAAGCGCAAGAAGTTCCAAAACACGGTGTTGGACAGCACGGAGAATCATTACTTCATCAATGCGAGCCAAGATTACAGCTTTGACTCTGTGACGACACAGATCAATGAGCGGGATATCTTGCACGCCATTGACGACTTGAAGGGTGACTTTAAGAAGCCGTTCACCATGTTTTTGGATGGTTACCACTACGACGAAATTGCCGAGGAAATGAACATCCCCATGGGCACTGTCAAATCGCGCATCTTCCACGCAAGGAAGAAGTTGGCATCAAGCCTGTCTGACTTTAACTGACACAAACATTCAGAGTTTGTTCTATCTTGCATGGCAGTGCCCAACGCACCCGTCATGCTCCTTTCCTCTCTGATTTCTACTTCCCGCGCAAAGTGGACCTTGCTTGGCTTGCATTTTCTGGCGATGCTGACGCCATGGAGGGTTGCGTTTGGTCAGGTGTCAGTGGACCAAAGTTTGACCATCAACCAATATGTCAACGACGTCCTGTTGGGTGAGGGTGTGTCCGCAACCAACATCAACTACATCGGTGGGTCAAGCCAAATCGGGTACATGACGGGTGGTTTGTCGGCGGGATTTCCCATCGAAGGTGGTCTCGTGCTGAGTTCGGGAAACGCAGCCGATGCATTTTGCGCCGGCCAAGGGTGTTTTGATTGTTCGGGTGGAAACCCAACGGATGCAGACTTGCTCCAAATCGCCAACAGCGTTCCTCCATTGATCGGCCAAAGTTTCTCAGTCGGCAGTGTGAATGACCTCTGCGTGTTAGAATTCGATTTTGATCCTGCTGGCGACTATGTATCGTTCAACTACATCTTCGGTTCAAGTGAATATGAGGCGTGGGAGAATACCCAGTACAACGACATTTTTGCCTTCTTCTTGTCGGGAGCGGGAATCAATGGGCCTTACAACGCCCCTGCAGCCTTTCCCGGGCAAGCAATCAACATCGCAAGTGTGCCTGACTCGGATCCTGAATTGCCCATCACCATCAGTTCGGTCAATGGAAGCATCAATGCGGAGTATTACATCCTCAATGATTCGCCAGACATCTGCATGAATGGTTACACCACAGTACTGACAGCGGTGTACCCTGTGATTTGTGGTGAAACCTACCACATCAAGCTAGCCATTGGGGACGGTTCGGACACCATCTTGGATTCTGTGGTGATTTTGGAGGAGGGAAGTTTCGGGTCCCCCATTCCGACAACCTACGAATCGGCAGCTTCTCCGCTCTGCGATCCAGATCCCGACGACGACGAAATCATCTACTGCGCCTGGGAAGATTGCGGGCCCTCGACCATCACCATCAGCCGGCCATGTGCGGTGTCATCTTTGTTCCCTTTCCCCTTCGACTTGGTGGCAGCACCAGGCTCTGAGGCAAGCTTGGAGGAGGACTTGATTGGGCTGCCTTCGAGCGCAGCAATCCCGGTCGGCGAGTATGGCATTTCCTTGACGTTTGATGTGCCTCAGGATTTTCTGGATGAAGGCACAGAGGCGCTGTATCTCAAGGTGATCAGTGGTACCATCGAGAGCCAGATCACCATCATCATTTACGACACACCAGAATTCGAGGCCACGATGCCGGCCTTGGTCACGGTGCCTTGTGACCAAACGGAGGAGGTATGCATTGAGTTGATTCAGGACCCCGCCTACGAGTACCCGCCTGTGTCTTACAGTTGGACCATCAATGGTGTGGATTTTGGGGAAGACCCTTGCGTAACCTATGGGTCCTTGACGAATTCCTTGATGGAAGTGTACCTCGAGGACGGGTGCGGACGAGAGTTGTATCTCCAGGGGTTGTTTGAGGTGCCGTACGATGAACTGCAACTTTCCATGCCGAATGACACCCTCCTGTGCAATGGGGCGGAAACATTCATTGAATTGGAAATTGAAGGAGGACAGCCGCCGTATCAAATTCAGTGGGCGAACTTCATCGACGAGGAGTTGATTCACCTTGTGGATCCCGACGAGAGCACAGCCTACGAGGTGCTTGTGGTCGACAATTGCAACTACACGGAAACGGCTGCGACTTTGGTCGATGTCCAAACCGTTGCAGTGAACATCATCAAGGAAACCCTCGGGGACGACACGTATCGGTTCGATGTTGTTGTGGATCCGGAAGAACCTTATCCATACGCCTATTTGTACGCTTGGGATTTTGGGGATGGTCAAGGATCCTTTGAGAAGTCTCCGATTCACGACTACGACGGGCTGTCTAGGTATGAGGCAACCGTGGAGGTGACGACAGACATCGGGTGTTCCAAATCCGCGGTCACAGATATTTTCGGAAACATCATCTTCTACATCCCAACGGCATTCACGCCTGACAACGACGGTTTGAACGATGCATTTGTCATCAATGGAAGGCAGGTCAGGCTCTACGAAATTTGGGTTTACAACCGTTGGGGGGAAGAGGTGTTCCATTCAACCGACATGGATGAACCTTGGGTGGGAGACGTTCAAGGGGGAGAGCATTACGCTCCCAATGGTGTGTACCATTGGGTGATCAAGGCCGCAGGATTTGACACAGATGCCCAGGAATACAGAGGCTTCGTTCATTTGATGCGGTGAGATTGAATCAACCATGGATGTGAATCAAAACCAAATGGGCCGCACCATGACTGGTGCGTTCGTTGCTGTGACCTCGCTGTTCTTCATGTGGGGCTTCATCACCGTGTTGGTGGATGCCCTCATTCCTCGGTTGAAGGAGGTGTTTGAATTGACATTTTTGCAAGCTGGCATGGTTCAGTTTGCGTGGTTTGCAGCCTATGGATTGTTGTCTATTCCTGGAGGGAATTTGATCTCGCGCATTGGGTATCAGCGCGGGATTTTGGTGGGCTTGGCCTTGGCGGGGTTGGGATGCCTGTTGTTTTTCCCCGCGGCCTCAACCCGCTTGTATCCCTTGTTTTTGTTGGCCTTGTTTGTGGTGGCAGGCGGAATCACCGTCTTGCAGGTTGCGGCCAATCCATACATCTCCGTGTTGGGGCCGGAATCTTCGGCATCGTCAAGGCTGAATCTCTCTCAGGCATTTAATTCTGTCGGAACAACATTGGCCCCGTTGGTGGCGGCGAGTTTTCTTCTCGGAGATCAAATCTTGTCGGGCGAGGCCATCGGCGCCTTGTCCCAAAGCGATCGTTTGGCGTATTACGCGTCTGAAGCCTCGGCCGTGCAAGGGCCTTTTGTGGGATTGGCGCTGGCATTTTTTGCCTTGGCCGGCATTGTGGGCATGATTCAATTGCCCAAAATCCTGGGAGGGGCCGGAGCAGGGCAAGCGTCGTATGCGTCGGTGTTTCAACATGCCAAACTTCGCTTCGGAGCCATCGCCATCTTTGTGTACGTTGGGGCAGAAGTGGCCTTGGGGTCGTACATGGTCAACTACGGGATATCCTTGGATGTGGTTGAGGTCATTCAAGAACATGGGGTGCTTCGGGGGATGGCGAATGTGGCCGCTGCCATCAAGGGTGTTGAACTGGCGAATTTGGATGCCAAGGGCATGTTGGGTGCATTGCTCACATTGTATTGGGGTGGAGCCATGGTCGGGCGATTTGTGGGTTCGGCGTTGATGAGGACCATCGCACCGTCCAAATTGCTCGGCGCTGCAGCTGTTGCGGCTGCAGCCTTGATTGTGGGATCCGTGCTCAGCAGCGGAATCAGTGCACTGATGTTGACCCTGGCTGTTGGGTTCTTCAACAGCATCATGTTTCCCACCATTTTCACCCTGGCGATCGAGGACTTGGGTGATGCGAAGCCGCAGGGCTCGGGTGTCTTGTGCACAGCCATCGTGGGTGGAGCTTTCATCCCGCCAGCGATGGGTGCCTTGGTGGATTCACTGGGCTTTGGATGGGCATTTCTGCTCCCTGCTGTGTGTTACCTCTACATTTCTTGGTATGGAGGGAAGATGGTACCCAACGCCTGAGGTGGTGTTTTCGCCAAGTTTCCTTAACTGAAGAGCTTCATTTATGCACAATGGGCAACTTTTTTGGGAGTGAACGTGTTCTTTTGAAGAGCGATTATCGCGAACGCATCAGAGCACGACATCATGGCAAGAAAGAAATCAGAAAAAGAGCTGCAACCCAACATCAAAGTGCGTCTTGATCGAAGAACGGTCATCACAGTACGGGACCGCAGCAAACTGGCCTATTGGAAGGAAAAATTTCCAACGCTAGAAATTCTAGAAGAGGCATGAAAAAAGGCGATTCGCGAGAATCGCCTTTTTTGTGTTCGGGTGATTCCCGAAAACATCTTCCTTGAATCTATCACACAGCGCGCGCCTCCACCTTCCAGGGTGCAAAAGGCAAGTGCTCTCGCCCTTTCTTGGTCAGGGCATATCCATCCTTGTTTTGGATCAGACCGTCGAGATACAGATTGGTGATTCG
>JBEARC010000081.1:0-5358 GCA_041163465.1 Bacteroidota bacterium
GCAGTCACCACCACACACGCCGAGGGCGTCGAGCTGGTTGCCATCACAATCGCAATCACCAGCGGGGATACCCTCCCCACCGCAAACACCACACGCGTCGAGCTGGTTGCCGTCGCAGTCACAGTCGCCTTCTGGGATGTCAGCACATCCACACTCGTAAATCGCACCAGGGCCGTTGCACACGCCACACGCATCAAGCGCGCCTACGCAGTCATCCACGTCGTCACAGATGCCATCCTCATCGGCATCCGCTGCACACGCCCCACCACACACGCCGAGGGCGTCCTCGTTGATGCAGTTGCCATCGCAGTCGTAATTGGCTTCTGCATACGTGCAGGAACCATCGTCAGCTGTGGCAGAAGAATCGTAGTTGCAAGCTGTTTCTTCTGTGCAGCCAAGGACATCGGATCCACCTCCATCAGGAAAAGTTCCCTCGCCATTGAATGGTACCTGCATGAGTACCTGATCGGCACCCACGCCCAATGGGAACACTTGGTAGTTGATTTGGCCTGAAATGGAGCCCGCCGTGGTGACTTGCATAATCAACACGCGCAAGTCAGCATCGGGAAGGCCATTGGCTGCCGTGTTCAGGATGTACCAAGACGAACCTGTCAGGGTATTGGACAACAAGCCTGTAGCTCCTGGTGTCAAGAAAAACGGCGTGATGGGTTGGGTAGAGTCTTCAACCACAGACGGGTCTGCGGCACCAACAATGCCCGAAGTCGACGCTGGACCTGTGAGGCCAATCGTAGCGTATGTGTCGTCCGCCATGTCGGGGAACACCGGCAAGAACGCGGGGTTGATGCCTGATGCATTCCACGATGAGTTGAACGGACTGTTGAACACGCCAGCAGGAGCATCCACGGAAAGAACTGCTGCATTGTTTCCATACACTGCGCTCATGCGGTCCGTAGGATCCTGCATTTGGACATACAAGCGGTAGACCGTCCCTCCAGTTCCGACAGCAGGCGAAGACTCGACTACCATAGGAAATTGACCCGAAACAAATGGGGCCCAAACGAAGGTCAGAAGTACGCAAATGGTCACACGAATGGTTGAAAGCAAATTGCTCATGGTGAGGTTTTGTCGATTAACAGGCCTAAAAGATAGGTGGGAACGGGTATAAATCCGACAAATAAATATGTTGGTTCGCGAAATTTTTATCACTTCGACCGCATCCTAGCTTTCATTGAACATCGCGCCAACTCCAATGTGTGATGTCTTCTGGCGTTCATTTCTTCTACCTTTTCAATGCCTGATCCAAGCCAGCCATCATGATACAAGCAACGACGATGCCTCGACCCATTGCATCAAGCCACCCATGTTTTGCTGGAAGCCAACCATGCGTTTTCAAGGATTTCCGTCGCCTGAAAACCCACGTTTGGGCTTTGAACATCGTACATTCCGACAAAACAACATGACATGGGCAACATTGACATGACAATCCGCCTAGGATTCTTCTTTCTCGTCGCGAGCCTCCATACAGGGATCATGGCAGGTAGTGAGCCATCGCAAGACGTTTTGACACAAGGCAAGGCGAGTGGCGATCAATGCATCCTCTGGATGGATGAAGGACAATGCGAAACCATCATTGCATCAAGACCTGAGCGCGTGTCGTGGGAGGTAAACCTGAGGGATGTGGGGATGATACGCTTAGAGTGGCACCACTTCTGCAATGTGGCCGACGGATTTGCAATTTCGCGAAGCACCGAAGTCGGAACCATTGAAGAGCATTACGCACCTAGAATTGCGACCTATGAGTTGTCCTCCGTGACTGATTCGAGGGGCAATCCTATGCCTGGACAAGGAATTTTGGCAATGTTCAACGGACATGCAGAGGGTACATTTTTGGTGGCAGGCAAGCAGTGGGAAATCCGCCCGATTGACCGAGAGAAATTGGAGGACACAACCGCTTCTGCGGTGCCTCATGGCTTGGGGAGGAATTCACAGGCCTATGTGTTGCTCGACGTTGGACAATGTGAGCAGCCAACCCCCTTTTCCTGTGCCGTGGATGAGGAAGTCCATCGCATTCGACAAGAACCGGCGATTCCCTCCGCCCGGAGTTTGGTCCCACAATGTGTGGAAATGGGGATTGACATCGACAATTACACATACAACACCTTCGCGGATTGCTACGCTGCCATTGATTGGTCGCTGGGTGTGTTGGCGGGTGTCGACCAAATTTACCGGAACGAGCTCAATGACTTGATTACCCTCCAAGCTTCTTATGTCAATGTCTGGGAAGTTCCTGAACCATGGGCGAATACGGTTCAAGATGCGGGAACCATGCTCGATCAGTTTCGCACTGAATGGAGCGCCGCGAATCCAGTGTTGGCTAGCGCGAACTGGGATTTGGTCCATTTGATGACCAAACGCACCAACACAGGCACCGGCGGGATTGCATACTTGGACGTGGTATGCAGTTCCAACTACGGATTCGGGTTCAGCGGATATATGGACAATACCAGCAACTACGACCCGCTGCCCAACTATTCTTGGAACCTCAACGTTGTGGCCCATGAATTGGGGCACAATTTTGGCGCCAATCATACCCATTGGTGTGGGTGGCCAGGTGGTCCAGATCACCCCAATGGGTCTGCGGGTGGCCCCATTCATGATTGCGCCACTGCGGAGGGTGGGTGCTCCAACAATGTGGCACCCGAAGTCGGCACGATCATGAGTTATTGCCACGCCATTGGCGGTGGTTCTGTGGTTCTTCAATTCCATCCTGTGGTCGAACAAGCAGCCCTCTTCCCTACCATCAATGGCAACGGATATTGCCATGGAAGTTGTGCCGCAATCGAAACCAGCTGTGGATCCTATGGGTGCACTGACCCGACTGCGTGCAACTTTGACCCCGATGCCGTTCAAGACGATGGATCTTGCGGTGAAATTGACGTATGTGGAGTGTGTGCCGGTGGAGGCGCGAGCTGTACTGGATGCACCGATGCCCAAGCGTGCAATTTCTTCGTGGATGCAATTTTTGACGATGGTTCATGTGCTTATCCGCCACCTGGATACCCATGCGATTGTGCCACGACGTTGGAAGATGACGTCACATTGGGTGCCAACGCATCGTCTGTCGTGGATGTGGCGGCTTTGGGAACACTCACGACGGTGGATTTTACCTTGGTGTGGACCAACAACAACAACGATGGCTCGTGGGCAGGAGATCTTCTCCTCGAAATTGGCGCCCCCAATGGCGCCTGCTTGGGCGTAGGAGGTTATGATGTTGCTTCAGGGTGTTCCCTAGGATCCATTGGTTGGCCTACTGATTGGAATGTAACAAACTCCGGCACATACACCCACAGTGTGGACCTCACGTCCTTTGGGCTTACAGGAGATGGGAATTGGACCATGACTTTGATCAATGGTTGGACGGGAAGTTCTGGAACGAATTACAGCATGTCGATGACGCTTCATGGCGTGTGTTCCGGTCCGCCTCAATTCTCGGGGTGCATGGATTCTGAGGCCTGCAATTATGACCCAGATGCAACCTTGGATGATGGGTCATGCAACCCGGGAACAGCTGCTTACTTTGACAGTGATGGGGATGGCTATGGACAATGGTTCGCCACCTATTTCTGTGGGACCATTACACCTGCCGGTTTGGTCACCCTCGACGGTGATTGCAATGATGCGAACAGCACGATGTATCCCGGCGCACCTGGAACTGGGGTTGGCAACGACAACAACTGCAACGGAGTCATCGATCCTGACGAAGCTGAAATGGTTTGTCCCGAGGACGTCAATGGCGACAACATCATCTCGGTGGCTGACATTCTCGCCGTGCTCTCTGAATTTGGTTGCACCTCGGGATGCTCCTTTGACGCTGATGAGAATGGGTCAGTGACCGTCTCCGACGTGTTGTTGATTTTATCTGCCTTTGGCCAAACTTGCTGACATCCCTGCATGCCTTGTTCCGTTCCGACAGTTACAACTTCGCAATACCCCTCAGAGCACGGCATGACCTCGAAGTGACCCGAAAAGCAACCTCTGAACGTTTGGTTCGTTTGATTTGTTGAGAACAGTCGTAGCCTTCAACCTCAACCTTCGCCATGGTGACAATGCATGCCTTAAAATTCTCTCATTCCATGTCTGTATGGAGCCTGATTGCATGTGTCGTGTTCGGGCTGCACGTCAAATTGGGAATAGCTCAAACGAGCCTTCAAGGCCAGCTTCAGGACGCCCATGTTCAAGACGTCGCGAAGCATGGCCAGGGCCAGGCATTTGGACCGTTGTTCGAGGAACTCGGTTTGCATGCAGACATTCCTGAAGCGTGGCAGGGGTTGCTCCATGACACCGATCGAGGGGTGTTGCTACGTTTGGACGTTGACCAATACGAGGCATTACGAGACCGAGACTTGCGGTTCGCAAGCGTGTTCTTGCCAGCCCCCGAGGCTGTGCGAGTCGAGCGTGAAGGCTGGAACCTCGAATTGAGTCGATTCCATGTTCACTCGGAGGAAATCCTCGTGGGCATGAGCCAAGAGAGAACGATGAAGGAGGCATGGTACTCACCCACGCTCCAGACTTTTCACATTTCCGTGAAGGGCCAGAATGTGGGGACGATGGTTTGGATGCAAGACCATGTGATGGCCTCTTTTCACGACGGCCAAACCCAATGGGAATTGACCCAGATCCATGGCGACATCTATGCCCTGTTGGATGCGAACAACCGAACCGACCGTCCTGTCTTTGAGTGTGCCGCCGAAGAATGGCGTGGTGCGGTTGAACGAGCAGCTCAAGGTGACGCACTAGGCGTTTTGCGATCTGGTGGAGGTGGATGCGTTGAAATTGCGCTCGATGTGGATTACTACACGTACAACACCTATGGCAACATGGGGGCAGCCACAGATTGGGCACTTGCGGTTCTCGCTGGGGTTCAAGCAATTTACTCCCAGGAGCTCAATGGTTTGGCACTACTACAAGCGAGCTACGTACACCTGTGGCAGTCCCCTGACCCCATGGCTGCATTCAACAACAACGCAGGTGCCATGTTGGACAACTTCAGGAGCACTTGGGAGGGAACGCCCTCGTTGGATGCCATCCAAAGAGACATCACCCACCTGTTGTCCAAACGAACCAACACCGGCACGGGAGGCATCGCTTATTTGGGCACCAATTGCAGCTCCTTTGCGTACGGCTTCAGTGCGAATTTGAGTGGTTCCACGAGCACCAACATCAACAATTATTCCTGGAATCTGAACGTTGTTGCCCATGAGTTGGGGCACAACTTCGGTTCCAACCACACCCATTGGTGCGGGTGGCCTGGAGGACCCATCGACTACTGTTACTCACCCGAGGGAGGTTGCGGTGGCAATGTGCAAGGGCAGGTTGGAACAATCATGAGTTATTGCC
>JBEARC010000082.1:0-4614 GCA_041163465.1 Bacteroidota bacterium
ACCTGGAATCAAGGGGTTTGGGTTGGTTACCCTCGAGCGAGACACCTTGCATCATCATTTTCCCGAGTTCTTTCGGCGGTTGCCTGCATGCAAGTTTCACAATTGCATCCATCACAAGGAACCTGGATGTGCAGTGCGCGAGGCAGTAGAAGCTGGAGAGGTCGCCCGTTCTCGCCATGCGAATTACCTCGAGATGCTGTCAGAATTCGATGGCGGTCCCTACCGCGACGCGTTGTACCGCTAGGGAAGGGCCCTCCAATCCACAGGCTAGGCGTATGAGCCGTCCACAATGTCGGTTCCGTCCGGAACGCCTTGGGTCAAACCCTCCAGCACCGGAGCCGCTCCACACGAAGGGAGGGTGAATTGTAGGACAGCCTTTGGCCCTCGAAGTCCACGACATCAATCCCCATGCCCCGAAGAATCGCGTCCCCAGCCGCACAATCCCATTCCATGTAGGGTCCGGTGCGTGCATGGATTTCAGCATCCCCCGTCGCGAGAAGGCAAAATTTCAAGGCGCCACTGATGGGACGTGCGACCACATCATGGGCGTCGAGGTGTGGCGGCACCAGTTCGGTCAACGACCCTTGTTCCATCCAGGACGTGACCAAGCGAAAAGGTCGTTGCACAGGAGAAGGATGGATATGACGCACCATGGTCCCATCCAGAGGAGCCATTTGGACGGGTGCCCCCACGCCACCGAGATACATGCGGTTGGCCAAAGGATCAGCAACAATGCCAAAAATGGGTCCCGTCTCATCGCACAACGCGATGTTGACCGCAAAGCCAGAACGACTTCGCAGGAAGGACTCCGTCCCATCCAAGGGGTCCACCAACCAATAACGGGTCCATTCCTTTCGTTGGGCATAAGCAGGGGCTGCGGCCTCCTCGCTCAGCATGGGCAACCCGCAAGGAGCGAGGTGGTGTTGGATGGTGGTTTGGGAAGCCAAATCCGCGTCACTCACCAAGGATCCATCGGCCTTTTCAGCAATGCGAAGATCGAGGTCACTTTTGGGTAAAAAGCCCAATAACACCCGCGCCGCAGCACCGGCTGCATCGAGCGCAGCGCGTTGTTCCTGAGGCGTGGCAGTGGAGGGCGTCATGGAGGTGAAGATTGGTCCCGGGATGTCATGGAGCGAGACCGAAGGTACGTACTGTCCGATGTTGCGTTACATTTGCACAGACGCAGGGGTGCCTCCGGGCTGAGATGATACCCTCCGAACCTGCCCAGGTCATGCTGGGAAGGGAGCGACCGACTCGCCGTGCGGGTCATCGGGGCTTGGCAATGCAGCGCTCCTGTGTCACGAAATCAATTCTCGATGACACAAATCTCCATGTTTTCCAACAAGCAGGCCGCGATGGTCACGCTCGCCATGTGCTTGAGCACACCGGTTTTGAAGGCACAATTGAACGTAGATACCCTCAGCGTACCCACTGCCACGGTGTCAGCGGTGCAGGCAGGGGACCAGGATCCCTTTGCAGTCACCAACTTGAAGGTCGAAGACATTCAAAAGCAAGATGCCGCGCAGGACGTTCCCTTCTTGTTGCGATTGACGCCTTCAGCGGTGGTCTCCTCCGATGCTGGTCATGGCATTGGTTACACGGCACTTCGGATTCGGGGTGTAGACCAAAGCAGAATCAATGTCACCATCAACGGGGTGCCCCTGAACGATGCGGAATCTCAAGGGGTGTTTTGGGTGGATTTGCCCGATTTGGGCAGCAGCATGACAGGGTTGCAAATTCAACGCGGTGTAGGGACCAGCACGAATGGGCCTGCTGCATTCGGTGCGACGGTGTCTGTGAATACACTCGGGACCATCGCCAAGCCGGGCATTCGCGCAGTGCTTGGAGGGGGGTCGTTTGGAACCCAACGTCGCACCCTTGCTTGGAACACTGGGATGCTTGAAGACGGTTGGTCCTTCGAAGGACGTGCCTCGCGCATCACCTCGGAGGGTTGGGTCGATCGAGCTTCGAGCGATTTGAGTTCCTTGTACGGTCGTGTTGCCAAGCGTTGGGATACCGGGCGTTTGTCCTTGACCACCACCTTGGGTCACGAACGCACCTACCAGGCGTGGTACGGCGTGCCCTCCATCGTGGCAAACCCCGAATCCACGGAAGAGGACATTCTGACATGGGTTCAGGGCAGCGGGGAATACAGTTACGGTGCGGATACAATTCGCGTGAATGATTTGCTCGAACGTCGCGCCCAACACAATTACTACCGCTATGAGAACGAGGTGGACGATTACCGTCAAGATCACCACCAAATCCACCTCGATCAGTTGTTGGGAGATTGGAATTTTGGTGGTGTCCTGTACGTCACCTTCGGCGCTGGATTTTACGAGCAATTTCGTCAGGACGATGATTTGGCGAATTACGGGTTAACCCCTTTGGTCATGGGCACAGACACCACGTTTGTGACAGATTTGGTGCGTCGACGTTGGTTGGACAACACCTTGGTTGGGACCTCTTGGACGCTTAGCCGTTCCACCAAGTCCCTCTCGCAGGTCTACGGCGTGTCGCGCTCGATGTACACAGGAAATCATTTCGGTGAGCTCGTGTGGATGGATTTCGCTGCTGGCGCCAAACCTGGGGATGAGTATTACCGATCGCTGGGAGAAAAAACGGATTTGAGTGCCTTTGGAAAGTGGTCGGGTCAGGTCTGGGATCTTCGTTGGCATGCGGAGGCTCAGATGCGTCAAGTCTTGTACCAAACCTCAGGCCGCGACAACGATTACAGCGTGATTGATCTCCGGGACGAATTGACCTTTTTCAACCCCAAGGCGGGCTTGACGTGGATTCCTTCGGAGAGAACGCAAGGGTTCGTGTCCGCGGCGGTGGCGCATCGTGAGCCCGCCCGCGCTGATTACCTCGATTCACCGCAAGACAGCCCGCTGCGCCCGGAGCGGTTGTTGGATGTCGAGGCGGGCGCCAAAACCCGCGGTGCGCGCTGGGCCGCAGGGGTGACGTTGTACAACATGCAGTATACCGATCAGCTCGTTGCCACGGGTCAGCTCAACGATGTGGGCAATGTGGTTCGTGTGAACGTGGAAGACAGCCATCGTCGCGGTGTGGAATTTGAAACCGGCGTTCAAGTGACCCCTGCGTTGCGCCTGGATGCGAATGCCTCCTTTTCCCAGAACAAGATTGCCCAGTTCGAAGAGACGGTGTATGACTACGACAACAATTTTAACTTCGAAAACATCATCGTTCATGAGAACACGGACATTGCCCTTTCACCCCATGTCGTCGCCATGGGGATGCTGACCTTGGAGGCGCCCAAAGAAGGGGTCTTGGCGGGGCTGTCCTTGAGCTTGATCGGAAAGCATGTGGGACAGCAATTCTTAGACAACACATCCAATGAAGGTCGTGCCTTGGCCGCTTACACGACCTTGGATGCGGTGTTTCGCGCGGAGCGCATGTTGAGCACAGGTCAAAACCTGACGCTGTCTCTCTTCGGAAACAACCTTCTGGATGCGGTCTACAGTGCGACAGGATGGACCTACACCTACATGGTTGGAGGATTGGGCACGGAAACGACAGAGAATTTCGTGTACCCTCAAGCCGGGAGGCATGGGTTTGTCACCTTGGCTGTCGCGTTTTGAGTCATGCATCCAAGCGCAGACGGAGGAGGTGGTTGATTGCCTTGGTGGGCAAATCCGTTGTCATCTCTTGAAGGCGTGAATGGGGTACAGTGTGTCGAGCACGCTGAGGTCGCGTTCAATGGCGGAGCCAACCACAGCCAGGGTGGCTCCTGCTTCCCAGATTTCTTCGAGATCTTCCTGACACGTCATGCCACCACCGACAATGATTGGGACATCCACGGTACGGGCGATGGCCTGAACTGTAGCCGCTGGAATCTTCACGTTGGCCCCGCTGCCGGCATCCAAATACAAACATCGCAAACCGAGCATCACCCCAGCTTGGGCGGTGGCCACAGCCAAATCAGGTTTCCCCAAGGGAATGGGCAAGCTGTGCGAAATGTAGGCTGCCGCCGTCAGGGGAGGGTCTCCAAGCAGCATGTATCCCGTTGGCACGGTGTGAAGTCTGAGCGCCGCCACACGGGGAGCAGCCTCGACGTGACGGCCAATCAGCAAATCGGCATTCCGCCCAGAAATCAGGCTGAGAAAAAGCAAAGCGTCTGCACCAGGGCTGACCTGAGAGGGTGAACCGGGAAACAGAACCACGGGCTGGCTTAGCAAGTCTTTGGCATCGCGCACGAGTTGCTCTGTGTCTCCATCGGTGACCAAACTTCCCCCGACCAATACATCCGTGGCTGCGCTGCGGGCGATGCGCGCGAGCAATTCGATGCGTTCGGCCCCGGAAGGTGCATCTTGGGGATCCAGGAGCACGCCGAGGCGCTTCACGCCTTGGTGAGCGTCTGCGATCAGTTGATCGAGCCAGAATGGACTTGACGTGGTCATGGATCTGTCGGAGGTGTCAGTTCCTGCAAGATAGCACGTCGCAGGCATTCCACGGTCTCTTGATGACGCATGACATGGCCTGAAGGAACCGTGACAAACTGAACCCAAGGTGGGGCCGCTTGACGCCAGCGCTTGCACCAGGACCATCGGATGATGCGGTCCCTTTCTCCAAAAAAGGCCGCGAACATGGGAG
>JBEARC010000083.1:0-16416 GCA_041163465.1 Bacteroidota bacterium
CATCAGTCCCAAAAACAAGCCCATGGCCAAACGCCGATCATCGGGGTTCACCAACACCCGATGCAACTTGAATCCGAGGTGGCACGTGACGAGGAGGAGCCCCAAAAAAGCGAGCAAGCCAACCAATCCTTGTTCGGCCAATGGTCCGAGGTATTCGCTGTGAGCGTTGCCTAAGTCGGCATTGTTGGTGCTGATCCTGGTTCGCAACGAGGACGTTTGAAAGGGCGCGTATTCAAACTGGTAGGTCCCGGGTCCAAACCCCCATATCGGCCTGGCTTGAAACATGGCCCAAGCGCAGGACCACCGGTTGAGTCGTTCGAGGTTGCTGTCATCGCTCGATACGTTGGAAATGCTTTCCACATGTTGGGCCAAATCGTCCGATGAGTCTTGCTTGTTCCGCTCGAGCTGGATGACCAAGGCATCGAAGCTCAGCGAGAGCAGCCCCAAGGCCACCAAGCCACCTGCCACTGCAGATTTGAGCTTGACTCCCAGTTTCATGAGCACCCACAGACCTGCCACGGCGGCCAAACTCACCCATGCTGCCCTCGTGAACGAGAGGATGGTTCCTAGAACGAGCCATGCCAAACCCAGGGACCACATCACCCTGGCGAGGGTGGATTGGGATTGGCGCCAAACCATGGCCACGACAGGGGGGATCATCATGGCCAGCACGGCGCCGTACGACGTGTGGTCCTTGAAGAAGGGCTTCATCACCCAATGACCGGCTGCTTTGCTGAATCCATAGCCACTGTGTCGGATGAGGGTGTACCCGACAACCACACTCAGAGGGATCAGAATCAGGGCGAGGAACTGATGCCGGGCTTGAGGTGAGGAACGAAACCATTCAGCCAGGAGGAAATAAAAGGCTGCGATGAACCAGGCCCTGGCAATCCAAGCTTTCAATGAGACCACCACGTGGCTGCTGGGAAGGATGGTCAAACCCATCCACATGAATCCCGCCAGAATGATCCAAGTCGCGGGATGCTGAAGAAGGGCGGCGTGGGGCGTTTGGCCTGACAACATTCGCACCACAAAAAGCACCAACAAACCAAACAGCATAGGCTCTGTAGGCACATACCATCCCATCGATACCAAACCGAATTCGCCCAGGTTGACGCTGAGTGGCACCCAGGCCAGCACGACCATCAAGAAAAGGTCGAGCCTCGCGAATGCCCACCATGCGAGCAAGCCGGCCAAAGGAAGTGCCAGGACAAACGGCCAATCGACGGCCCATCCAAGGATGGCCAGCACGGCCATTCCCACGCCTGCCATCCAACCGACATGACCTGTCAACCGGTCTCTCATCACACCACGGCCTTGCCTTGGGCGCGTTGGTACGTGTCCCACGCCAGCATGGCGAGCAGGGCAGCAAGCAGCGACACAGCGGTGGTCATGGCCACAATCAACCAACGCACCGGCTTGGCTTTTTTGTCCGCGGCGCTGGCGTAGTCCACGACAAAACTCGATGGCAACTGCGTTTCAGCATCTACGCGCATCAACTCCATGCGTTTTTTCAGCAAGGCCTGTTGTTCGTAGGCGGCTTCGAGGTAGGCTGAGAGGTTGTTGAATCCATTGGCCAAGGCACCAATGCGGGCCAAATCTTCTTGGATGGTGGCTGCGGCAGTTTTGTTGCCCGATGCCAGGGCCATGCCGTATTGAGCCGTGAGTCCCTCGACCTGGGCCTCAAAATCATAGATGCCCATCGCATGCAATGTGGCCAAGCTGTCTTCGGCTTCCGCGATTTGTGCAGAGGTTTCTTTGAGGGTGTTTTTGGCCAAATCAAAGGCGTCCCTCGCCCGGTCGTTTCGCATTTTGTTGGCCACACTGTCCACCAAATAAGCCATGTCGTTGGCCATGTCTCTGGCAATTTCTGGGTCGGTATCAAGCACGCGAACTTGAATGGATCCAAAACGCGTCAAACTCGCACTCACGTTGCTGTTGTACGCTTTGGCCATATCGGACTTGGAGCCGGGTTCTTGCGGGTTGATGTCGTAGTGCTCAAACAGGTTGTACTTCTCAATGATTCGGTTCCGAATTCTGTGAGAATTGAGAATTTGCAGCAATCGCTCGGCATCCTCCGTTTCCCCGTAGGCCAGCAAGTCGTTTTTCTTGGTTTCTTCAAAAAATTGTTCTCCGATGGAATGCTGCGATGTGGCAAACATGACCACGGTGCTTTCGAAGTATTCATCGAGCATCAGGGACACAGCCGATGATCCCAGCACGGCCAAGGCGCCAACTGCGACGAATGTTTTGATGTGTTTGAAGAGAAAGACCAGCAAGTGGGTCGATTCCATGGGGGAATTGCTTCCTGTTGGGTTCATGGCCTAGGGAGGTTGTGCATGTTGGGTGCGAAGGTAAACTTTGGGGTTGGTTTGCGGGAACATTCTCCAGACCAAACCCCCGCGAGGCGATACCTTTGACGTCATGGCACGCATCGCGCTCAACGGTCGTTTGTTGGTTCCAGGAAAAATGGAAGGCATCGGTATCTTCACGTTGCACTGCCTGAAAGAACTGGTGGATCTTCGACCCAATGACACCTTTTTGTTGCTGGTTGACAGGCCCGACGATGCCTTGTTTCATTGGGGAGATCGGGTGGAAGTGCGCCGCATTTGGGTTCCAGGTCGGCGGCCTTGGCTGCTTCGGCTTTGGTTTGATGCAGCCGTTCCCTGGGTGCTGCGACAGTGGAGGGCCGACGCGTTTGTGTCGCTTGAGGGACCCATCTCTTTGGGCATGCCGAGGGAATTCCCCCAGCTTTCGGTCATCCACGATTTGAATTTCGAGCATCGTCCCGAATGGCTGCCTCGGACATGGGCGCGTTACTACCGAGGCATGTTTCCCCGATTTGCCCAAAAAGCACATGTTCTCTGCACGGTTTCGGAGGCGTCCAAGCAGGACATTGTCCATCGGTATGGCGTGGAAGCAGGGTCCATTCATGTGATTCCCAACGCTGCCTCTTCCGAATTCGTGCCCATGAATGCACAAGAGCGAAGGGCTTCTCAAGAGGCATTGTCTGAGGGGAGACCCTACTTTGTGTTCGTGGGATCCTTGCATCCCCGGAAGAATTTGGAGGGCCTGCTCGAGGCGTTTGGCATGTATTGCGCACGCGGAGGAGCATGGGATTTGGTTGTGGTCGGTGTGGCCATGTGGCCTCAAAGCGAGCACCATTCATCCATCAACGGGCTTCGGGATGCCGATGTAGACTCCAGGGTGCATTGGGTTGGACGTCTCAATGATGGGGCGTTGGCTCAAGCGGTTGGAGGCGCTGAAGCATTGGTGTTTGTGCCGTGGTTTGAAGGATTTGGCATCCCCGTCGTGGAGGCAATGGCATCGGGAACTCCCGTGATTTGCAGCAACACAAGCGCTCTGCCAGAGGTTTGCGGGGGTGCCGCATTCGCGCTGGTACCGCCAGGAGATGCGTCGAGGATTGCCGAGGCCATGCTGGCGTTGTCGGAAGAACCGGAGCGCCGTGCCAGGTGCGTTCAAGCCGGCCTCGAGCGGGCTGGCATGTTCAGCTGGGCCCAAAGTGGAGTGAAACTCAACACCGCGGTGAACACATTGTTGACTGCGCCTCAAACGGGCCATGGCTGAAGAACACAAGGGGTTGATTGCCCAGGTGGTCCGAGGTCGTGTCGAAGCGGGATGCGACGAAGCGGGACGTGGATGTCTTGCGGGTCCAGTCGTGGCAGCAGCGGTGGTGTTGACGGCATCGACGGCGCAGCGTCTTCCCCTGAATGACAGCAAACAATTGTCCGTCTCGCAACGCAACGAATTGCGTCGGGCCATCGAGGAACAGGCCGTGACATGGTCTGTGGCCTTCGTGAGTCCAGAAGACATTGACAAGTTGAACATCCTTCAAGCATCCTTTGAAGCCATGCGACGCGCCGTGCGCGGTTTGGCGGGCAGTCCGGACCATTTGTTGATCGATGGCAACCGATTTGTATCTGCCAATGATTTGCCACCGCACACGTGTTTTGTCAAGGGAGATGCGCGTGTGGCTTCCATCGCAGCTGCCAGCATTTTGGCCAAAACCCACAGGGACGCCTACATGATGGAGGCCGCCCTCACCTATCCGGAATACGGGTGGGACCAAAACATGGGATACCCAACCCACAAGCATCGCGTCGCCTTGCAAGCCCACGGAAGCACGCCCCTGCACAGGCGCACCTTCACTTGGCAACCACCCACGCTGTTTTAGCCTCGGGTGCAGGCTGACTGAGCGAAGTCGTTTTTGCAGACATTCTCGGTCTGGTTGATCACGGCCCTTCGATGGTTGATACGGCGTGAATGCTGTGTCAATTTCATGTGAATTCTCGGTTGAATGCCTTGTTTTGGCCTAGGAATGAGTAATTTCACCCGTCCAAAACCTTTTAATAGTCCACCCCATGCGTTTCATGACCCGGCTTCTTGCCTTCGCGGCCATTTCCTTTGGAATGACCCAATCATTCGCCCAATGTGAGAACCTCTTCTTCTCGGAGGCGGCTGAAGGATCGTCCAACAACAAGTATTTGGAAATTTACAACCCGACCTCTTCCACTGTGGATTTGACGGGATACGCCTTTCCAAGTGTGTCCAATGCTCCCGACAATGGCGCGGGGAGTTATGATTTTTGGAATGAATTCCCGGCAGGGGCCAGTGTTGCACCAGGCGATGTATACATCATTGCCCACCCTTCCGCCGACCCGACCATTCTTGCGGTTGCGGACCTGACCTTCTCGTTCCTGTCCAATGGCGATGATGGCTTCATTCTCGTTCAGGGCGACACGGCGAGTTTCGTCCAAATTGACGCTGTGGGAGATTGGAATGGTGATCCAGGGACGGGATGGGATGTCGCAGGAGTCGCTGCGGGTACAGCCAATCACACCCTTGTGCGCAAGTCGACGGTCAGTTCTGGCAACGGAGGTGATTGGACGACCAGCGCTGGCACCACAGCTGAAGACAGCGAGTGGATTGTCCTTGACAACGACGACTGGACCAACCTCGACGCGCATGAATTTTTGGGATGCGGTGCACTCGCTGAGGGATGCACCAACCCCGCGGCCACCAACTACGACCCGACGGCCATTCTGGATGATGGTAGCTGCACGTTTGACAACCCCTGCAATGTGGAGGGCGTGGTTGTCGAAGCCTCGAGCTATCAGTTTGTGCCCGCTGACTTGACCATTGAGGTAGGCCAAACCGTCGTCTTCTCCAACCTTGGAGGCAACCACAACGCCAACGGCGACATCGACACCCAAACAGGCTCCTCCTTCGGCAATCCCGAAGCGTTTTATTTTGAGCCCATCGTGGGCGCGGCTGGAGGCGTGTGTATCGGTTCGCACACGTTCACCGTTCCTGGCGTCTACACCTACGATTGTTCTGTGGGGTCTCATGCGGCTTTGGGCATGGTGGGTACAATCACTGTAGGCCAAGGTGGCTGCACCAACGCGGCTTCTCCCAACTACAATGCATCAGCGGACTACAACGATGGTTCATGCATCGAAGTGTCGATGACATCCATTGCAGACATTCAGTTGGGTCAAGAAACAGACATCTTCACAGACTCGGTCGTTGTGACCAGTGGGGTGGTAACTGGTGTGTTTGGAAGCAACGTGAGCATTCAAGATGGGCAGGGTGCCTACAGCGGCATGTGGCTCTTTGGTCCCGATGTGCCCGTTCAGGTTGGTGATTTGATTGAGGCGACGGGTGCTGTAACCGAGTACTTTGGCAAAACCCAAATCTCCACGCCTGCTGTGGTCATTCTCAGCCAAGGCAACGCATTGCCAACCCCAGAGGCACTCGGTACCTTGGAGTCCGGAGCGGAAGCTTGGGAAGGTGTGTTGGTGGAAGTCACGGGGGATGTGATCAACCCGAGCCTCGGTTTTGGCGAGTGGTCGTTGTCGGACGGAACAGGAGAAGTTGCCGTGGACGATGCGGGTTACGACGCCATTGGTTCAGGCTTGGTGGGTCTGGGCAACACGTTGCAAGTGACTGGCCCCATGGATTACACGTTCTCAGCGTTCAAGATCCAGCCCCGCAGCGCGGAGGACGTGCTGTTGTATGGTTGCACCACCCAAGGAGCTGCGAACTACAATGCCTTGGCCTCTGTGGATGATGGTAGTTGCTTCTATGAAGGCGGGGA
Source organism: Bacteroidota bacterium (assembly GCA_041163465.1). Taxonomy (GTDB): domain Bacteria; phylum Bacteroidota; class Bacteroidia; order Flavobacteriales_D; family Sanyastnellaceae; genus UBA11663. The sequence goes on from JBEARC010000083.1 coordinate 6,119, forward strand.
ATGCAGCGTGTTCATTTCAGAATACGCCGAAGGGTCCTCAAACAACAAGTACATGGAGCTCTTCAACCCAACATCGTCCCCCATTTTCTTGGATGAATACACGTTTGGGAACTGCTCCAATGGATGCGACGCCCTCGGCTCAGCACCTACCATCACTGGAAACGTCGATTTTTGGACGTTCAACTTCCCAGCCGGGTCCCAAATCGCACCTGGAGGAACGTTCATTGTGGCGCACCCTACTGCGGACCCCTTGATTTTGGCAGTGGCCGACATGACCTACACCTACCTGAGCAATGGCGATGACACCTATGTGTTGGCCAAAATTGCGGGCGGTGACACCACCGTGGTTGACATCATCGGAAACCTCGGTCCAGACCCCGGAAGCGGATTTGCAGTGGGTGGCGTGCTGAACGCTACCCAAAATGCCACCCTTGTGCGGAAGCCGAGCGTCAGCCAGGGCAATGCTGGCGATTGGGCCATGAGTGCCGGAACCAATGAAGTGGACACGGAGTGGATCATCAATCCTCAGGACGATTGGACCAACCTCGGAATTCACACATTCCAAGGAGCATGTGCTGCCGACAATACGGGATGTACGGACCCTGGCGCTGTGAACTACGATCCTTCTGCCACAGAGGACGATGGCTCGTGCATCTTCATTCCCAACTTGACCATTCAGGAAATTCATCAAGGAAATTTCTCTGGCCAAGTGGTGACTTCGGGAATCGTGACAGGTGTGTATGCCAACAACAGCGCCTTGGCCGGACAGCCTTCGTACGCAATTCAAAACGCCAATGGTCCTTTCTCGGCCATTTGGGTGATTGGTTCAGGCGTGTCTGTGGGCGATCAGGTGGAAGTGGCAGGAAGTGTCAGTGTTGTGTACGGCCTTCGTCAGATTTTGTCGGCCGTCCCCACCATTCAATCCTCAGGCAATGCCTTGCCAGCGGCTGAAATCCTCGCACCTTCAGCCATCAACGATGAGCAGTGGGAAAGCGTGTTGGTCCAAATGACTGGAGAAGTTGTGAGTTTGAACGCCACCTTTGGAGAGTGGTTGTTGAGTGACGGTGTGGGTACCGGCATGGTGGCAGCGTTGGGTTACAACGCAATCGATGACAGTGTGGATGTTGCTGGCGTGATGATGCCCGTGGTCGAGGTGGGTGCGAACTACCGCGTGACCGGCCCCAACTTCTTCAGCTACAACAACTGGAAATTGACTCCGCGCACTGCGGAAGACGTCGTGCGGATCGGTTGCACGGATGCGTCGTTCCCCAACTACGACCCTGTCGCTTCGGAAGACGATGGCTCGTGCGCCAACGTTTCTGGTTGCACAGATCCGAATGCGGACAACTACGACTCCTCAGCAACTGTGGATGATGGGTCGTGCGTGATCACTGGTTGCACCGACCCCACCGCGTTGAACTACAACGCAAACACCACGTTGGAGGACAACTCGACGTGTTATTACACCTTGCCAAGCATCATCATCAATGAGATTCATTACAACCCATGCGGTTTGCAGGGCGATGACTTCGACTACGAATTCGTGGAGTTGTTGAACATCGGTGATTTGGCAGCGGATCTCTCTGGATTTGAATTCTACAACACTTCAGGTGGTTTGGATCAGCTGGGATTGACGTTCCCCGAGGGAACCACCATCGCTGCGGGAGAATTCATCGTGTTGACCGTCTCGGCAGCAGGTACATCGAATTACAGCGGCAATGGTTACCAAGTGTTCCAAATGGATCAAGGCAACTTCAGCAACTCTGGCGAAGCCCTCTCCTTGCGTGACGGATTCGGCAACGTGGTGAATGCCGTGACGTATGCCACCTCAGGTGTTTGGCCTTCCTCTGCGCAGGGAATCTTGGGCTTCAACTGGATTGACAGTCCCAACGGCGGATGTGCCACATTGGAATACATTCCTGAAATTCTCGCCGCATACCTCAACACGCCAGTGGGCAATGGCAACGACTTTGGCGGCAACTGGCAAGCTTCTTGGGTGTACGATGGAACGCCTGGGGCGGCCAACAGTTCTGCATTTGGCTGCAACAACCCCAATGCCTGTAACTTCAACAGCAACGCCCTTTTGGGAGATGCGACGCAATGCACATTTGATTGCTTCGGATGCACCTACCCTGAGGCCGACAACTTCACTGCTGGGGCCACCCAGGACGACGGCTCTTGCACGTTCACCTCATCCAACCCATGTCCTGCGGACCTCAATGCCGACGGATCAGTGACTACGGCTGACTTGTTGATTTTCCTCGTCGATTTCGGAGGCACCTGCCTCTGATTGCAGCGGGCGACAAAATGCTGAGAAGGGCGCCCATGCGGCGCCCTTCTTTTATCTTCCCCTCCCAAACACAACGTGTGGCATGATTTGGATCAAGTGGTTGTTGAGCATCCTGGGGGGCCTTGCAGTCTTCTTGTTTGGCATGCGCACCTTAAGCGATGCCATACGACGTGTGTCTGCCACCTCATTCCGGGAATTCTTGAGCAGCATCACCAAGAGCACCTGGGTGGGTACCTTGACCGGACTTTTTGTCACGAGCTTGCTTCAGTCTTCGTCGGCTGTGACCGTGACCTTGGTAAGCTTGGTGAATGCCGGTTTGCTCACGGTTCGAGAATCTGTTGGGGTGTTGTTAGGTGCCAACATCGGGACGACCATCACTGCGTGGCTGATTGTGTTGTCTCTCGGAGGATTTTCGTTGAGCGACATGGCCCTTCCCATTGCGGGGTTGGCAGTCCCCTTGCTCTTGATGGAGCGAAGGGTCTCAAGGCAGGTGGCCAACATGATGATTGGGTTTGCCTTGCTGTTCATCGGTTTGAACTTGCTCAAAGGCCAAATGGAAGTGTTGGGTGCCCGTGAGCTCTTCACATCCATTTTCCCAGAGGGCAGGGGAGGATTCAGGAACAACCTCGTGTTTCTTGTTCTAGGCGCATCGTTGACGGCCTTGATTCAATCCTCGAGTGCTGCCACGGCCCTGACTTTGGCAGCCATGGTATCGGGTTTGATTGGTTTGGAGAGTGCGTTGGCGATGGTTCTTGGTGAAAACATTGGAACGACGCTCACGGCCAACCTCGCGGCAGTGGTTGGAAACCGCGCTTCCAAACGGGTGGCTCGCATTCATTTCCTCATCAATGCGGTCGGATCGTTGTGGATGATTGGCCTTGTTCCTTTCATGGCTGAATTTCTGAGCACGCTCTTTTCTGGGGTTGAATCCTTGGAGGTGCGGAATGGGTATGTCTTGGCGATGTTCCACACCACCTTCAATGTGCTCAACGCCCTGATGCTTGGATTGGGCATCGACACCCTGATCAAGTTGTCCAAAAAATTGGTTTGGGTTGAAGACAATGACACCGAACTCGATCCCAGTCCATCAGCCATTCCAGGCAGGATTGTGGATGCGGAATTCAGCCTTGAAGAGATTCGGAGCGACATGCGTAAAAGTGGCGGTATTTTGAAGCGCATGGTGAACGCTCTCGAGGAGCTCATGGGGGTGTTGGATCCCACAGAGCGTGAGGACATCCTCAACCATTTGGCCAAGTGGGAGGAGCGCACAGATCGTTTGGAGCAAACCATCGCTGCCAAATTGTCGGCAGTGACCCAACTGGAACTCAGTCCTGCACTGGGAGCACGTGTGGCTGCCCTTTCATCAATCAATCCTGATTTGGAGCGCGTGGGAGACATGCTTTTGAACATGGGATGGCAGCTTGACACCAAAGAGAGGAATGGCGTCTATTTCTTGCCGCGCCAACGAGGAAATGTGATTCAGATGTTTGGGCTGTTGAGAGAGGCCATTCAAGTCATGGACAATCAACTCAAGGCAGATCATGTGGATTTGGATGCGGTGGCTGAAGTCGAGGGAAAGATTAATTCCTTGCGTAACCAGCTAAGGGAGAAGCATTTGAGGGATGTGGAACGCGGCAAGTACCCAGCTTCCAGCGGAATTCTCTATTCCGAATTGATCACCTCGTTGGAAGAATGTGGAGACCGCATTGCACACGTCAGTGCCCAACTGGCTGAAGGGGCGCGAGAAGACAAAAGATCTTGAGGCGCAGCGATTGGCAGCGCGCAATCGACGTGTGTTGAAGGGAGGACTAGGGTGTGGCCAGTCCTGGAGTCCACACTTGGTTGGACGGGTTCAAGTCGCGATCCCAAAGAACCCAACCGAAGCGCACGGAGTCAGCGTTTGATCCCGCCAAATACCATGTGTTCAATGCCAAGGCAATCTCACCATCGAGGGCGGGACTGGATCCCGTGGGTTGGGCTTGCGGAACGCGGTACGAATAGGGAACGAGCAAGGTGGGAGTGACCCAACCTTCGGACGACCATTCCTGGTAGGTTCCCACCAAATTGAAATGATGTTCACACGTAGCGCAGAATGGAGGAAGGGTGTCTGCCTGAGCCAGCCCTACGTTGCCATCCCCATCTGTGAAGGCCAGCACCAACGTCGCATCACCGGCAGGTCCCACGTCAAAAGAAACGAAGGCAAGAGAAGGTTCATCAGGGAACACTGGCTGTGGCAAGCATCCTGCCATCGTGAGAACCCCCGCGGCCAGAATCCCGGCGCCGAGATGGCTCACCCTTGAAATGCCTCGGGAGAACATGGAACAAAACTACTGAGAAGGAAGATGTCTTCCGAACTTGCGGTACGAGATGAGTGGAGACACGATGTTTGGCTTGGATGCATCCTTGAACGAGGTTCGAACGCACCTGAAGAGATGGTTTGACGAGGCACCATCCGCTCGGGATGGCTTTGAACCCCATGCCCTTGCGTTGTTCCGATGGCAGGTGCGGCACAATTCGGTCTACCAACGATTTGTGGCTGGGATGGGTGTTGCTGTGGAGTCCGTTGACCATGTCGAGGACATTCCATGCATGCCTGTGGAGATGTTCAAACGGCATGCAGTCCAGAGTGGATCGTGGAAGCCGGTTCATGCGTTTCGAAGCTCTGGCACCACCCATCAATCCTTGCGGGCCACCCATTGGCTCGATGCTGATGCCTTGTCCTGGTACCGCGATGTTTCACGCAGGGCTTGGCAAGTGCAATGGGGCACAGGTGTGGACGCATGGGATTGGATGGCGTTGCTTCCCGGGTATGTGGGGCGAGACGATGCGTCGTTGTTGACCATGGTGCAGGACTTTATGGGGGGGGCTGAAATCGCCCAGGATCGAATGCTCATGGATCGTCATGCGGCATGGAACGACATGCTCATGCGGTATCAGCCCGCTGCTGACCGAAGGCTTGTCATGGTGGGAGTGACATGGGCCGTACTGGATTGGCTCAAGGGTCCTCATGCCCCAAGCCGTGATTTGGTGGATCATATCCATGACATTCGTCCCATTCTCTTGGAGACAGGGGGGATGAAGGGAAGGGGAGAAGAGCCCATCAGAGATGCAGTTCAGCACTCGTATCGCCAGGCATTGCCCGGCGTGGATGTCGCATCGGAATACGGCATGACCGAATTGATGTCCCAGGCGTATGCCATGGATGGAATTCATCACAGCTTTCCCCCATGGATGCGACCCATCGTCAGGGACGCACGCGATCCGAGGTGTGTCATGGCCGAAGGCCGAACCGGTCGGCTGGACATCATCGACCTCGCCAATGTGCATAGTTGTGCGTTTTTGGCCACCTCTGACTTGGCAACATGGACCTCTCATGGGCTGACTTTGCAAGGGAGAGTGGACCATTCTGAGGTTCGGGGTTGCAGTTTGTTGGCGAATGGTTGAAATCATAACACAGAAGGGTTGGCAGACTGACATTCGTTGGACATCTTGCGCCCGCAACTTGCAGCACCTTGGAATCCACATTCGCCCTCCTCGGATTTGCACTCGCCGCCTACTCGGTGGTCGGGAATGACAGCATCCAAACTTTGGGGACGTTCTTGGTGTCCAATGAACGTCGGAAGTGGTGGCAGCTCTGGTTGTTCGCGGGCACAATCATGGCGGTGGTTGTTACGCTTGGATACCTCGGTTATGGTGAGTACTTGGGAGGAAAGGGCGATGATTTGACCTTTGGCAAATTCGACGGCATCTTCAAGGATGGACAAGCCTTCCCGTCAATCAGTGTGTGGTATGTACTTCCTCCCCTGGCGCTGCTTTTCATCACGCGGTTGGGAATTCCAGTGAGTACCACCTTCTTGGTGCTGACCTTTTTTGCACCCAAGGCGCTCCCTCAAATGCTGATCAAAAGTTTGGGCGGATATGGCGTCGCGTTCGCTTTTGCCATCGTGTCTTTTTGGTTCTTGAGTCGTGTGACGGAGCGCCTTTTCATGAATCGCCCCCTCGATTCAGAGGACCATGGATTGTGGACCAACCGTCAGTTTTGGACGGCTCTTCAGTGGGGTTCAACGGGGTTCTTGTGGAGCCAGTGGCTGACCCAAGATTTGGTGAACATCATGGTTTACCTGGGGGATCCGCGCGAGGTTGGCGTGGGAACATTTGTGTTTGCCTTGGGAACGTTGCTGGCGATGTTGGGCTACATCTTTTACCGTCGGGGCGGTAAAATTCAAGAAATTGTCAGGGTCAAAACCAACACGCAAGACATCCGTTCAGCGACCTTCATTGACTTTTTCTATGGCCTCGTTCTGCTGTTGTTCAAGTTTGACATGCTCGGCATTGGCGCCAAAATTCCGATGAGTACCACCTGGGTGTTTCTCGGCATGCTTGCCGGTCGCGAGGTGGCGCTCCGAATGAGGCTCGAGGAAGCCAAGGCAGACGGCCGAAACGTGGCCACCATGGTGTTTTCAGACCTCGGAAAGGCCACAATTGGCCTCGTTGTTTCGGTGTTCCTTGTGGTGTTTCTCTACGTGGTGGAAGGTCGTGACCTTGCCTTGCTCTTCCAATGAATGTCCTTCAGTCCGTGACGCGTACCAAGAAGTAGTTTTTCTTTCCGCGCTGAAGGACGATGAGGCCTGAATCCATCACGTCTCCGACGCCCACCTCTTTGTCTTCTCCGACCTTGGTTTTGTTCACGCTGACACTCCCTTCCTTCAGGGCACGTCGCGCTTCTCCATTGGAGGCCAAAAACGGGGCATCTCCTCCTGCGAGCAATTCAATCACACTGACGCCCGCATTCACTTCCGCACGAGACATCATCCGTTGAGGAACGCCTTCAAAGACGGAGAGCAGTTCAGCTTGTGGCAGGGCTCGCAGGTCTTCTTCGGAGCTTTTGCCGAAGAGCAAATTGCTCGCCGCTAGGGCCGTGTCCAGGTCGGCTTGTCCATGGATTCGTCGCGTGACCTCTTCTGCCAAGGCCTTTTGCAAGGCGCGCGCTCCAGGGTTTTGGGCGTGCTCAGCCTCAATGGCTTCAATCTCGTCACGCCCAAGCAGGGTGAAGATGCGCAGGTACCGGGCTGCGTCTTCGTCCGCGGCATTGATCCAATACTGGTAGAATTTGTAGACAGAGGTTCGGTTCTTGTCAAGCCATACATTGCCGCCTTCGCTCTTTCCAAACTTGGATCCGTCTGCCTTGGTGATGAGCGGGGCTGTGATGGCAAACGCCTGTCCTCCCCCTTTGCGCCGGATCAGTTCTGTTCCCGTCACGATGTTGCCCCATTGGTCACTGCCGCCCATTTGGACTTTCACGCCGCGTTCCTTCCACAGGTGGTAGAAATCATACCCTTGAACCAGTTGGTACGTGAACTCTGTGAAGCTCATTCCGCTTTCAAGCCGATTTTTCACGCTGTCCTTGGACATCATGTAGTTGACGGTGATGTGCTTTCCGACATCGCGAATGAAGTCCAAAAACGTCATGTCGCGAAACCAATCGTAGTTGTTGACCACCGATGCTGCGTTGTCTCCCGTGAAGTCCAGGAAGCGTTCCAGCTGCCGACGTTGACAAGCCAAGTTGTGTTGCAGCACATCCAGGTCCAAAAATTGGCGCTCCGCCGTTTTTCCACTGGGGTCGCCTACCATCCCGGTTGCCCCACCAACCAGTGCAATGGGGGTGTGACCCGCGCGCTGCCAGTGCACCAGCAGCATGATGGGCACCAGGTTGCCGATGTGCAAGCTGTCGGCGGTGGGGTCAAACCCTACATACGCCTTCACACGCTCTTGGGCCATCAATTCTTCGGTGCCGGGCATGATGTCGTGCAACAACCCGCGCCATTTCAGTTCTTCAATCAGCGACATGTCTGCAAAGATAACTTTCGTCAGAGGTAGGGCATGAGTTTCTCGAGCCCCATCCCGCGACTCCCCTTGATCAGGATTTCTCGGTTGTGAAGGGGGTTCTTGTTGAGTTCGGCCATGAGTTCTTCGGTCGTGCCGAAGTGACGCCCGTGGTGGGGAATCGAGCTGTATTCGCGCCCCACAGTCCACAAAGGCAATTGACATTGTTGGACAAGGTCGACCATCTCTTGGTGCAGGGAAAGGCTGGCCTCGCCCAGTTCTGCCATGCTCCCTAGAATGACCAAGGGTTGGGGAAAGGCCCTGAGGTGAAAAGCCTCGACAGCTTGGCGGGTGCTCGATGGATTGGCGTTGTAGGCGTCAAGCAACACCCAATTGCGGTCCGTTTGGATTCCCTGGGACCGATGGTTGGTGGGAACGTAGGCTGAGAGCGCCTGTTGGATGGCCACATGAGAAACTCCGAAGTGTTCGCCGATGGTTGCCGCCGCGATGCAATTGGAGAGGTTGTAGCGGCCTTCCAGGTGCACGACAAATCCCTCCGGACACCAGGGGCTTGTCACGGTGGCAGCAGGGCCTTGGGCATTGACTCCATCACCATCTGACCACGCCCAGCCCGCATCAGAAACGGGAATGACTGCACCCACCTCTTGGGCTGCGCGAACCACCTTGGCATCCGTTTGAAGGACGAAGGCGATGCCGCCGGATTGGGCGAGCGAATCAAAGAGTTCCTTCTTGCCCTTGTACACGCCCTCTTCGCCACCAAATCCCTCCAGATGAGCCAAGCCGATGTTGGTGATGTAGCCCATGGTGGGCTCTGCAATGTCACACAACATGGCGATTTCGCCTTGGTGGTTTGCGCCCATTTCGACGATGACGATGTCGACAGGATGTGGCGCATTCAGCAGGGTCAAAGGAACCCCAATGTGGTTGTTGTAATTCCCTGGTGTGGCATGCACAGAATGCGATGTTGCGAGCACATCACGAATCAGCTCTTTGGAGGTGGTTTTTCCATTGCTCCCGGTCAAGGCCATGACGGTCCCAGTCCACGTCCTTCGATAGGCCCTTGCTGTCCATTGCATGGCTGAGAGGACGTCTTCGACCACCGTGACGTTTGGATGACTCTGCCAATGTGAGTCTGTCGTTACGACATGAGACGCGCCTCGTTCAAGGGCTTCATCCACGAATTGGTTGGCATCAAACCGTTCGCCTTTGAGAGCCCAAAACATCGCTCCATCCAGTTCATGGCGGGTGTCGGTTGTGACATGGGTGGCCTGTTGAACGGCCTGAAGCAGTCGGGATTCAATGTCAGGAGGCAACGGGAGCATGCTTCGCAATTTCTCACCAAAGAAAACCCCCGCGATGGCATTCGCGGGGGTTTTGGATTCAAGTTGTTGACGTTGGGTTGGTGACCCAACAAATGTCATGCGTTATTGACCAGAGTAGGGGACAGCAGTGCCCATTCGATCCATCGCACATCGAAAACCGATGGAGGCCGAGCTCTGGCGCTCATCCAAGAAACGGCGCGTACCAGGAATGAGGTAGTATGCACGGTCATCCCATCCGCCTCCTTTGTAGACGCGACTCCGGTTGCTGATCAACGTGGACCCCCCGAAGTTGTACACGCGACGCTCTCTTTCAGACAATTCGCTGGAATTGTTGGTCGGCGCCTCCCGCTCGGATGAGAAGTTCCACGAACTGTTTTGGTCCCCATCGAGGTAATCAATGTTGTCGGCTACCCGATAGTTCATCCGCTTCATGTTCTCTTCGAGGGTCTCAGGACGCTGCTGCATGTCCCCAGGAACAGCGTCGATGTTGTTGCTGAAGCCTTTGCGCAAATCAGCGGCAGCGAGGGCATCGCTGTCGACAATCATGTCCATGGCATCTTGCATCAAGGTTTGAGCCTCTTCATGTCTATGCTCATTCTTTCGAATTGTAGCTTCCTCCACCTTGGTTTGAAGGTTGCCGAGAAGGTCGATGTCTTCAGGCGTCAAACTCTTGACCGCTTCGGCATTCTTATTATACTCCTTCAAGAAATCTGTCACGCCGTCAATGTCGTAGACCACATAGTCATATTTGTCGACCGGGTTTCCTTCGGCATCCAACACTTTCGTGTTAAATACGTTGCCTCGGAAGGGACGGAATTCGTTGTTGTCTTGAATGGACAGGG